>CAMKEM010000097.1 GCA_946411565.1 uncultured Prevotellaceae bacterium | reverse complement strand
AGCTAAACGCCCGGAAGAGATATTTCCGAATTGCGAGTGCAAAGGTACTACATTTTTGCGAGACTGCCAAATTTTTTTGAAACTTTTTTACGAAAAACTTTCATTTTTGCATAAACGCGCTAAAAACGTTGCTCTATCTCACTATTTGTGAGAATTACGGTCACAGTCTTGCCATCAGGTGTGTATCGATAGTTCTCGCAAGCAAGAAGGCGTTCTATGAGACTTTCCATCTGTTCCTGTGACAATATCTCACCGTATGGCGTAGCAGCACGCTGAGCAAGTTGCAAGGCAAGGAATGAGTTTATCTCCGATTTCACGTCAGAGCCATATTCCACAACCGCACTAACAAGTTCGTTGACGAGTGTGACAGCATCAAGTCCTGCAAGTCCGCCAGGTATTCCCGATACGCAATAACTGCCGTTGCCCTCTTCGCTTATCTCAAAGCCAAGACTACACATCTCGCTGATAGCCGTTGAGAGGTAAGGAGAATAAGACGGTGGAAATTGAACGACCTCTGGGAAAAGTATCTTCTGCGTACTTGAAGTTCTTGTTTCAAGATTGTGCATGTAATATTCAAAAAGAATACGCACATCAGCCCTGTACTGGTCTGTCAGCATCACGCCTCCCTCAACCTGAGTCATGATATACCTACCACTATACTGAAGATGCTCATGACCACGATTAAGCAAAGCGGTCTGTTCTTCCTCTTCATCATTTAGCGAAGAAGGAAAGAGACTATCAGAAGACTGGAATGCGACATCATCCGACGTATCATCAAGATTGATAGCCGATGGCTGATATAGGTTCTCCCAATCCTGTGTATTATGGCGTGGCTTATAGTCGGAAATTCCGAGAGAAGAACTTGGAATACCACCACCATGAGAGCTACGACCTCCTCCAGAAGTACTATGTGACGGTTTGAGATACTGAGGCTCATCAGGCTCTTTGGGAGAGCATGCAAAAGGATTGTAAGAAGAATCAATCTCGATAGTAGGCTGATGGGCATCCAACGGCATTTCAGGATTATATACTGGAATGTCAGGACGACCTTCTACGTCAAAGTCTATTTCCGTAACGCCAGAGAACTTACCAACGGCATCACGCACCGTAGCCATAAGGATCTGCCATATAGCCTGTTCATTCTCAAACTTAATCTCGGTCTTAACAGGATGTATATTGACATCTATATCCTCTGGATTAACCTCAAAATATACGAAATATGGAATCTGGTCGCCAGAAGGCACAAGACGCTCAAAAGCCATCTGCACAGCCTTGTGAAAATACGGATGCTTCATGTATCGTCCGTTGACGAAGAAAAACTGCTTTGCACCCTTCTTTCGTGCACTCTCAGGCTTACCCACAAATCCTGTTATCTTGCAAAGCGTGGTAGCTGTATCAAGCGAAAGCAAAGATTGGTTTATCTTCTTGCCAAAGACATCTATGATACGCTGACGGAGCGAGGTTGCAGGAAGGTTCATTACCTCCTGACCATTATTATAGAGAATGAATGAGATTTGTGGATATACGAGTACGATGCGCTCAAACGTCTGGTTGATGTTGCTCATCTCCGTGGTATTCGACTTCAGGAACTTTCTTCTCGCAGGTACGTTGAAGAAAAGATTCTCAACGCAGAAGTTACTTCCCACGGCACACATTACAGGCTCCTGAGACAATACACGTGAACCTTCCATTGTGATTCTCGTACCGAGTTCATCCTCTGCCCTGCGTGTCTGCAACGTCACCTGAGCAACAGCTGCTACGGAAGCCAATGCCTCACCACGGAAGCCCATAGTGTGGAGCGCGAAGAGATCGTCAGCCTTGCGTATCTTTGATGTGGCATGACGTTCAAATGACAGTCGGGCATCAGTCTCAGACATACCACAGCCATCATCAATAATCTGTATCGAGGTACGACCAGCATCCACCACAAGTACCTTTATCGTCTTGGCACCTGCATCAATAGCATTCTCCACGAGTTCCTTGATAACAGAGGCTGGGCGCTGAATCACCTCACCTGCCGCTATCTGATTGGCTACACTGTCTGGCAGAAGTTGTATGATATCCATTTTCTTATTACTCTAATTTCCAGACCCTCTCCCCGCCCCCCCCCCTGCATAGGGGGAGAGCCGGAGTGCGATGTAAGTCTCCCTATGCAGGGAGATTTAGAGGGTCTTTACTCTAATTTTCTCTTCGGCGCTTCCCTGCGCTTCTCTTGTTTCAACTCATTTTCCTTGCCCTTGCCTCTCCATAAGAAAATGTCATTCTTATTCTTTGGACGAATATAGTCAAACCAAGCAAAGGCTGGCAAACGGAACTTATCAGGCGGAATCTGTGTGATTGGGTACATTGTTCCTGTTGACTTGGAAGCCCAAATCTTCTCCAGTTTACGTTCAGGCGATAGATACATCTTCATGGTGTCGGTCTCAAGGAAGTTAAGTCCGATGATCGTAGTATCAGCATCGTCAATAGGATAATATACCGCCTGTACATTGCCTATAGCCCAGGTCTCACGTGCCTTACCCTCACGGAAATACACCTGCATTTCCTTAGAAGCCAACTGATTGTAGTGTGCAGAATCCATTCGTTCTATGCTCATCGCCTGACCAATGACATCGGCATAACGTATTGTGGAGTCCTGCATATATGCGTGCATAATCTCACCAAGCACCTGACGTCCCATATTCCATGCAATAGGATCTTTATAGAGCGTGAGGCATGAATCCTTAGAGTTAAACACCAGCGAGTCGCAAACAGCCTGTATGTCCGTGCGATATGCTCTCACCTTATGAAAGCCGTGCATCACACGATACACAGAGTCCGTATCTATATTATAGGTATAGAGCTTGAGGGAGTCTGCATGAATATACATTGTATCCTTTTGCGAGAAATCCATAACGACAGCCGAGTCTGTAGCAAAGCCATATCCGACATTCTCATCAAAATAGACATGATTACCCTCAAAACGGTTCTTGTTCTTCTTGTCGATATACACGACACGTCCAAAACCCTCGTCTATTTTCTTCTTACTGTCAGAAAACAAACTATCAGCCGTTATCGTCTTGTCCTCATTATCCACAGTAGATCGTCCGTAGAGCACAGATGCCTCGGTGCTGGTGTTATAGTAACCATCTGTGGTATATACCACGTTTCCCTGATTAACGATCTTTGATGGTCCCTTCTCATTCTTATCAGAAGTGTAATCGCCCACGATATGAGCCGTAGAGGTACGATGATCGTAATAGAGCGTGTCTGAATACATCGTCATCTTGTCATTCTTCAGGCGAACCTTGTAATAGAACACAGACTGGCGTGTCTCGGTATTGTACTGTCCCCAATCTGAGGTCAACGTACTTCCCTTGTCTATAAGTTTACCACCATCAAAGAAATATGCCACGCCATACATACGGTCATAGTCGAGCGAATCGCAATAGAGCTTTGACTTACGATGCGTGAGAACAACATTTCTTCGAGCCTCGGCACGTTCATCATTACCGTCATACCAAGCCCACTCCGATTTTAAAGTAAGGGTATCACCCTGTTTCATAAATACATTTCCGAATGCCTCGAAACTATTGCTCTGCTCATTGAAATACGCACTATCACAAGTAAGTATTCCACCTTTATGGCGGAACCTCACCTTACCTCTTGCAATCTGAACATCAGGACGCATACCGTACATGTCGTATTCAAGTTCATCAGCATGTTCCAGATAGACACGCGGATCTTCCTTCTTTGCCCCAGCACGCTGACGACGTGGCTTGGCAGAGAATACAACACTCAAGCCAAAAAGGCACAGGCCCATCAGGATGATGGTTCTGTGCCAGTTTATATTTCCTATTTTGCGAGTAGTCATTTCTTTACCCAACCCTCGTATTCAAAATTACAGTTCTTAAAGCGATCGTCCATACGAATATACGTATCCTTGATCTTATTCTTCACCCAGTTGTGGATGAGTTCCTCACGACGCTTCTCAAGCACCACGTTCTTCATCACCTGGAAGTCCTCGGTAATCTTTGCACGATGACCTTCCGTCCTTGACTTCAGCTTCACGATAGCACATACGGTCTTACCCTTTGAGTTTACCATTGTGAAAGCCTTTGAAATCTCACCAACCTTAAGTCCCTCAACTGCACGGGCAACCTCAGTAGGCAGATCCTTCATCTTGAACTTAGAGGTATGCGAACCAGCCTCCTGATCCACATTAGCCATAAGACCATAGCTTAGACGTGTGTCCTTATCATCAGAGATATATGTGGCAGCCTCCTCGAAAGTGAACTTATTGGCACGAAGATCATCAGCAATAGAGTCAAGGCGATGCAAGCCCTCGTTGATAGCTGCCTGTGGAACTTTCGGCTTACGGAGGATATGACGGCACTTTATCTTGTCACCTCGCTTGTCGATAAGCTGAATAATATGAAATCCGAACTCTGACTCAACAATCTTACTTACCTTCTTTGGATCTGTAAGGTTGAAGGCAACGGCAGCAAAGGCTGGGTCAAGCATACCACGACCTGTATAATCCAATTCACCTCCCTGACGAGCAGAACCAGGATCCTCAGAGTAAAGACGAGCAAGAGCACCAAATGAAGTGCTACCATCCGTCACGCGCTTGGTATAGTCACGAAGCTCATCCTTTACCTTATTAATATCCTCTATAGGAATACGAGGAGCATTGGTTACAATCTGCACCTCTACCTCAGTCTCAACGAACGGAATACTATCCTCTGGCAAAGACTTGAAATAGTTGCGCACATCAGCAGGTGAAACCTTGACATCAGCAACAAGTTTCTCACGCATTCTGCTTATGAGCTGACGATTCTTAAACTCATCATGAAGTTCATTCTTCATCTGCGTGATAGTCTGCTTGCGGTATTCCTCAAGACGCTCACGAGAACCTGCCATCTGAATCCAGCCATTCAACTGCTGTTCAATGGCAGATGCAACCTCAGCCTCTGTCACCTCAATACTGTCAATGGCAGCCTGATGAAGGAAAAGCTTCTGAACAGCCAACTGCTCAGGAATACGGCAATCAGGATCTCCACCGAAGTCGATTCCCTCCTGTGCACCCTGTATTCGCATCATCTCAATGTCAGAGAGAAGTATTGGCTCATCGCCAACCACCCATACCACTTCATCAATGAATTTTGGGTTCTCTATTGCATTCGTCTCAACCTTTACAGAGTCATTAGCAGGAACTTCCTGAGGCATAGAGCCTAAGCTAATACGATTGGTAACTGCCGAAGCAGCAAGTCCCATAAGAAGAAATGACGAAAGGATTATTTTCTTATTATTCATCTTCATTACAATCTAACACCTTTCCCTTTATAAGAACCTCAAAGGAAAAAAGGCTTGGTTAGGCATTTAATGCTTATTAACCGTCTCAAGTACTTTCTTATCTACCTCAACATGGAAGCGTTCACGAAGAACTGCAAGCCAGCCCTGTTCAAGTGCATCCTGATAATCGGCAACTACCTGTGCACGTACATCATCCATCTCCTTTGGAGCCTTGAGTACTGTGCCGAAAGTAGCATCATGTGGATAATTCTTTACAGGATTTGGCTTTGCGTCAAGTCTAAAAACATCCTTATCCACGAGTGGGTTGTCACCCATCTTGAAGATTCCCTTCTCAACGCGGATGCGAAGTACAGAGTCAGCATTGAAAGTAGAACGAAGTACCTCATTCCACTCATTGAATGGCTTTCCCTTCAGAACCTTCTTCACAGCCTGAACATCATCAATATCACGAGTATGGTATGCTATGCCCTTGAAACGTGGAGCATCCCAGACATATTTCTTTTTGTTCTTCTTGAAATATTCCACAAGACCAGCTTCATCCTTGCTTGCCTTTTCCCATACCTCACGGTTGCTAATCTCATAGAGCAGCAAACCATCATGATACTCCTTGAAGAGATATTTCATATCAGCATCAAGGTTTGCAAGGGAATCTGCACGCTGATCCATAATCTTCTCCTGTGGCAGACCTGTAGCCTTCACCATCTGCTCAAGCTTACCGTTTATGATAGCCTCACGAATACCACGAGCATCAATGAAACGATGTATGTCAGTACGGAGAGAATCGTATGATGGCATTGGAGCGTGACCAAGCATCTTGATGATGTGATATCCTGCAGGAGAAAGTACAGGTCTTGAAACCTGACCATCCCTCAGCGCGAAAGCAGCATCCTCAAATTCCTTGAGTGTCTGTCCGCGTGAAATCTGTCCGATACTACCACCATTACCCTTTGAGCCTGGATCCTCACTCACCTTCATGGCGAGTTGCGCAAAGTCAGCACCAGCCATAATAGCATTATAGATAGAGTCTGCACGGTTCTTCACACGTATCTGCTCATCATTGCCTGCCTGCTGTGGAAGACGCAGAAGAATATGCGCAGGAGTGATAAGTCCATCAGGTCCTACCCTATTCTTCGTATCATTATATATCTTCCGAGCCTCAGCCTCAACGTCAGCCTCATTAATAAGTGTAGGGCGCACCTGCTGATCACGATAGCCCACATACTCCTTTTTATAAGAAGTCATAGTGTCCATCTTCTCTGCAAGCGCAGCGGCAACCTTCAGCTTATAGTTGACGAAGAGATCAACATACTCCTCAATGGTCTTCTTGTCAATTACACCCTCAGTATTATTCTTGTTGTAAGAATACTCGAACTCTGAGCGAGGCACAGGTTCCCCAGCGATAGTCATTATCACAGGATCGTTATTCTGCGCAAATGCCGTTAATTGAACAGCAAGACAAGAAGCGATGATAAAACTTTTCTTAGACATGACAAACACGGCCCCTCACCCGTCCTACGGCCACCCCCTCCCCAAGGGGCGAGGGCAAAGTTACCTTTTTTCGCAATAAGGGGTATATTAATCGTTTTCTGTTTATTGCTATTATTTATCAATAATCACATACTCTCCCCTCGCCCCTTGGGGAGAGGGTGCCCGCAGGGCGGGTGAGGGGCTACTGTGGCCTACTATAGTTAGGAGCCTCACTTGTAATGATTACCTCGTGTGGATGGCTCTCAGACATACCAGCGGCGGTGATGCGAGTGAACTTAGCATTATGGAGTTCCTCAATATCATGTGCTCCGCAGTAGCCCATACCTGAACGAAGACCACCAACGAGCTGATAGATAACCTCCTGAACAGTTCCCTTGTAAGGTACACGACCTGCGATGCCTTCTGGAACGAGCTTCTTTGTCTCCTTCACGCCACCCTGGAAGTAACGGTCAGCAGACCCCTTCTCCATAGCCTCAAGAGAACCCATACCACGGTATGACTTGAACTTACGGCCATTGAACAGGATAGTCTCGCCTGGAGCCTCCTCTGTACCAGCTACGAGAGAACCAATCATTACAGAGAATCCACCTGCAGCAAGTGCCTTTACAATATCACCTGAATAGCGGAGACCACCATCAGCGATGAGAGGTACACCAGTACCTGCAAGAGCCTGTGCTACGTCATACACAGCAGAGAGCTGTGGAACACCAACACCAGCAACGATACGTGTTGTACAGATTGAACCAGGACCGATACCCACCTTAACAGCATCAGCACCAGCCTCAACGAGAGCCTTTGCAGCCTCACCTGTTGCGATGTTACCAACAACGATATCTACATCTGGGAAAGCAGCCTTTGCCTCACGCACCTTCTCGATAACACCCTTTGAATGACCATGAGCAGTATCAATGATGATAGCGTCAACGCCAGCCTTAACGAGAGCCTCCATACGCTGGAATGTATCAGCAGTAACGCCCACACCAGCAGCTACACGAAGACGGCCCTTCTTATCCTTACAAGCCATTGGCTTATCCTTTGCCTTAGTGATATCCTTATATGTGATAAGACCGATGAGCTTGTTATCGTCATCAACAACAGGAAGCTTCTCTATCTTGTGCTCAAGAAGAATCTGTGAAGCAGCCTGAAGGTCAGCCTGCTGATGAGTAACGATAAGGTTTTCCTTTGTCATGACATCCTGAATCTTGCGCTCAAGGTCGCTCTGGAAACGGAGGTCACGATTAGTCACGATGCCTACGAGCAGACCTTCCTTGTCAACAACAGGAATACCACCAATGTGATATTCAGACATCATATCAAGTGCATCCTTGACAGTCTTCCAAGGGTTGATTGTCACAGGATCGTAAATCATACCATTCTCAGCACGCTTTACGATAGCCACCTGACGAGCCTGTTCCTCTATTGACATATTCTTGTGGATAACACCGATTCCACCCTCACGAGCAATGGCAATAGCCATAGGAGCCTCGGTAACAGTGTCCATAGCAGCTGTTACGAATGGGATCTTCAAATCAATGTTACGAGAGAACTTGGTACCAAGTGATACCTCACGTGGAAGTACTTCAGAATACGCTGGAATCAGCAATACATCATCGAAGGTTATACCTTCCATCACAACTTTGTCTGCAATAAATGAAGCCATAGATATTAATCTGTTTTTTGAATATTGCGTGCAAAGTTACTAATTTTTTCCGAGATAATCACCATTCCCCCACTATTTTCTTCACCTATTAATGCAAATTAACGCGGAAACCAGATTTTACACTTCATTTTACACTAATTACGATTTACTCACTTTCCATAATTTGCAATTAATAACAGAAAGAAACCGTTCTTTAGATTTTTCCGCCCTTCCCTCGTCGCACCCCCCTTCTTCCTCCCCTCTCCCTCCGTAGATACTCCATCGTTACTCCATCGTTACTCCATCGTTACTCCATCGTTAGTCCATCGTTTCGATGGAGATGCTATGGGCAAGTGATGGAGAAACATCGGAGTTAATTACGAATTACCAGTTTAGGGATTAAAAGCAGAGAGATAAGAAAATACCCACACCGCCAAGGAAATTATAACGGAGTGGGTATTTTACGAAAATAGTACTATTTCTCAAAAAAAAAAACACAAATCATTATTTCTTTACATAACGCTGTTTAGGATTCCTGTCTTCAACGTCTGAAATTAAATCACCCTCGACCATAACACACAATGTGATTTTCAATTTAGGACGGGAACCATCTGCTTGACAACAATTCGAATAAAATGAGACTTTATAACAATCATCTGAATATGTGACGTCTATCGAAGCGACATCAACACTATCATACTCATTTAAGATGTAATCCAGTCCCATGACATCTTCAATATTGAGTTCCGCGAACTTTGGAGTACAATTCTTTCTTACGATTTCTTTCCATCGTTCGCCCCCAAACTGACCATAAGAATTCGACAATTCTGCGTATTCCATGTAAAATGCTTTGAGTTTTTTACATATTTCCGATTCGTTTAATTTTGCAGATGCAAAACTCGAGAACAATAACATTGGAATAATTACCAATATAACTTTCCTGAACATCGATTTTATTTTTAGTATATCAAAAATATGAGTTCGACGAATCCACATTAAAGTGCATTCGTCGAACTCTCTTTTTAATTCGCCAACTCCGAGAGGAACTTAATCCTCACAAGGCGAATCTCATCTTCTTCATAGTCATCACCAAGTTCATCAAGGGCGACGGAAATCTTATCCGTCTCACTTCCGCGGAAATACTCGTAGATATCTTCCACAACATCATCATCCATTACTTCCTCAAGGAAATAATTGATGTTGATCTTCGTACCGCTATCCACTATGCGCTCAACTTCCGTAAGGAAATCCTCAAACTCCATATTCAAGGAAGCAGCAATATCATCAAGAGGCATTCCCTTGTCTATGCTCTGGATAATCTTCACTTTCTTCAAGGAGTTCTTGGCAACGGTCTTTACGCGAACATCCTCTGGACGAATAATCTCGTTCTCCTCGCAATGTTTCTTAATCACATCGCAGAACTCCTGTCCGTAACGCCTCGCCTTGCCTTGTCCTACTCCCTGAATATTCTGCAATTCCGTAAGGGTGACAGGATACATAGTAGCCATCTGTTCCAGAGACATATCCTGGAACACAACGTAAGGCGGTACGTTATGCTTCTTCGCAACATCCTTTCTCAGGCTCTTCAATACGGCAAACAATTCTGGATCAAGTGCCGCTCCTCTTGCTGCTGGTGTATCGTCCTCTTCCTCCTCTGAGAATTCATTATCCTCGGTAATGAAGAAAGGCTGCGGATTCTTAAGCCAACGCTTTCCTGCTGCCGTTATCTTCACAGTACCATAGTCCTCTACTTCCTTACGAAGCAAGCCTTCAACTATGGCATAGCGGATAACAGGATTCCAGAGTTTGTCGCGTTTACCCTCACCACATCCGAACTGCTCAAGCTGATGATGCTTGTGCGATGTGATATCGTCGGTAGCACGTCCCTTAACGAAATCTATGAGATACTGCGTGCGGAAATTCTCCTTGATAGCCACAACCGATTCAAGAACACACCTGAGCTCATCGGTAGCCTCAAACTTCTCTTTTGGATGCAGACAGTTATCGCAGTTATGGCAGTTTTCCTCGGTGTATGTCTCTCCGAAATAGTTCAGAAGGAGCTTTCTACGGCAAAGAGAAGACTCTGCATATGCCTCTGTCTCCTGAAGCAGATGACGACCAATATCCTGCTCTGCCACCTGCTTATCAGCCATGAACTTCTCCAGTTTCTGAAG
>CAMKEM010000096.1 GCA_946411565.1 uncultured Prevotellaceae bacterium | reverse complement strand
TTATCCTCCGAAGTTGTCGAAGCGGATCATGTTATCCTCAACGCCAAGTGAGTGGAGAAGATCAAGAACTGTCTTAGCCATCATTGGAGGTCCGCAGAGGTAGTACTCACAATCCTCTGGAGTCTCATGCTGCTTGAGGTATGTATCGCCCATAACTGGAGCTACGAAGCCTGGAGTATATTTGATTCCTGCTGCATCTGCCTTTGGATCTGGACGGTCGAGGGCAAGATGGAAGTGGAAGTTAGGGAAGTCCTTCTCAAGCTGGAGGAAGTCGTCGAGGAATGGGATTTCCTCAAGAGCACGAGCACCATAGAAATAGTGCATTGGACGCTGACGATCCTCTGGAGCAATACCATGGCCCTTGAGCATGTGCATGATCTGTGCACGGAGAGGAGCCATACCGGCACCACCACCTACCCAGATCATCTCACGACCTGTGCCATACTGTGGACGGAACTCACCATAAGGGCCTGACATGATAACCTTGTCGCCTGGCTTGAGTGAGAAGATATAAGAAGATGCAATACCTGGGTTTACATCCATGAAGCCTGTACCCTGATCCTTTGGCTTGAATGGAGGAGTAGCGATACGCACGTTAAGTGTGATGATATCACCCTCGTCAGGATAGTTAGCCATAGAGTAAGCACGGATTGTTGGCTCTGGGTTCTTACACTTGAGACCGAACAGACCGAACTTCTCCCATGCAGGGAGATAGGTATCACCGATAAGAGACTTGTCGAAGTCCTTGTCGTAGTCGAGTTCGAATGCAGGGATACGGATCTGAGCATAAGAACCTGGCTCGAAGTCCATGTGCTCGCCTGGAGGAAGAGCAACCTTGTACTCCTTGATGAATGTAGCCACGTTGCGGTTGCCGATAACGGTACACTCCCATTCCTTTACGCCCAGTACAGACTCTGGAACCTTTACTTCCATATCACCCTTGATCTTAGCCTGACAGCCGAGACGCCAGTGGTCCTTGATCTCCTTACGAGTGAAGTGAGGCTTCTCAGAGTCGAGAATCTCGCCACCGCCCTTGAGAATCTGAAGTTTACACTGACCACAGCTTGCCTTACCACCACAAGCAGAAGGAAGGTAGATGCCGTTCTCATTAAGGGTAGCCATAACAGAACCACCCTGATTAACGGTCAGTTTGGTATCGCCATTCACGGTAAGGGTAACCTGACCGCTTGGGCTGAGATATTTCTTTGCTACCAGCAGTACTATTACAAGTACGAGGATAACCACGAGGAATACCCCGATGCTGAGTAAATTAAATGCTATGTTCATTTTTGAAAATTTAAAAATTATAAAATGAAAAATTATAAAATACAGATTACATCTCTAAGCGAAAATAGTATCTTGTATTTCTCATTTTTCACTTTTCATTTTTCACTTTTAGAGCTTCAATCCAGAGAAACACATCATTGCGATAGCCATGAGACCTACGGTGATGAATGTGATACCGAGACCACGGAGAGGCTTTGGAACATCGCTATATGCCATCTTCTCGCTGATAGCACCCATGCTGACAATAGCAAGGAGCCAACCGAAACCAGAACCGAGGGCATAGATGAATGCATCGAGCACGCTACCGAGGTACTGAGTGTTAGATGGATCGAGATTGATACGCTGCTGCATGAAGAGTGAAGCACCCATGATAGCACAGTTCACGGCAATCAATGGAAGGAAGATACCAAGAGCCGCATAGAGTGATGGAGAGAAACGCTCTACTACCATCTCTACAAGCTGCACGATACCTGCGATGACAGCGATGAAGAGGATGAATGCCAGATAACTCAGATCCACGCCTTCAACGAGACAGTCTGGACCGAGAACCTTTGTCTGGAGCAGATAGTTTGTTGGAACGGTAACGCAGAGCACGAATGTTACAGCGAGACCAAGTCCGAGTGATGTCTTTACATTCTTACTAACAGCAAGGAATGAACACATACCGAGGAAGAATGCGAAGATCATATTGTCCACGAAGATGGACCTAAAGAAAAGATTTATCAAATGTTCCATTATTTCTCCTCCTTATAGAAATAAGCACGATGAATCCAGATTACAACACCAATCATAATCAGCGCCATAGCAGGCATTGTCATCATACCATTATTAATATAACCGAAGTTGTAAGCACCTTCTGGGATAATCTGATAGCCGAGAAGTGATCCACGACCGAGCAACTCACGGAAAGCACCTACGATAACGAGGATAAGACCATAGCCCAGACCGTTGGCGAAACCGTCAACGAGTGACTGTACAGGACCATTCTGCATAGCGAAAGCCTCAAGACGTCCCATGAGGATACAGTTGGTAATGATCAGACCTACATAGACAGAGAGCTCAACACTCACATCGTAAACGAATGCCTTGAGGATCTGTGAAACGATTGTTACCAGAGCAGCAACTACAACAAGCTGTACCACGATACGGATACGTGTTGGAATAGTGTTGCGCAGTATTGAGATGATGAGGTTACTGAACGCCGTAATAACAGTAACGGCGACACCCATCACTAAAGCCGGTTTAAGCTGAGAGGTAACAGCGAGAGCCGAACAGATACCAAGCACCTGTACAAGCACAGGGTTGAGTACGTTGATCGGAGCTGTGAAGACCTCCTTCATTTTACTGTTTGCCATACTAAAAATACTAAATAACGGCCTCTCCCCCCGCCCTCCCCCGTAGGGAGGGAGCCGATTCGACAATGGAGGGTCGGCTCTATTACTAATTTATTTTTTTATTCAACCTTTGCGCACTCCGGCTCCCTCCCTTACGGGGTAGGGCGGGGGGAGAGGCCGTGGTTGAGTTTTTAATTCTTCTTCAGAGCTGCATTATACTTCTTGAAACCATCCTGAAGCATATCACTAACACCGTTAGATGTAAGTGTAGCACCAGTAACAGCATCAACCTCGCTCTGAGGGTTCTTTACCTCATTAGACTTCAACACCTTAATAACAGGAGTTCCTGCAGCATCATAGATAGTCTTGCCGATGAACTTATCCTGCCAAGCCTTTGAGTCCTTGATCTCAGCACCAAGACCAGCGGTCTCACCTTCATGGTTGAAGTATGCGCCATAGATGGTATTACCATCCTCAGCAACTGCGATATAACCCCAGATAGGTCCCCAGAGTCCCATGCCATAAACAGGAACAACAGAGATCTTCTTTCCATCTACATTACAGATATAGAGAGCGAGCTTGCCAGCCTTATAGTCAGCGCTGTTGAGCTTGAAACCAGCCTTCTCACCACCCTGTTCGCCAGCCTCAACGATGTTACCATCAACATCAACGATAGCGTCGGCAGTAATAACCTCCTGATACTTCTTTGCACTTGCATCGTTAGAGAGGTCACGGATATTGAGAGCTGCAAGAATCTGCTTCTTCTTGTCAAGAGCCACGTTCACGTCCTGTGTAGGCTTGAGTGAACTGCTAATGAAAGCGAGCAGGAAAGCCACGATGACAACCATCACGCAGCTGTATGCTATGATATAAGCATTTGAATTTGTATTCAGTTTTGCCATAGTTCTACTACTTCTTTACACGGTTAAGACGCTTGTTGATATTTCTCTGAACTACGAAGTAGTCTATTGTTGGAGCCATCATGTTACCGAAGAGGATAGCAAGCATCATACCCTCTGGGAAACCAGGGTTCATCTGACGGATGATAACTGCAAGAGCACCGATGATGAAACCATAGATGTACTTACCTGTCTCTGTACGAGCAGATGTAACAGGGTCAGTAGCCATGAATACTGCACCGAAGCAGAAACCACCGATAGCAAACTGATGATACCACTCTACTGTGCTCTGACCTGTAGCCTGGAAGATGTAGCCAAGAAGAGCACCGCCAGCAAATACGCTGAACATTGTCTTCCAAGAAGCGATACCAGTCCAAAGGAGGATGATAGCACCGATAGCGATAGCGATAACGCTTGTCTCACCGATGGAACCAGGGATAAGACCGATGAAGCTGTCCATGAGAGATGCTGTAGGGGCGTTACCTGTAGCCATCAGACCAAGAGGAGTAGCACATGTGAATCCGTCAGGAAGTGTGTTACCAAAACCGAGGATGCTCTCTGTGCTTACCCATACTGTGTCACCAGACATCTTTGTTGGGTAAGAGAAGAAGAGGAACGCACGCGCGAGAAGTGCCACGTTGAAGATATTCATACCTGTGCCACCGAAAATCTCCTTACCGAAGATAACGGCAAAGGCAACAGCGAGTACGATAACCCAGAGTGGGCAACCAACAGGAAGGATCATTGGAATGATGATACCACTTACGAGGTAACCCTCCTGAATCTCCTCGTTCTTCCACTGAGCCCAAGCGAACTCAATGCCAAGACCTACGATATAACTAACAAGAATCTTTGGCACTACTGCAAGAGCACCATAGATGAACATATCAAGGAAAGAACCCTCCTGACCTGCTGCCAGATAGTTCTGATATCCTACGTTGTACATACCGAAGAGAAGTGCAGGCATAAGAGCAATCACCACCATTGACATGATACGCTTTGAGTCAATGGCATCATGGATGCTCGCACCTGACTTAGCTGTAGTATTTGGTACGTACAGGAAAGTCTCGAAACCGTCGAAGACGCTGCGGAAAGCGTGAAGCTTACCACCTTCCTCGAAGTTTGGCTTTATTTGATTTAGATAATTTCTTAAGAAGCTCATTACTCATTTTCCTTTCTCAGCACGTCAAGACCTTCGCGGACGATGCGCTGCAATTCAAGTTTACTACTATCAACGAACTCTGCGAGGGCGAAGTCCTCAGGACTTACCTCGTAGATACCGAGCTGCTCCTGCTTGTCGATGTCGCCAGTGATGATTGCCTTGATGAGATACTCAGCATAGATATCCATAGGAAGTACGCTGTCATACTCACCACTCATAATCATGTGACGCTCACCACCCTTCACACGAGCGTCGAGCTTATACTGCTTCTTACCGAAGAGCCAAGAGAAATAGCTACGGTTTACAGAGAACTGACCGAAACGTGGCATGATCCAACCGAGGATCTCATCAGCGTTGTTACCCTCTGGAATAGCTGTAATCTCGCTTACATGAGCACCGAGAGTTACAGTTATAGCTGAAGCCTGCTGTGTAGTAGCAACAGCCTTACCAGTCAGAGGATTACCCATGATAACACGAGCGTTAGCACCAGCATTTACAGTCAACTGCTGACCAACGAGGGCGTCAACATAGCCGTTCTCCTTCATCTCGCTACCTGCAATGGCAACTGTTCTGGTAAGATTTACCTTACCTGTGTTGAAAAGACGACCAAAGAAAAGAACTGCGCTTGGCTCTACTGTCCAAACTACCTCTCCCTTGTTTACTGGATCAATGTTGTTAACCTGAACACCAACATTACCAGCAGGACACTTACCACGGAACTCAACAACCTCTACATCGCTAAGGCTCATAGACTCATTAACGCCTACATAAACCTTCGCAATCTTTGCGAGTGCAGAAAGACCAGTCTGGAAGTCAGCCTCCTGTCCCTTAAGCTCGAACGAGAAATCACCAGCGAGTGGCATATCCCTGAAAGCAGAGACGAAGATTGCCTTTGGTGCTGTCTCTGGATTTGTAGAGATAGCGTATGGCAACTGGTTAATGTACCCGAAGAGGCCTGCGTCGAGCAGAGCGTTCTTCACAGCTTCTGCGTCAAGAGACTTTACATCCTTCTTACCGAAATCTGCAAACTCCTGCTGTGCGTCAGCCTCAACCTGAATGCCGAGCAGCTTACGGCGGTCACCACGCTCAACGAGCTTTACGGTACCGCTGACTGGAGAAGCAAACTTCACCTGTGGAAAGTCTTTGTTGACGAACAAAGCATCACCAGCCTTGACCTTATCGCCTTCCTTCACCACAACCTTAGGCTTCACGCCCTCAAAGTCGGCAGGATTCAAGGCAAATACATTTCCTGCAGACAAGTTCACCTTCTTTGGCTCAGCCTTACCTGCAAGATTAATGTCAAGACCTTTTGACAATTTAATTACACGTGTCATTTGTTTACTTACTATTTAACTTACTGATATTTATCTCACAAAAATGTTGTTCCGAATACTAGTGCTGTTCCACACTTCTAAAAAATTTCTGTGTATCACCCTAAAAAAGCCTGACGCACGTTTTTAATTTTTAGAATGCAAAGTTAATAAAAAAAAACGTCTTTTTGTTCTTTTTTTCTTTTTTTTATTCAATTATCGCACAATTCTTCGTTTTTCTGTTTCTTAATTATTAACTTTGCAAAGCCGATTTAACAAAAAACTTATTACACACATGAAAATCTGTTATATTGTGGCTATGCAAGCAGAGGCGCAGCCATTCATTGAGCACTTCGGTGTTAAGGAGGTCAAGGATTTCTTTGCTCCACTTCCCTGCAAATTATACAGAAGTATTCTTTCCGAAGACAACGGAGGAACAGAATTGAATATTGTTCTCAACGGACAGCAACACGGCTCTGACCTTGTGGGCTGTGAGGCGGCATCTGTTGCCACTCTCGTTGCTATCCAGAAAATCAATCCTGACATCATCATCAATAGTGGTACTTGCGGTGGCTTCAAGAGCGAGGGAGCAAGCATAGCAGAGGTATTTATCGGCAATGGCGCGATGTTCCACGACCGTCGTGTCCCTGGCGATGATGCTTGGGGAACTCAGGCTCTTGGTAACTACCCTGTATGGGAAGGCTCTGAGGCTTTGGCAAAAAAGCTCGGATTCAAAATGGGCAAGGTCACGACTGGCTCAAGCCTTGACATGCAACCATGTGACGAGAAGATTATCCACGAGAACGGCGGTCAACTCAAGGACATGGAAGGTGCAGCGGTAGCTTTCGTATGCTCCCTGTTCCAGAAGCCTATCCTCTTCGTGAAATCAGTCACCGATCTCTGTGACTCTGGTGCTGAGACATTTGAGGAGTTCTCTAAGAATCTCGCAGCAGCAAGCGAGGCGTTGAAAAAGGCGAATGTGAAGGTTATTGAGCAGTTGACAGTTAACAATTAACAATTAACATTCCCCCACCCTCCCCCGTAGGGATGGAGCCGGAGCGCGAGAAAGCAAATACATGCAATGATTTGCCTACATGGCAAACAGCAAGCTATTTTTAACTGACAATAATTCTTCGCAAGGCTCAGGCGCTATGCAGAGTCCCAATCTTACCAATCTTTTACCAAGTAGAAAGACTCGCTTACGCGAATTTTGGAAAGTAAATTAGGAGTAAATTAAGCCAGTAAATTAATTTACTGATATAATTTATTGCTAATTTACTTTCTAACAAAGATTTAAGGGCACAAGCCCTATTTCTTCTTGGTAAAGATTGGTAGAAGATTGGCAATTATTGTCAGTTTAGCATCGGAGATGCGATTATCTTGAACTATTCAAACAAACACTTAAATAAAAACAAACTATTAAAATTCATAATCAAAAAAATGAGAATTAAACATTTTCTCTCAAGACTATCAAAAAAATCCCAACTTGGGAAGTCCGACGTTGATAACATCGGAGTATGTGTCAGATGGGGGGCTCTTGCCCTTCTTTCTCTTTGCATAAGTACAAACGTAAATGCTAAAGATTACAAGTACCAGACGGTGGCAGGCGATGCTATGCAGACACGCATCTACACCCTCGACAATGGACTAAAGGTATATTTATCTGTAAATAAGGAAAAGCCACGCATCCAGACTTTTATCGCTGTGCGTACAGGCTCTAAGAACGACCCTGCAGAGACAACAGGTCTCGCTCACTACCTTGAGCACCTTATGTTCAAGGGCACAAAGAAATTCGGCACTAACAACCCTGAAGCCGAGAAGCCTCTGCTCGACGATATCACAAAACGCTACGAGGAATACCGCCAGATCAAAGATCCTGCCCTCCGCAAGCAGAAATACCACGAGATAGACTCTGTTTCCCAGTTGGCTGCTAAGTATTTCATTCCTAATGAATACGACAAACTCATGGCTACTATTGGTGCTAACGGCACAAATGCCTTCACAAGCTATGATGTCACCTGCTATACCGAGGATATCCCAAGCAACGAGATTGAGAACTGGGCAAAGATCCAGAGCGACCGTTTCCAGAACATGGTAATACGCGGTTTCCACACCGAGCTTGAGGCCGTGTATGAGGAGTATAACATTGGATTGTCACAAGATTCCAGAAAGTGCTTTGACGCACTTATGGCAAAGGCATTCCCTAATCATCCATACGGCACACAGACGGTTATCGGTACACAGGATCACCTGAAGAATCCTTCAATCGTAAACATTGAGAACTATTTCAAGAAATGGTATGTGCCAAACAATGTGGCTATCTGTATGGCCGGTGATTTTGATCCAGACAAGACCATTTCCTTACTCGACCAGTACTTTGGCGGTTGGAAGAAGGGCGATGATGTTCGTCAGCCAGTATTCCCAGCGTTGAAGCCATACACAGCCCCTGTAGATACCACGGTCGTTGGTCAACAGGCAGAGTCTGTATGGGTGGCATGGACTGCAGAAAAGGGTTCATCCCTGCAATGTGATACACTCGATGTAATCGGTGATATTCTCAGCAATGGAAAGGCTGGTCTCTTTGACCTAAACCTGAACCAGACTATGAAAGTGCAAGAGGCAGAAGCAGGACTGGAATCTCTTCAAGACTACTCTGCATTCCTATTTTTCGGTACTCCAAAACAGGGACAGGATCTAAAGGAAGTCCGTCAGCTTATGCTCGATGAAATCGACAGATTGAAGCGAGGAGAGTTCTCTGATGACCTTTTGCCTTCCGTCATCAATAACAAGAAACTCAACTATTTCCGCTCACTCGACAACAACCGCTATCGTGTATCGCAGTTCATGGACGCCTTCATCAATGGCACGGAATGGGAACAGGTGGTAAAGAAACTCGACCGTATCAGCGGCATAACCAAGGAACAGATCGTGGCATTCGCCAACCGTTTCTTTACCGACGGCTATATAACGGTATTCAAGACTCAGGGCGTTGATTCTCTCCAGAAGAAAATTGACAAGCCAGCAATAACCGCCATACCAACCAACCGCGATCAGGCCAGTCAGTTCGTTAAGGACATTCAGAATACTAAGGTCGAGCCAATACAACCTGTATTCCTCGATTTCAAGAAGGACCTTACCGTAAGTAAGACAAAGAACGGACTCCCTTTGCTCTACAAGCAGAACACCACAGACGGTCTGTTCAACCTCTCTTTCCGTTATGACTTCGGACATGAGGATGACAACCGCTACGACATTGCAGCCGACTACCTCGACTATATAGGCACCGACAAACTCTCTGCTACAGAGGTAAAGCAGCAGTTCTACAAGCTTGCATGTAACATGAACGTTGGTGTGAACGGTGATAATATTAATATCTCACTCAGCGGTCTTAGCGAGAATATGCCACAGGCTCTTGCTCTTCTCGAAGATGTCCTGACCAATGCAAAAGCTGACGAGGAATCATACAAGCAGTATGTTGAACTTATTCTGAAGAACCGCGAGAATATGAAGAAGGATCAGCGTACTTGCTTTGACTATCTCTATCACTATGCGGTCTATGGTCCTCATAACTATCATCGTGACGATATGACCGCACAACAGCTGCGTGAAGCTAATCCGAAGATGTTCACCGACCTTATGAAGAACATTTCGAACTATGAGCACACAGTATTGTATTATGGTCCTCTAAGTGAGAAGGAACTGTCAGATGTAGTGAGCAAGCACCACAAGACTGGCAACTCTCTCTCTCCAGCCCCACAGGGACAGCCTTTCGCAATGCAGCAGACACCAGGCAACGAGATTTGGATTGCGCATTACGATGCTAAGAACATATATATGCGTATGTTCCATAATGAGGGTCGTGAGTGGAATCCTGAGAAACAGGGCATTACCACGCTCTTCAACGAATATTATGGTGGTGGCATGAACGGAATCGTGTTCCAGGAAATGCGTGAGGCTCGCGGACTTGCCTATAACGCCTATGCCAACTATAGTCGTCCGGGCAAGAAGGGCGAGACAGAGAGTTTCTTCACTCATATCATCACACAGAATGATAAGATGATGGATTGCGTGAAGCAGTTCCACGAGATTCTGAACAATATGCCTCAGAGCGAGGCTGCGTTCCAGATTGCCAAGGATGCTGTCATTAAGCAGATTGCCAGTCAGCGCACCACTAAGTTCTCTGTGCTCAACGCTTACATCACAGCCAAGCGTCTCGGTCTTGACTATGATCTCAGCGAGAAGGTCTATAAACTCCTGCCATCCCTCAGTCTGAAGGACATCGTGGATTTCGAGAAGCAGAACATAGCTAACAAGCCTTACCGCTACGTCATCCTCGGCGATGAGAAGGAGCTCGACATCAAGGCTCTTGAACAGATTGCCCCTATCCGTCGCCTCACTCTTGAAGAGGTCTTCGGGTATTAAATTGGCAAACAGAAACAGAAAAATATAAGGGAAACGGATTTATCTGATTTATCTGAAAGTTAGCAGAATACGTACTGCGCCAGCTATCAGATACATCAGATAAATCCGTTTCCCTTATCATGGCTTGTGAGGGCAAGAATAGCCTGAAAGGCTATACTATGAGTACCCCCGTACATACGAGTGAAACGAGGATGTGCGGGGGTATGAACACCTCCTTCCCCTCTCCTGTCTGGAGGGCAGTACATAGTGAAAAACCAATCAGGTACAGCCTTTCAGGCTGATAAATAGATGGGTGGTTTTCAATCCGAGGGCATCCTTTCCTTCGTCAAGTATGCCCTCGGTTACTCATAGTATAGCCTTCCAGGCTTTTCTTGTCCTCGCAAAAACCATAAAATTCCGTTTACTTCCGCGCTTTCCGTGTTCTGGAAATTAATGCGATATTAATGTGGTATTAATGGGCATTATATGTTTTCGCTCTGCGAACCCACATTAATTATCACGACTT
>CAMKEM010000095.1 GCA_946411565.1 uncultured Prevotellaceae bacterium | reverse complement strand
TCTCGCTTGTGCAGTGATATGCTGTGCTTGTGATGCTCGTCACAACAACTCTGCAACCGACGAGCAGAAAAATATCCAGACTGAGGCTAAGGCGGATGCTAACACAGAGGCTACAGCAAACGTGAATAATGGTCAGAAAGGTGCTGCAGACAGTCAGATGGCACCTGATTTCACTCTCAACGACATCAACGGCAAGCCTTTGGCTCTGTCAAGTCTGAGAGGAAAGTATGTCATCATCGATTTCTGGGGTACATGGTGTATCTGGTGTGTAAGAGGTATGCCTAAGATGAAGGAATACTATAAGAAATACTCCGATAAAATGGAGATTTTAGGCGTTGACTGCAATGATCCTGAGAAGAAATGGAAGGCTGCTGTCAAGGAGCTTGATCTGCCTTGGAAGCATGTCTATAACCCTAAGGAATCAACTGAAGTCTTAGAGAAATATGAGATTGAGGGCTTCCCAACAAAGGTTCTCGTTGATCCAGAGGGAAAGCTCGTTAAGATCGTAGTAGGAGAAGATCCTAAATTCTATCTGTATCTGGACGAGTTGTTCGGGAAATAAAGAAGCCCCCAGCCATAAGTGAAAAGTGAAGAGTGAAGAGTGAAGAATTTAAGTTACATTTTATTGCATAAGGGCAATCAACGTCCTTAAACTACAATACAAACTCAAATTTTTCACTCTTCACTCTTCACTTTTCACTCCAAGACCCCCCTTGGGGGCTGGGGGGCTTCTTTCCTTTTACCAAATATGTGCTCTCTTCTTCTTAGGAACGAAGAGCTTACCCTTCTTGATGTTGAAGGCTGTGTACCAGTCGTCAATCATAGGAAGTGCGCCATTTACTCGGGCAAACTCTGGAGAGTGTGGGTCAACGGTGATGAGCATCTCCTGATACTCAGGACGACTTGTGCCTGCCCATACGCGAGCCCAGCCAAGGAAGAAACGCTGATCTGCGGTGAAACCGTCAATAACGGCGGTATTACCAGTATTACGCATAGCACGGAGAGCGATGTTCAAACCACCATTATCACCTATGTTTTCGCCGAGAGTGAGCTTTCCGTTCACCTTCTTACCATTGATTACCTCAATGTTAGAGAAATGGTTTACGAGAAGCTGCGTGCGCTGGTCGAAGTTCTTCTTATCCTGCTCAGTCCACCAGTTACGCTGATTACCAGTCTTGTCAAACTGACATCCCTGATCGTCAAAGCCGTGTGACATCTCATGTCCGATGACACCGCCGATAGCACCATAGTTCAGAGCATCGTCTGCCTCTGGATCAAAGAAAGGTGGCTGGAGAATACCCGCAGGGAAGCATATCTCGTTAGTTGTAGGGTTGTAGTAAGCATTGATAGTCTGAGGAGTCATAAGCCACTCTGACTTGTCAACAGGCTTGTTCACCTTCTTGCGAAGCTCGTCAAGGAGGAAGAACTCTCTCGCGTTGTCAATATTCTCCGTAAGACTAAGAGTGTCTGAGATCTCAAGATTGGTGAAGTCCTTCCACTTATCAGGATATCCTATCTTAACAATGAAGTTCTCAAGCTTATCCTTTGCCTGTGCCTTTGTCTCTGCACTCATCCATGTAGCCTCATCTATACGCTGTGAGAGAGCTGTCTGGAGGTTATGAACAAGCTGGAGCATACGGTTCTTTGAAGACTCTGGGAAATACTTCTCACAGTACATCTTACCGATAGGCTCACCCATTACTGAGTTCACGAGGTTTGTAGCACGCTTCCACATTGGGTCGTCCTGCTGCTGTCCGGTGAATGCCTTGCGGAAAGCGAACTGAGCCTTGCGGAAATCAGCAGAGAGAAGCCCTGCAGCGTGACTTATCACGTTAAGTTCTGCATAGCTCTTGAGGTCTTCGAGTGGGGTATCAGCATATATCTTCTCTACCTCATGGATAGGCTCTGGCTGACCTACATCCACATAGTCGAAGGCAGGGAATCCAGAAACCCAGAAAACTGTTGTCCAGTCAATGCCTGGGAAATCACGCACCAGCTCCTGGAATGACATCTTATGATAGTTAGCATTAATATCACGAAGTTTAACCTGACTATACCAAGGCTCTGCAAGACGCTTCTCAATGGCATAGACAGCATCCATCTTCTTCTGTGCAGTGGCCTCATCATAGCCTACGAGCATGAAAAACGACTTGCCACACTGTTTGTATGCCTCGCGGATAGCCGTTGTCTGAGGGTCGTCGTTGAAATAGTAGTCGCGAGTGCCAAGTCCGAGACCTGCCTGACTGATAGAAACGATATTCATATCTGCCTGACGGAGGTCTGCATCTACGCCAAGACCGAGCATAAGTGTGCTGCCGCCCTTACGGTCGATGTCAGAGCAAACACGCACATACTCCTTACGATCCTTGATGGCACGAACACGCTCAAGTAGCGGTTTAATCGGCTCATAACCCTTCTTGTCACGACCGATAGAGTCCATCATCTGGTTGTAGAGAGTGCCTATCTTCTGACCGAGAGAGCCCTTGGTCTGAGGATTGTTGGCAAACTGAAGGATAAGCTCGTTGATCTGCTTCTGGTTAAGCTCATAGAGGTCAACGAAAGAGCCGTTGCTCGTCTGATCTGGACGAAGTGGATTGTTCTTGATGAATGCACCTGTGGCATATTCCACAAAGTCATCACCCGGCTTCACGCTAAGGTTCATGTTAGCGCGATCATAGCCTTTACCCGTCTGGGCGCTTGCTCCTGCGAATGCAAAAGCGAGGGCAAGCAAGATAAATGATTTCTTCATTTTTGATGTTAAGTATAATTTTTATTGATATAATAACGACATAACTGATATATTATTATATCAGACGCATCAATAGGTGATTTTGCTACAAGAAAATGAAGAAAATAAATGAGTTTTTGGGGAAAGTAAATTGGAGAAGAAAATGAACAGACCTTTGGTGCTGATTAAACCTTAGCTTTTTTTAGACTCTAATATCTCCAGCATTTCGCCTGGTGTAACTACAATTGGTGTTTTAGGGAAATGCTTGGTATTACCAGTCACCAAGTAGGCATCATCTTTTGATAACGCCACTTCGTAGAACACAATATCCTTTGGATCTGGGAATGTCTCTGAGCTCTTTATACGTTCTGCACTAATACCAAGATCCTGTACAGCATTGATAATACAATCAATTGCTTCATCAGGAAAATGAAACTTAGGCCGATGAAGTACATCCTGATATTCTACTATAATTTCTTGATTGTAGAGCGGACAAATACCACGTTTTAACAAAGCATTTACAACTTGGACGGTAACAGAATCAGGATAACGAGATAATAGTGCAGAAACAAACACATTAGTGTCTATAACAGCATATATCATTTCCGAAGTCTCCTTTCTTCTCTTGCCAAACTGATTTCTTCATTGATTTCATCGAACGTCAAGTCTGGTAGCTGACCAGCTTCAGCCATCTTTCTTATTTGTTGAAAAGCTTCAAGCCCCGACATAGAATCACTCTTTGGAGCAGCCTTTATCTCAAACGGAATCTTCCTATACATTACAACAGCCTTTGCAAACACGTTAATTGCCGTGTTTGCACTCATGCCAAATTCTGAACAAAGAGCGTCAAAAGAGGCTTTGATGTTAGAGTCCATACGGACTGTCATTGATACTTGTGCCATAATTCATATGTTTTATTGCGTGCAAATATACACAATTTATTTCATTCTGACATCATTATGACGTAAATATTTTGCATTATTAATACTTTTTCTTGTCCAAATCACAAAAATATACCACAAAAATTAACGAGAAAATAAAAGCAAAACAGCATAGTTTTTCATCAAAATCACCATAATTCACACTTGATTTTACAATGATTTTCGAATAAAATCACGTAAAAACTGCGTGACTTTTTACTGAAAAGCCGTGAAAAATCATGAAAAAGTGGATGTGCATGCGTATTTTTAACGTTAGCTCGACGAAAACCCTGAAAGGGTGATATAGCTTAGGATAGGGTGTAACCCTATCGCAATCAGGCCAATCCCCCCAAAAGTCCTGTAAGGACGACATATTTTCATATCAATCGCAATCCCGCATTATATGGAATTATGTCGCACCTACGGCGCTCTGGAATGTGGTGGGGCATTATCGATGATAGGGTTACACCCTATCCTAAGCTATATCACCCTTTCAGGGTTTTATGTAATTTTACCTAACTTGAAATTTTAGATAGAAATTCATCGAACTCACGTTATTTTTTAATTGAAATTATTGAAATAATTGAAATGATTAAATATTTTCACAACAGTCTGTTATTCTGATAGATACGAACAACCAAAGCACGGCGGATTTCAATAATTTCAATTATTTCAATTAATTTTGGACACACACTATGAAGTGAGTATTACTTTAATATTTATATATATAATTAATTATATATATAAATATTACTATTATAAACAGGTTTTCGGGAGTGGATAGAGATGTGCGTGCATATTTTTTATTGAAATAATTGAAATTATTGAAATTTTGGGGTATATGTGGGGTACAAAGAGGTAACCCAAATTTTCAGATTTTAGGGTATAATTATATTGGGGAGGCGAAACAAAGGCAAGTTCACGGCATATCTCGAAAAAAAAGTGAGACTTCACCCTTGTTTTTTTCGGGTTTTGGAGTATAAGTAAGTAGAGGGCGTTAATTGCATCGTGATTCCTATGCAAAACCATACCAAATCAATATCAAAGCCCATTTGTGGGAGGGAAGCGAGGAGGGCAAGATGGAGGTTAGAGGGGAGTGGTTAGAAATTAAGGGTTAGAGGTTAGGGATTAGGGGTTAGGGATTAAAGATTAGGGATTAGTGGAAGCCACATCCGTTGCAGTTCCCGCAGTTGCATTTCTTGCCGTTTTCATCGCCTGTATCGCAACAGCTCTTCCTGCCATGATTTCCACGGATATAAGAGCGGGCAACCATGACAAAGGCAAGGATGATGACAGACAAAAGAATGATACTGACAAGATTCATTTTAACTTCAGAAATAAAGTAGTTCAAAGAGTACAAGTAGTTACGCTCCTAAAGTCGCTTAAGTAGTACAAGACGATAGCTTTTGCGTTAAAACATTTGTCTTGAACTCCTCGAACTCCCTGTACTCCTTGAACTCCTTAACATAAACTAAAATATCCAATACGCAAGCAGGGCACACACATAGGCAATGGCACACTGACCAAAGACTACGGCAACGGCGTATTTCTTACCAATCTCCCTGCGGATAGAGGCTATTGCAGCCACGCAAGGAGTATAGAGCAAGCAGAACACGAGCAACGATACTGCCGATGAAACCGATAAAATGGCGTTTATAGACGTTCCTGCGCCGAAAAGTACGGTGAGAGTACTAACTACACTCTCCTTAGCCATAAAGCCGCCTACAAGGGCTGTACATACACGCCAGTCGCCAAATCCGAGTGGGGCACAGATTGGAGAAACGAAATCAGCCACTATGCCAAGGATAGACTCATCGGCATTCTCAACGTGCTGGAGGTGGAAACCGAACGACTGGAGGAACCATATAACGATTGTCGCCATGAAGATGACGGTGAAGGCGCGCTGAAGGAAGTCACGGCTCTTCTCCCAAAGGAGCATGAAGGTAGAACGTGCAGACGGCATTCGGTAGTTTGGCAACTCCATGACGAAAGGCACAGGATTACCACGATAGAAGGTCTTTTTCAGTATGAGTGCCACGATGATTCCGACGATAATACCGAGCAAATACAATGCCACCATGACGAGGGCCGCATCATCAGGGAAGAAAGCAGCACAGAAGAAAGCATAGATAGGGAGCTTTGCCGTGCATGACATGAAAGGCGTGAGCATTATTGTTATCTTACGGTCGCGCATAGAAGGCAACGTGCGACTTGACATAACGGAAGGCACGGAACAGCCGAAACCGATGAGCAAAGGCACGATGGAACGGCCAGAAAGTCCGAGTTTACGCAACGGACGATCCATTACAAAGGCAATTCTCGCCATGTAGCCTGAATCCTCAAGCATAGAGAGGAAGAAGAACAGAGTGACGATGATAGGGACAAAGCTTGCAACACTACCCACACCTGCATAGATACCATCGATGATGAGTGAACGCACGATATCATTCACTTCCCACGATTTCATCGCACTCTCTGAGACTTCGGTAAACCACTCAATTCCGCCTTCTAACAGCTCTTGGAGCGTTCCGCCTATAACATCAAAGGTAAGCCAGAAAATTGCCGCCATGATGCCTAAAAATGCGGGAATAGCGGTGTATTTACCCGTAAGCACCGCGTCTATCTTCTCCGAACGATAGTGTTCCTTGCTCTTATGAGGGTGAGTAACCGACTTCTTACAGATATTCTGAATGAATGAGAATCGCATATCAGCCATAGCCGCTGCACGGTCAAGTCCTCGCTCTTCCTCCATCTGGCAGAGGATATGCTCAATGGTTTCTTGCTCATTCTGCGACAGCTTGAGGGCATCAATGACGAGCTTATCGCCCTCCACGAGCTTTGAAGTGGCAAAGCGGACAGGAATGTCAGCACGCTTGGCATGATCCTCGATCAAGTGCATGATGGCATGAAGACAACGATGCACGGCTCCTCCATGCTCTTCCTTTGAGCAGAAGTCCTGAATGGCTGGCACCTCCTGATATGTGGCAATGTGCATGGCGTGCTCCACAAGCTCAGAGATTCCCTCGCCCTTGGCTGCTGAGATAGGCACGACAGGTATTCCGAGCATAGACTCCATCTCGTTGACATGGACATATCCGCCGTTTCCCTCCAATTCATCCATCATATTCAGGGCAAGAACCATCGGAATGCCGAGTTCCATGAGCTGCATGGAAAGGTAGAGATTGCGCTCTATGTTGGTGGAGTCAACGATATTGATGATGCACTTTGGCTTCTCTTCAAGAATGAACTTACGGCTTACCACCTCCTCGCTTGTGTAAGGGGAGAGAGAATAGATGCCCGGAAGATCGGTGACTTCGGTGTTTTTCTGTCCTCGGATAGCTCCGCTCTTACGATCTACGGTTACACCAGGGAAATTGCCTACATGCTGATTTGCACCTGTAAGCTGATTGAAAAGCGTGGTTTTACCGCAGTTCTGGTTTCCTGCAAGGGCAAAGGTGAGTTTCTCTCCCTCAGGAAGTGGATGGGCATGGGTAGGGTCGTGATACAGAGGCTCTCCTATGCCAGGGTGATAACCAGAAATAAGACGTGGTTCTTCCTCTTCATAATCAGTCTCAATATAAGGCGTTATGTCTATCTTCTCCGCATCAGCAAGGCGAAGGGTGAGTTCATAACCGTGGATAGTGAGCTGCATAGGATCGCCCATAGGAGCGTATTTCTTGAGTTTAACGACTGCTCCCGGGATAAGTCCCATGTCGAGGAAATGCTGACGAAGTGAGCCGCTACCTCCTACGGTTGTAACGGTTGCAGATTGTCCAATATGAAGTTCTTTTAGTGTCATCAAGTGCAAAGTTACTAAAAATCAGCTTATTTTCAATAAGAGGGTATGAAATATTAACAGAAGTGACATAAAAATACCTACAAATGATGATAAAAACGTAAAAAAACGTACTTAATCTTTGACATTCGGTGTTTTATTAGTATTTTTGCAGCGGAATTAAAAAGTTAAACTATAAACCGAATCAAAAAATGAAGAAGACTTTAATACTTGGCCTCATTGCTATGATGGCTTTGGTGGCTAACGCACAGGATCAGAAGAAGTGTGAAGGCAAGGATAAGTGCAAGACTGAGAAGTGCGAGAAGAAGGCTTGTTGCGACAAGGAAAAGAAGTGCTGTGACAAGGCTGAAAAGAAGGCTTGCTGCGACAAGGCAAAGAAATGCGACAAGAAGGCTGACGCACAGACTGGTGCTACAAAGCAGGAAAATAAAAATAAATAACGACCCTCTCCCCGCTCCCCATGCATAGGGGGAGAGCCGATTCGCGAAAGGAAGTCCCCCTACGCAGGGGGATTTAGAGGGTCTATAAATTAAAGAAATAAAAAACAGAAATGGAAAAGCTTATCATCAACAACTACGAGGAGTTCGCTTCTTACGAGGGACAGTCTCTCGGTACTTCTGACTATGTAGAGCTTACTCAGGAGCGTATTAACCTCTTTGCTGACGCTACACTCGACCATCAGTGGATTCACGTTGATACAGAGCGTGCAAAGACAGAGAGCCAGTTTGGCACTACCATCGCTCACGGCTATCTCACACTCTCTGTTCTCCCTCATCTCTGGGAGCAGATTGTTGACGTAAGAAACGTGAAGATGCTCGTAAACTACGGTATTGACAAGATGAAGTTCGGTCAGCCAGTGCTTTCTGGTCAGAGCATCAACCTCACCACAAAGCTTCAGAGCATACAGAACCTCCGTGGTGCTGTGAAGACTGAGGTAAAGTTCACCATGAACGTTAAGGAGACTGGTAAGAAGGCTCTTGAGGGCGTGGCTATCTTTATCTATTACTTCAACTAAAAGAAGCCCCAAGGGTGCTTTTTTGGAGTAAAAAGTGAAGAGTGAAAAGTGAAGAATCTGAGTTAGTATTGTAGTTCAAGGTTGTTGATAGCCTTTCTGCAATAAAAAGTAACTCAAATTCTTCACTTTTCACTCTTCTCTTTTCACTTTATCGGGGGGCCTGGGGATTACTCCTCTTCTTCATCACCAGCACATTCTTTCCGTCTGGAGTGCGTTGGTAATCTACTTCGTCCATCATTTGCTGCACAAGGAAGATACCTAAACCACCTATCTGGCGTTTCTCTGCATCAAGGTTAATATCCACTTCAGGAGCCTGTTCCAAAGGATTGAACGGCTTTCCATCATCCTTGAGAACAAACGTGACAAGATCAGCTTCCTTATCGGCATCTAACGTGAAAGTATGCTCTCCACCATCAGGATAGGCATACTGAATGACATTGACCACAGCCTCTTCAAGCACCAGATTCAACTGGAAACTTGTATCTGGATCAAGGGCAAACTCATTACATACCTGATCGATGAAATCAGCTAATAATGGCACTTGCGAGATATCGTTCTTTAAGAGCAACTGCATAACTCCTTGATTTTTTTATTGTCGTAGAAGACAAAAATGACTAAGTGTGAGGAGTCATTAATCCTCAAACTTAAACAGGGCTGTGAAGCCCGTAATGGCAAATACCTGCTTAACGGCAGGGATTGCTCCCTTGATGGTTACATCGCCACCCTGAGAGATTGTTTTCTTGCGGAGAGAGAGGAATATACGAAGACCAGAAGAAGATATAAACTCCATCTTTTCACAGTTGAGCACAATATGCTTGTCTGCGTTTTCCATGAGTTCTTCCATATCTATGGCAAACTGTGTAGAAGCAGCTGTATCAAGACGACCTTCGAGGATACCTGTTATGTTGGTATCATTCTTTTCTATTGTTAGTTTCATAGTTTTAATTATTATATGATTAAAAATTGTTTCTTTTATTTATAATTACGACTGCAAATATATGAAATCTTTTTCTTTCTACCAAGAAAAAATGTCAAAAATAACAAAAAAAGAAGGAACTGACAGTATAAAAACCATCAGTTCCCTTATTTACGACTTAAAAATCACCTAATTCTTAGTCAGCGAGCTTTGCCTTGATGAACTCACGGTTAAGGCGAGCGATGTTAGCAATAGACTCGTTCTTAGGGCATACAGCCTCACAAGCACGTGTGTTTGTACAGTTACCGAAGCCCAGCTCATCCATCTTAGCGATCATAGCCTTAGCACGCTTTGCAGCCTCAGGACGACCCTGTGGGAGGAGTGCGAGCTGTGATACCTTAGAAGAGAGGAAGAGCATAGCAGAACCGTTCTTACAAGCTGCTACGCAAGCACCACAACCGATACATGTAGCGCAGTCCATAGCCTCGTCAGCATTCTGCTTAGGGATGAGGATAGCGTTAGCATCCTGAGCCTGACCTGTGCGGATAGTGTTGTAACCACCAGCAGCAATGATCTTATCGAATGCTGAACGGTCAACCATACAGTCCTTGATAACTGGGAAGCCAGCTGAACGCCAAGGCTCAACAACGATTGTGTCACCGTCCTTGAAACGACGCATATAGAGCTGACATGTTGTAGCGCCAGTCTCTGTCTTACCATGAGGAGTACCGTTGATGTAGAGTGAGCACATACCACAGATACCCTCACGACAGTCATGGTCGAATACGAAAGGCTCGTGACCCTCGCTGATCAGCTGCTCATTGAGCATATCGAGCATCTCAAGGAATGAAGTATCATCAGGGATGTTCTTCATTTCACGCTCATCGAAATGACCCTTATCCTTAGGACCATTCTGCTTCCAATATTTTATTGTGAAAGAAATATTTGCCATTTTAGTTCTTGTAATTACGTGTTTGTACCTTGATTATCTCATACTCAAGAGGTTCCTTGTTGAGTACAGGGGTTGTGTCATCATTGCCCTGGTACTCCCAAGCACCTACGTAGAAGAAGTTCTCGTCGTCGCGCTTAGCCTCACCTTCCTCAGTCTGATGCTCCTCACGGAAGTGACCACCGCAAGACTCCTCACGATGGAGGGCGTCGTTAGCGATGAGTTCGCCCATAAGGATGAAGTCACGGAGGTGGATAGCCTTGTCAAGCTCAACGTTGAGACCTTCCTTGGTTCCAGGAACGAAGAGGTTAGTGTTGAACTCCTGACGAAGTGCCTTGATGAGCTTGATACCCTCTTCAAGACCCTGCTTTGTACGACCCATACCAACGTGCTCCCAAAGGATGTGACCAAGCTCCTTGTGGATAGAATCCACAGAACGCTTACCCTTGATGTTGAGGAGACGTGTAAGCTCTGCGTCAACAGCCTTCTCAGCCTCGTCGAACTCTGGCATATCAGTAGAGAGACGTGGCCAGATTGACTGGTCTGCGAGGTAGTTCTGGATAGTATAAGGAAGTACGAAGTAACCGTCAGCAAGACCCTGCATAAGAGCAGAAGCACCAA
>CAMKEM010000094.1 GCA_946411565.1 uncultured Prevotellaceae bacterium | reverse complement strand
GAAGGACGGAAATCATAGCCCCATTGCGAGATACAATGTGCCTCATCAACCGTGATGAAGCAGATACGCATCTGCTGTATCTTAGTTATGAAAAGAGGAGAAGATAATCGCTCGGGCGAAACATACAAGAATTTCACACCACCATAGACAGCATTATCAAGAACCTGAAGAATCTCAGCATAACTCATGCCCGAATAGATTGCAGATGCAAGTATTCCTCTATCACGAAGATGCTGCACCTGATCTTTCATCAAGGCTATAAGCGGAGTAATAACAAGACACACACCTTCCATAGCAAGAGCTGGAACCTGAAACGTGATACTCTTACCGCCACCCGTAGGCATCAATCCAAGAGTATCATGACCTGATCCTATGCTCTCAACAATCTCTTTCTGAATTCCCCTAAAAGCCGGGAAACCGAAATATTGCCGAAGAACGGAAAGGTAGTTCATTTTAAAAGCATACAGAGCAGCCCCTCACCTGCCCTACGGGCATCCTCTCCCCAAGGGGCGAGGGAAAAGTTACATTTTATCGCTTATAGACAAGTTTGGAACAATATTACTAACTTCCCCCTCGCCCCTTGGGGAGAGGGTGCCCGCAGGGCGGGTGAGGGGCCGTTTAATCTTCATTCGGTTTAATATCCTCTATCTGAAGCTGAACATTGCCACGCTTGTAGATATTCTCTTCGAGGGTATATACGATATCGAACGAGCGACGAGATTTGATATATCTTGCAGAAGCCGACTGTCCGAAAGCAATACCATTCATCACGGTATTGGAATTAGAATCCACGAGTTCGAGCTTGATATGCTCCTGTTCACGACCAACAACCTTAGAAGTTCCGAAATCATACACATTACGGGTGCAGAATGTAGGTTTCACATTTCCTGGACCAAATGGTGCAAAGCGTTTAAGGTCATGATAAAGACGACGTGAGATATCCCTAAAATCAATCACGGCATCAACCGTAAGAGTTGCCTCCGTCTGTGTTGGCTCAATATGCTCTTCCACATAGGCATAGAAACGCTTGCTAAATTCAGGAACATCCTCCCAACGGATAGTCAAGCCACAAGCGTATGTATGCCCACCGAAGTTAATCAACAAATCACGACAGCTCTTTATGGCAGAATATACATCAAAGCCTGCAACGGAACGAGCACTACCAGTAGCAAACTGTCCGTCACGAGTAAGAACAACCGTAGGACGGAAATAGATTTCAGTCAATCTTGAAGCCACAATACCGATAACACCCTTCTTCCAGTTCTCATCATAGAGCACTATACTTGAACGATGTTGCTGACTCTCAAGCTTTTCCACAATACCGTTAGCCTCATCTGTCATCTGCTTGTCGATGTCACGACGCTGTTCGTTATAAGCATCAATATGCTTGGCTGCCTGAATAGCATTGTTATACTCCTTTTCAACAAGAAGATCAACCGACAACTTGCCATTCTCCATGCGTCCAGAAGCGTTGATACGAGGACCAATCTTAAAGACGATATCCGACATGGAAATCTCCCTACCCGACAATCCGCAGATATCAATTATTGATTTTAGTCCCACGGAAGGATTTTGGTTCAACTGCTTCAAACCATGATAAGCCAAAACGCGATTCTCATCTGTAACCTCTACCAGATCAGCCGCAATACTAACGGCACAGAGATCAAGAAGCGGAATGAGACGAGAGAATGGAATACCGTTGTTCTTGGCAAAAGCCTGCATCAGCTTAAAGCCTACTCCACATCCACACAGATGCTTGAAAGGATAAGAATCATCAGCACGCTTAGGATTCAGAATAGCGACAGCAGGAGGAAGCTTATCGTCTGGCACATGATGATCACAGATAATGAAATCAATACCCAAAGACTTGGCATACTCAATCTCATCGTGCGCCTTGATACCGCAATCAAGAATGATGATAAGCTTCACACCATTCTCATTAGCCATGTCGATAGCCTTATGACTAACTCCATATCCCTCCTCATAGCGATCAGGGATGTAATATTCTATGTTAGAATAGTAAAGACGCAGGAACTTATAGACGAGGGCAACAGCCGTACAGCCATCCACATCATAGTCACCATATACCATGATACGTTCCTTACGTCCCATGGCATCATTAAGCCTATCCACAGCAATATCCATATCCTTCATAAGGAAAGGATTGATGAGGTCACTTAGCTGAGGACGGAAAAAGCGCTTTGCGGCTGACTCCGTCGTTATTCCACGCTCTATCAGAAGACGACAAAGCACAGGAGCAATATTGAGTTTCTCGCTCAATTCGCTCGCCTGTCGCATCAATGTTGGCGATGGTGTATTATAAATCCACTTGAAATGCACGATCGTGTTTTGTTTTTGAGGCCCCTTGGGGAGAGGGTGTCACATAGTGACGGGTGAGGGGCTGTTTTTGTTTAGGGAGTTGTCAAGCGTTTCATATTCAAGCCCGAAATCTTGCCGTCAGAACTTACCGTGGCAGAAATCTGATACCTGTTATATGTGGGTTGTGTGGCATCTGTACGAGATATGTTCTGCTCGGCAGTAAACTGCACGACATAATCCGCAGCGCCCTTAGTTCCAGCTTTCTTTTCTATTTTATAGTCGTCTATGATATGCCAATTCATATTGGTGATATCCGACTTGTATATTTTCTTCAGGAATGTTGCAACATCAGCCTTACCAGCACTTGACTGTCCAAGAAAGTTAGTCAACTGGTCGGCTACCGTAGCAAGCATACCACCCTCGTTGCGTGAGTTTACCGACTGGAAGAACTTCTTGAACAGAGCCTTGACCATCTTTGTCTCCTCTGGCTGTAGCTGAGTCATCTTGATAGCATCAATGGCAGCATTGGCATCATTCACGAAACGACCATTAGGATGCTGCTTCACATATTGGACGAAAGCGTCCATAGTCTTATCCTTCATCACATGGGCATAATCCATAGAATCAACCTTGTCAATAGCCTCTGCCTTGTGAGGAGAATCTGGATGTGTCTTGGCATAATGTTCCAACTGATCACGGGAACCGCTTATCACCACATCATTCCATTCCTTATCTATCTCCTGAAGCCTTGCAAGTCTTGCCTGAAGCGAATCACGGTGCTCTGGATTCTTATCTTTATATTTATTCAGATATTCCTCTATCACCAAAGGATCATTACTCTGGGCAGCCAACTCATAATCCTCTTTCTCATGACGGCTTGAGTCATTATAGTAGTATATCACCACCCCACACAAGGCAAGGGCAATAACAAGACTCACCACAAGTTTGGAATATGATTTCTTCTCTGGCTCTGGTTCTGGTTTTGCCTTTTGCTGAACCACAGGAGTAATTGGCTCTTTATGACGAACTGGTACAGGGCGCTGGGTTGGTGTGGATGTTGTAGGGCGATGACAATTAGGACACATCATCTGATTGCGGAAATATATCTCACCGCAATCAGGGCATTTCACTACCTTCCCTGCGATCTCTACACCGCATCCCGGACAAGTAGGAGCCATATCACTAACTTGATGTCCACATTCAGGACAGTTAATTATTGCCATAGAAAACCAAAAGCCCCTCACCTGCCCTTCGGGCATCCTCTCCCCAAGGGGCGAGGGGAAAATTACAACTTATCATTCAAAAGCCTTCCTTACGAGGGCTATTACTAACTTCCTCCCTCCCCTTGGGGCGAGTGGAAGATTACATTTTATTGTTCAGAGCCTTCCTTAAGTAAGTGATCAACTTTATTTCTGTACATTTACTTATCGAGGCTATTACTAACTTCCCCCTCGCCCCTTGGGGAGAGGGGGTCCGAAGGACGGGTGAGGGGCCGAGAGGGGCCATTCCTTCTCCTAAACCTCAACTCACGCAGAGTATGGTGCCCCATGAATCGGGACTTATCTACATGACCATTGATGCCTGCCAGACGACCTCTACCTGTGTATTGCCACAAGGTAATGTCACGACCATCAGCCAGTACAGGCTCTTTTTCCGTATATTGGGCAATCATTATGAGATACCTGTCAAGCTTTTCCTGAAGATATTTGTCATAGAAATTTGCCCCAGTATATATGAGTGGCTTCTGACGATAGGCATGTTCCACAAGTTCAAGGAACTTAAACAGAGAATCGCAGAATTCCGCAGAATCAAGCCTTGCCGTTGTCTCTACGTCAATCATCGGGATTAGATCCTGCTCCTCTGGACGGCATTGTGTGAGGAAATTTCTCAACTGCTCTTCCTGATCAGCCTTCGGACGATAGAAATGATATGATCCTACCTTTATTCCATGCTGACGAGCCATCTGTATGTTCTCTTCATATCTACTGTCTATTCTGTCGCCACCCTCCGTAGCCTTGATATAGACGTATGCCATCTTTGTGCTACCTACAGCCTCCCAGAACACATCACGCTGATAGTGCGAGATGTCAATTCCATGAATATGCTCACAAGTATCCTCGCACTCCACTTGCTGTGCGTCCACAGAGAGTGAAAAGATAGACATTAAGGCTGATAGAAATATATATTTAAAATTATTATCAAAATTCATAGAATGCAAAGTTACTAAAAAAATATGAATTCTTTACAAAGTAAAGGCAGAAATTCACATATTTTTAGAAATCAGCCTACATTCTATAAACTCTACCCTCTATTTCCTTGTTTTTTTGAGGAGTTCAATCTATAAACAAAACGCAGCATAGCATATCTTCTGATACCATTAGTATGATATTCATACCTTAACTGACCTATCACATGATATTTTACCAGTTTACGCTGATTCAGAATATCAAAGCAATCAAGGCTAAGTGTCATATTATCAGAAAAAGACTTTGCCAAAGAGGCATTCCATATCAATTCCATGCTATTGTCTTTATCCACCTCATACCCTCGTCTGTTTACTGTTGTGACATTACTTTTCAAACGAATATCCCAAGGACATTCTATCGCAGTATCAAATTTCACACCATATTCAAAGACATTGGTATTGCCGGATGCCTTCATATCACTTTTAGTCTTATTATAATCAATATATCCGCTACATGAAGCTATATATTTTGTATTGAGAGAAGTAAAGCCAACTCCGAAGTTTTCCCTTAACCTCTGATATCGTACATTCTTCTCTTCCAACAACTTACTCTGATCCGTATCAATAAAGCTTTTTAATATATCATGATTAAATCTGAGCTCACTAAAGACATTGAACATATTCTTCAGCACATACATTTTATCCGACAAAAACAAAGAGAAAGACTTGTCACAACTTGTATTCTGAGGCATAGTGGTAACACCACCTGTTTTCATATCCAACAACTGAGATTTAACAATTCTGTTTTTAGAGAGCGTGTACGACATATCCAAGCTATGATAATCAATACGTTTCCTCAGGTATAGCCTTCCTCCAAAAACATGCTTCAAAGGATTCTTCAGTTCTGGATTACCTTTTTGTTTATTCAATGGGTTAATGTCGCTATACCTGTCAACCAAATCCAACATTTGCGGTGTGTCGTTTGTCAATTTATAAGACAAGCTACAGGACGCAGAGCTACCACCCTCACCATGCCAGTCCTTACCCAGTTCAACTACCACATCAGGCATTATAAGCTTTCTTCTGACTAAAGTATCAGTATTTGCCTGAGTATAAGCATACTTATAGTATTCCATTCGGAAAGGAACTTCTACCATTAGGTGTGCACCTTCCTTTTTATAATTGTATCGCCACTTGATGAGGTGAAAATTATTTTGAGATACATCGCAATAGCTGTTTGCCAGTTCCTTTACAGAAGCCAGAACATCAGCCTGCGGAAGATGATCTAAAGAATACTCCATCCCCATACCATTCAGCTTATGCAGGGCGTAATAACTATTTTCGCTATCTTCCCTTAAATATTTGAAGGCATATTCAAAATACATAGAATGGCTTTTTCCAAACCTATAATCGAAACTCGCAGATATATAATTCTCCAGAGTATTTTCATCCCCATAACTGTAATAGTTCATCATCTGCTTCCGATAGGGTGTTTCCTGCAAATAGTCAATTTGTGATATGTCCATGCTGTTTCCTTCATTATACTTGTAGTTCATATACGCAATCAAAGAAAACATATTATCAGAATTAGGAATCACCCCACGCTTTTCCAGACCAACTTTGAAATCCAGACGGTCCCTTCTTGTTGAAACATCATCAATTTCCCTATTCATACCACAGTCCTGCATCGTTCTGCCTATTTCAGCAGACTCTATACTATCTCTCCAGTTCTCACCCAACATATCCGTCACATCCTTTGAGAATGAAGATGTAATAACATTACCATTCTGCATGTCGCGCGAGAAGCGCAAAGAAGGCATAAGAGTGAAACTATAAAGGCTACGTTCAAAAAAATTCAATCTGTGATTAGTTCCGATATCATTTCTATACCAGTTATAATTTCGCACAGAGTATTGATTCACATCAGCATCATCAATCATCATATGTTGAATACCCTCATAATCTATATATTGATCCTGATACTTGTATTCCACATCTCCTCCAGCCGAAAAATTTCTATTCTTACTGTTAAGATTATATTTCATAGAAACATTATCGCGAACAATCTCATGATTATCTATGGTATAATCATACGTGACATCACCATTAGATCCCAGAAATTCCATTTTGTTCACATTATTTCCGTTTGCAGAAAACGACAAGCGACCTAAATCGTTGTATTTAAGTCCAAAAAGCTTTCCATTATATCGTTTATCAGTACCTGCTCCCACATCAATATTACCAAGAGCAACAGCATGATAATCAGGCTTGAGCCTAACATCCATAATGTGCCCTTGAGGCTCATCATCTGATTTCGCAACGCTGAGACTATCCTTCTGTGTGTCATACACCTTTACATCCTTCACCATATAGGCAGGGAGATTGTCGAGAATGGTCTTTCTGTCTCCGTCAAAGAATTTCTTGCCATCAAGCAGCAACACATCAACCTTTTGCCCATTTGCATAAATCTCGCCATTACCTTCCACTACGACTCCTGGCATCTTTTTCAGAATATCATTCAGAATAAATCCCTTCTGCGTGATAAAGGCATCAGCATTATAGACCAAAGTATCATTATCAAAATAGAACTTAAGTTTCGTTCCCTTCACCACCACCTCGTCAAGAATATGGTCAGATTCTGCCATTGACTTTCGCTTCATCTCTATCTTGCCAATATTTTTCAAATGCTCATCATCCTCGAATTGCACTTTGACAAGCATATATAGAGTGTGGTAAAGAGAATTTGTAAAACACAGAATATAACTACCCGATTTTGGGATTTCCACTAAGAAAGAATTTGATTTATCCTTTTCTTGAATATTCGTCAATACCAATCCATCAGGAATTCTGACACTATCCTCCGTCATCAGAATCAACTCAGTATCACCGGAAATTGCATTTTTCGTCACACAATCAACCATTTCCCCCTCAAGGAAATGCCCACTACCGTAAGTATCCAGATTTATAGTCTCCTGATTAGAATCAGCAGAACCAGAATTTGAAAAGCCAACATTAGTTGACTTTCCAGAGTTTTGTCCCGACAGGTTTACCACCGAAAAGAATAATAGTAGGAATAGTATTATTTTTTGCATTATCACTAAGCTTAGATTTTCGAGTACAAAAATACAAAACAATCATGAGATATGCAAACAAAAGCATTATTATTTTTTCATCGACCTCTCACTTTAACGCTAATGCAAATACATTACAACTCCAATAGATCTCCAATCCGCAATTGGACTTGGATTGGCCTTGAATTGGAGCTGGATTGGACTTGGATAGAAGTTACAGCTAAACACAAATAGTAAAGGTGCAACTCTTTTTTGCGCAATTATTTGGAGATTTCATTAAAAATATGTATCTTTGCCCACAAATATAGATATTGAGATTAATGATTAGCGTAGCCAATCCGATATACGATTCTGTCTTCAAGTATCTCATGGAAGATGAGCGCATTACGAAGACCATCCTCTCCGCATTACTCAAAAAGGATGTGGTTGAGGTGGAAATGCGTAAGCATGAGTATAGCAACGGCAGTAGAGATAAGATTTCCATGTTCCGTCTTGACTTTGCCGCTAAGGTACGTTAGGAAGATGGAAGCTTGAAGCTAATCCTTATCGAACTCCAGAAGACATGGTTAGAGACTGAGACTTTGCGTTTCCGTCAATATCTTGGCACTCAGTATTCTGATCCAGCTAATATCGTCAAGGAAGATGGCATAAATAGCCACGCTATTCCTATGGTAACAGTCTATATGCTTGGTCATAGAGTTGGCGATATTGAGGAACCTGTGCTTTATGTCAATCACAAATCATACAACTATGACGGCGTAGAAGTGACTAAGGGCATTCCTGACCCATTTGTCGATAGTCTCGTGCATGACAGCATCATCGTGCAGATACCGCTTCTGGGAGGCACCATAAACAATCGTTTAGATAAGGTGCTCAGCGTATTCGACCAGTCACATAAGGACAAATACAATCAGCAGGTACTTAATTTTGACGATAATGCCTTTGCTGATGATGCAGAAATGCGTCACATTCTCCATAGACTCCTTGCTGCTGCATCAGATGCAAAACTGCGTCAGGACATGAACGTAGAGGATGAATATTTCTCTGCCATAGAAGATCGTGACACCGCTATAATGCTAAGAGACAAGAAAATAGCAGAACAAGGATCTCAGCTTGCAGAAAAAGAATCGCAACTTGCAGAACAAAAATCACAGCTTGCAGAAAAGGACAAAGCCTTACTTTCTTCTGCAAAGGCATTAAAGCAAGCCGGGCTTTCAGTAAAGCAGATTGCAGAAATGACAAAGTTATCAGAAGATACAATAAATCAATTGTAGATTGATAATATGTATCAATAGTATTAACATTAATTGAATTAATAAGAAACAGAAAGTACATCAATAATAAACAATTAGATGAACGGTAACCGTTCCCCTATGCAGATAATAGTCTCAGACTTTCTCGGCAAGAATTAATAAATCTATTTTTACTAATCCATGGGTGAGCAACTACCGATTCTCTCGACATAAATATAACATTGAGCTTTTAGCTCTTGTTCTCTCTTCATTGAATACGACCAATTTTCAACATATGAGAACAAGTATGCGAAAAGTTCCATGTCCGTTTAGGACGTGGACTTTACCGTATATACTTGTCTATATGTGAAGGTTTCTTGGTCGTAACCTAATGAAGAGGACGAGGATTTCGGAGGTCTGCGCCCTTTTATTTTTCTCTACTATGAAAAAAATCTTCACACTTATCCTATTCAGCATTATTGCCTTCAATGCAATTCATGCAGAAATCACTTGGAGTCTGTCTAATGAAGGCACATTAACTATATCAGGAACGGATATGCCAGATTTCAATTACTATACAGAGCCTTATTGGAATTCTCAAAAGCAGAAAATCAAGAAAATTGTATTAAAAAACGGAGTGACTAAAATTGGAAGCTATGCTTTCTACAATTGTAATAATCTAACTTCAATCACCATCCCAAACTCTGTGACGAGTATTAGAATGTATGCTTTTGAGGATTGCTTGCGTCTCACCTCAATCACTATCCCGAACTCTGTGACAAGTATTGGAGATGGTGCTTTCGATCGGTGCTCAGGTCTCACCTCTATAATTGTAGAAGAAGGTAGTTCTGAATTTGATAGCCGTAACAATTGTAATGCAATCATTAGAACGAAATCAAATTCTTTGATTGCAGGATGTAAGAATACCGTTATTCCTAACTCTGTGACACGTATTGAGGGATTTGCGTTCCATGGTTGTACAGGTCTCACCTCTATCACTATCCCTAACTCTGTGACGAGTATTGGACAGAATGCTTTCTCTCTTTGCACAGGTCTCACCTCTATCACTATCCCTAATTCTGTGACAGAAGTAGAACTTAATGCTTTCGGTGGGACGAAATGGTATAATCGCCAACCTGACGGCTTAGTTTATGCAGGTCTTGTTCTATATAAATATAAAGGTACTATGCCGACAAATACAATTATTGTAGTAAATGGCGGAACAAAAGGAATTGCAGATGCAGCTTTCGGATCATGCGTAGGTCTCACCTCTATCACTATCCCGAACTCTGTGACGAGTATTGGACAGAATGCTTTCTCTCTTTGCACAGGTCTCACCTCTATCACTATCCCTAATTCTGTGACAAGTATTAGATCAAGTGCTTTCGATGGTTGCTCAGGTCTCACCTCTATCACTATCCCGAACTCTGTGACGAATATCGGACAGGAAGCTTTCTCAGGTTGTATTTAGAGACCCCTAAACAACAATAAACAATGAAAAACACATAGAGATAAACCTCTGTATATCAACTACTTTTAGATTTTAACACTTCAGTCTTGTTTTTTGGTGGTTCTCAAAAATCCGCTTACCTTTGTAACGCATTTCTACCGCGGAGAATTTTGAGGTCTTTTATTTTGCCACCTCGTGGACAGGGTTGACAAAGGTTGACAAGAGTGTACATCGGTTGACTGAAAAACGAGAGGGAAAAGAGCAAGGAAATGACCTCATTTGAAGAGCGTGACATCGTGGAATGAGTTGACAAGGATTGTCAATGATTGACGATAGTTCACTCCGTGGAGGTTTGCAAGAAATTGATTGTAAAACCACATAAAAAGGAGTCAAATGAGAAAGACAAGAAAATGTGCTTTTTGCGGCAAGGAGTTCACTTGTAACAGCGGCTCGCAGAAGTATTGTTCAGAACACTGTGCCGAGGCGGCAAAGGCTCAGCGCAAGAAGAAACAGCAGGACTTTTTGAAGGCGGTCCAGCCTGTTATAGACATCGCCAGCCAGGAGTACCTTACATTCTCCAAGGCTGCCATCCTCATGGGATGCTCCCGTCAGTACGTTTACAAGTTGGTAAACGAGGGTAAACTTCCTGCATCACGAATCAGCAGCCGGATGGCTTTCATCCGCAAGGCAGACATCGAGAAGATGCTTGCAGGTAATCCCTATCATAGAGTGTTGCCTGGTGCTTCGTTATGCAAGCCAAGCAGGAAAACATCCCATTCATCATCCTCTTCCCTTTCGTCGAGAAAAGTCAATAACCACATCCCCGAACTTGATATGCAGTCATCAGAACCTCTTGACTACATCTCTGGCGAGGATGTTATGGCAATCTACAAGGTGAAGCGTTCATGGCTCTACACTTCTGCCAAGAATAACCAAGTACCCATGTGTAAGATTTCTGGAAAGAACTATTATAGCCGAAAGCACGTGGATGCGCTCTTCGGAGTTACTGCCGAGATAGACGCCCTGACAGAGTGGCTCACTGCCGAGGAGGCTGAAACAATATATTCCACTACCTATGAATCATTGCGTACACATGCCTACCGCCGTCATATTCTCACCAAGCGAGAATATGGCAGAACCTATTACTCAAAGATACATCTGGACGAGATATATCATCCAGATTTGAAGGCGAGTGATGCCTATTACACCACAGCCGAAGCTGCCGAGAAATACGGCAT
>CAMKEM010000093.1 GCA_946411565.1 uncultured Prevotellaceae bacterium | reverse complement strand
ATCATTAACACACAGCAACCATCACCTAACATCAAGATGTATAATCTGAACGGCAGAAAGGTCAATGAGAATAGCCTCAAACCGGGAATGTATATCAAGAATGGAAGGAAGTTTGTGGTGAAATAATATAATTCAACTTTCGCAAGTTGTATTTGACAAAAACAATAAAAACTCAATTAACAATTAACATACGGCTTTTTCCTGTTTTTTACCTTCAAGCCCTCGTAGAGGGTGACGGCTTGATTGAATGAAAGACTGGAAGCCCCAAGGCTTACAAGGCTTTCATACAAGCAAGGCGACATAGGCTTCGTAGAAGCATACAAACTTGAAGGTGTTTTTTATGGTTTTTGTTATATTCACAAGTGAAGTATAAATCAGTTAAGAAGTATGAGAAAGAAATATTGCAAACCAAGGATTTCGGTAGAGAAACTAGATTTCTCTTTGCTCGTAGAGACGAGCTACATCCGCGTAGGAGGTACTGGTTCGTTTGACGCAAAGGGGTGTTCCGATGATTTCTACGATGAAGAAGAGGAATAATATAATTCTTCCCTGAAAATTGCAAAGTGATTATTACAAAGTGAAAGATTTTTTGCGATTTGAGAATTTTTTTAAAACGAAAACTTGGTTGTACGCGATTAAAATGCTAACTTTGCATTCGCAAAACCCAAAAGGATAAGATTAAATTTAATTTTTCAAATAATATTTTTAAAGTAACTATGGTAAATTACAAAGACCTCGGCCTCGTAAACACTCGTGAGATGTTTAAGCGCGCCGTTGCTGGTGGTTACGCAATCCCAGCTTTCAACTTCAACACAATGGAGCAGATGCAGGCTATCGTTATGGCTGCAGTAGAGACAAAGTCACCTGTTATCATGCAGGTTTCTAAGGGTGCTCGTAACTATGCTAACGGTACTATCCTCCGTAACCTTGCTAAGGGTGCTGTAGAGTACGCTAAGGAGCTTGGTTGTGAGAATCCTGAGATCGTTCTTCACCTTGACCACGGTGATAGCTTCGAGCTATGTAAGGATTGTATCGACAACGGTTTCTCTTCTGTTATGATCGACGGTTCTCACCTCCCATACGAGGAGAACATCGCTCTCGCAAAGAAGGTTGTTGATTACGCTCATCAGTTCGACGTAACTGTAGAGGCTGAGCTCGGTGTCCTCGCTGGTGTTGAGGATGAGGTTAGCGCTGCTGAGTCAACATACACAAAGCCAGAGGAGGTTATCGACTTCTCTACACGTACAGGTTGTGACTCTCTCGCTATTTCTATCGGTACTTCACATGGTGCTCACAAGTTCACTCCTGCACAGTGCACACTCGTAAACGGTGTTCTTGTTCCACCTCCATTGGCATTCGACGTTCTCGCTGAGATCGAGAAGAAGCTTCCTGGATTCCCAATCGTTCTCCACGGTTCTTCTTCAGTTCCTATGGACGAGGTTAACACAATCAACCAGTACGGCGGTAAGCTCGAGGCAGCTATCGGTATTCCTGAGGAGCAGCTCCGCAAGGCTTCTAAGTCTGCTGTATGTAAGATCAACATCGACTCTGACTCACGTCTCGCTATGACTGCTGCTATCCGCAAGCATCTTGCTGAGCATCCTGGAGACTTCGATCCACGTCAGTATCTGAAGCCAGCTCGTGAGAACATGAAGAAGATGTACATCCACAAGATTGTGAACGTACTCGGCTCTGACGGCAAGCTCGCTAAGTAAGACAGAGTATTTAGATACACACAAAACAATTTAGGAGATAAACGCCAAGCGTTTATCTCCTATTTTTTGCCTCAAACAAGTAGCCCCTCACCTGCCCTACGGGCATCCTCTCCCCAAGGGGCGAGGGAGAAGTTAGTATTTCAAATTATGGAGATTCGCCCTTAATAGTATCATAATGTGAATTTGAAGAAAAAGGAAACGGATTTATCTGATGTATCTGATAGCTGACGCGATAGGCATTCTGCTAATTTTCAGATAAATCGGATAAATCCGTTTCCCTTATTACCTTTGCAGAAAATACATTAAGAAAAGCATCAAACGTTCAAATGTAACTTTTCCCTCGCCCCTTGGGGAGAGGGTGTCCGCAGGACGGGTGAGGGGCTGAGGTGAGGAGCTATTACTTCCCAACCTCCTGCACATTCAGATGCATAGTTGTACCAGTAATCTGGTTGAGTTGGAAAGAAGTAGAAACTTTCTTAGTGAAAAGACTGGCTGCGAGAGCCTCAACCCTACCAAACTGAGGGTAGAACACATCCATTTCCTTTACAGTCTTATTGGCATTATAAAGCACAACATGAGCCTTGCCTGGAACGTTAATGAAGAGTCCAGGATCATCTTTCTGAATAATCTTCTCTTTCTCAGTACGAGTGTCCTCTGGAGTCTGGCGAAGGTCTGTCACACTAATATAATAAGGAGAGCCAGAGAAATCATCAGCAGCAGTAAGTCCGAAAGCCTCAGAGAAACGGAAAGCCAACTGACCAGTGGTCTGAGCATCAGCCATAACGGTAACTACATGCTCTGTTGTATCTATTTCTGTAACACCCTCAAAAAGCTGACGGAGAGCTTTTTCCTGAGTATTGAGAGAAGCAAGCATCAGTTTCAACTGCTCACCATCCTTTGGCATAGTCTCTGCCGTACCACGTGTAAGATCATTACGAGAAGTACGGATAGTATAGATTTCCTCAGCACAGAGCTGTGCCATCTTCGCCTTACTACCAGCCGCAAGGATATCCTCACTCATATAGTCACGAGGATTTAGAGCAGCAGGCTTTCTTGCTGGAGTGAACAAAGGCTCTTCCTTGTTAGGTGTCGGATCTGTATTGACAGAAAGAAGAACCCCATTGTCATTCACATGAATCTTTTGGATATTATACTTCATACCAGCCTTAGCCGTATAGTGCTTTGAAGCATCAGGTACACCAATAGGCTGCATCTTTAGATCTATGATCTTATAGGATGTCTTAGGTTCGAGTACGGCATCCGACTGCTTAAGATAACGTGACGCATACTCAGCGTATTCGCCAGGAGTAAACGTGGTCTTCTGCACGAGAATACGAAACTTGAAAGCAGTCTTTGGAAGATAATAAGGTGCGCCCTCATTCACAGGTTCCTGAGCAAACGCAGAATTGAACATTGCAAGGGCAATGGAAAAAAGTGATATGATTCTTCTCATATAAAAGTCTAAACTATAACTGGCAGAAAGCCTTTGGAAGATAATTGATTATGTCACTTGCTGTGAGACTTTCCTCACCAAGTTCCTCTGCAGCGAGATCACCTGCAAGACCATGAATATACATACCCATGATTGCGGCATTCTCACGCGAATAGCCACGGGCAAGAAGTCCGGTGATGATACCTGTAAGAACATCTCCAGAACCAGCCGTTGCCATACCAGCATTACCAGTTGAATTGAATATAATATGTCCGTTTGGCATACACAATGCCGAATAGTGTCCTTTCAAAATCACGTATGCTCCAAGTTGCTGAGAGAGTTCACGAGCCCTTGTAAGACGCTCAAAGTCATCACTTGAAGACACACCTACAAGACGGTCAAGCTCACGAGGATGAGGTGTGAGGATAAGACCTTCAGGCAACTGCTGCATCCATGCCCTATGACTTGACAGAATGTTAAGGGCATCAGCATCAATAACCATAGGAGTCTTGTTGCTCCTTATCTGGGCAATAACAGCTATCGCGGTATTCTCATTCTGTCCAAGACCAGGACCTATGCCTATTGCCTCATATCCCTGATAGTCAGCAGGCTGGGTAAAGATCGTTTCCTCCTTATCCAACTGCATAATAGCCTCAGGAACAGAGATTGACATAATATCGTAATTGCGCTTTGGAACATGAACAGTCACCTTTCCTACACCAGAACGAAGACAGGCACGAGTAGCAAGAACGGCAGCTCCTGCCATTCCGTAAGAGCCTGCTATGACGAGAGCATGTCCCATATTTCCTTTGTGAACAAAGTCATCACGAGGAATGAACATACGACGGATGTCGTTCTCTTCGATGATACTATACTGAGTCTCGGTCTTGTCAATAAACTCCTGACTGAGATCTATGTCGAGCACACGGATATGTCCGAAGAGAGGCTGAAGGTCAGGCATCATCATACAGAGCTTCTTGCCTCCGAGAGTCAGGGTAACGTCTGCGCGAATGATATTAGCCTTTACGTTGTAGGTATTGTCCTCAGTCATCATTCCTGATGGGAGGTCGATACTAACAACTTGGGCGTTTGAAGAGTTCACATACTTTACGAGAGCAGCATATCCGCCATTCAGAGGCTTGTTGATTCCAGAGCCGAAGAGACCATCAACCACAAGGACATCCTTAGTGAGAACAGGAGGATCAAACTCCTGAACGACCTCTGTGAAAGCCTTGAGATTACGCTGTTTCTTGAGAATATCACGATTCTCCTCACAGTCAGGTGACAGGTGTCCGCTTGTGTTGAAGAGAAAAGCCTCCACGGAATAGTGCCTGTCGGCGAGCATCCTTGCAACGGCAAGGGCATCACCACCATTGTTTCCAGGACCTGCAAACACAACAACTGGGGTCTCCGCATCCCATGTGTCCATAATGGCTTGGGTGAGAGCTTTTGCAGCCCTCTCCATCAGGTCAATAGAAGAAATCGGTTCGTTCTCTATAGTGTATTTATCCAGTTCGTGGATCTGTGAACTCGTAAATATTTTCATCATTTTGTGATTTATGAGTGCAAAAATACTAATTTTTAATCATTATTGAGCAGTTTCTCCTTTTTTTTTAGTAATTTTGTACCAAATTTAGCATTTAGTACTAATGAAAAGAGTCAAATTACACGACAAGACGTTCGAATTGAGCATTCCAGAGGCTGAGATTCTCAAGAGCGTTAAGGCCGTTGCAGAGAAGATTAACAAGGATTATGAAGGGAAGTGTCCATTGATTCTTGCAGTCCTCAACGGTTCGTTTATGTTCTGTGCTGATTTCGTTCGTGAACTGACTATCCCTTGTGAGGTGAGCTTTGTAAAACTCTCTTCATACAGCGGAACACAAACTACCGGAAAAGTAGAGGAACTGATTGGTGTTAATTCCGATATTTCGGGCAGAGACATCATCATTGTTGAGGACATCGTAGAGAGTGGCAATACGTTGCTCAAAATGAAGAACATTCTCGAAGACAAGGGAGTGGCTTCTTCGGTTATCTGCTCTCTCTTCTTCAAGCCTTCGAAACTGCAAGTTGACCTGAAGGTGGATTACCCTGCAATGGTAATACCCGACGATTTTATCGTTGGCTATGGATTGGACTACAATGAGGCAGGCAGACAGCTAAGAGATGTATATACGCTCTGCCAAGAATAAGGAAATAGAAAAAGCCCCTCACCTGCCCTATGGGCATCCTCTCCCCAAGGGGCGAGGAAAAGTTAGTATTTTCGTCTATGAGGGACTCTTATATTGAATATTACATACATCCCCCTCGCCCTCTGAGGAAGTCCGATGTTGATAACATCGGAGTATGTGTCAGAGGATGCCCAAAGGGCAGGTGAGGGGCTAAAATAGGATAATAGTTTCACATAAAACATTAAACATAAGGTAAAAAAGATGAAGAACATCGTAATTTTCGGTGCACCTGGTTCAGGAAAAGGTACACAGAGCGATAAGATTATCGCAGAATTTGGAGTTGAGCACATCTCTACTGGTGACGTGCTTCGTGGAGAAATCAAGGCTGGCACAGAGCTTGGCAAAACAGCTTCAGCTTACATCAACGAGGGTAAGCTCGTTCCAGACTCACTTATCGTTGACATGCTCGCTTCTACACTCGACTCAAAGGGTAAGGACATCAAGGGCGTTATCTTCGACGGTTTCCCACGCACTATCGCTCAGGCAGAGGCTCTCGACGCTATGCTCAAGGAGCGTGGTCAGGAGGTTAACGTAGTTATCGGTCTTGAGGTTGACGACGCAGAGCTCATCAAGCGCATCATTGCTCGTGGTCAGACAAGTGGTCGTGCAGACGACAACGAGGAAACAGCAAAGAAGCGTCTTGACACATACTACTCTCAGACTCTTCCCCTCAAGGATTTCTATATCAAGCAGGGTAAGTACGCTAAGATCAACGGTGTAGGTTCTATCGACGATATCTACGCAGAAATCAGCGCTGCTATCAAGAAGTAAAAACAACCTACAATTTACCATGTACAATGTACAATTTGCTGCGCAGAACAGGAATTGTAAATTGTACATCGTAAATTGTACATAAAAAGCCTTTTAGACTTGGAAAGTAATTTCGTTGACTACGTAAAGATACAATGCCGTTCTGGCAAGGGTGGACGAGGCTCTATGCATCTTCGTCATGTGAAGTACAACCCTAACGGCGGTCCTGATGGTGGTGACGGCGGCAATGGAGGAAGCATTATCCTCCGCGGCAATCACAACTTCTGGACTCTTCTCCATCTTCGCTACCAGCGTCACATCTACGCTGAGCACGGAGGCAATGGTGGTCGTGACAAATGTCATGGCACTAACGGCAAGGACATCTATATTGATGTTCCATGCGGTACCGTCGTATATAATGCCGAAACAGGTAAGTATGTCTGCGATGTTATGGAAGACAAGCAGGAAGTCGTTCTTCTGAAAGGTGGTCGTGGTGGATTGGGTAACTTCCAGTTCCGTACAGCTACCAATCAGGCTCCTCGCTATGCACAGCCAGGTGAACCTATGCAGGAGATGACCATCATCATGGAGCTCAAGCTCCTTGCTGATGTAGGTCTTGTAGGACTTCCAAACGCAGGTAAGTCAACCCTCCTTTCCGCTCTTTCTTCTGCCCGTCCAAAGATTGCGAACTACCCATTCACCACACTTGAGCCAAGTCTGGGTATCGTGGGTTATCGTGATAATCAGTCATTCGTAATGGCTGATATTCCGGGAATCATCGAAGGTGCAGCCGAGGGTAAGGGACTCGGTCTTCGTTTCCTTCGTCACATTGAGCGCAACTCCCTGTTGCTGTTCATGATTCCGGGCGATACGGATGACATTAAGAAAGAATATCAGCTTTTGCTCAATGAGCTGGAGCAGTTCAACCCTGAAATGCTTCAGAAGCATCGCGTACTTGCAGTAACCAAGTGCGATTTGCTTGACGAAGAGCTTATCGAAATGTTGAAGGAAACCCTGCCTGATGATCTTCAGGTGGTGTTTATCTCTGCCGTTACAGGTCAGGGACTTGACGAGTTGAAGGACGTTCTCTGGAAGGAGCTCAACTCTGAGAGCAACAAGATAGCAGGTGTCATTGCTGGTGATACCCTCGTTCATCGTGACAAGGATCTCTCATATCTCGCAGCAGAGGTATATGACGAGGATCGTGATGCCGACGAAGAGATCTATGGTGGTGACAACGATGAAGATGACGAATTTGATGACATCGAGGAGATTGATGACATTGAATACGTTGATGACATTGAATACGTTGATGACATTGAAGATGCCGATGATATTGAATACATCGACATAGAGGACGTTGAAGACCTCGAAGACGCTGAGGAATCAAACAAATAGTACATCTTTAGGAACACTTTTATGGAACTATACAACCTCGGAAAGGACATAATTGCCTTTACCACCGATCGTACTCAAGGGCGTGATATGGATAAGATTCGCGAGACGGTCATCGGTCACTTCCCTACCCTTCAAGGCAGGATGAAGAGAGGCTTGTATCCTCATCAGACGCATACCGATCAGGTATTTCATGTCACAGAGGAGTTCCTTGAGTTACCAGAAGAAGTGCAGAAAGCCCGCCTTGAAGGCATTGATGCTGTAATCTCAAATGTTCCAGACATCATCCTTGGTGTCTCAACCGCCGACTGCATCCCCGTATTGCTCTATGATCCAGAGCATCACGCTGCTGCAGCCATCCACGCAGGCTGGAAAGGAACAGTCAAGAGAATTGTAGAGAAGGCTCTCCTTAAAATGCAGGAAACCTTCAATACAAACCCTACAAAATGCACGGCAGCCATCGGGCCAGGCATAAGTCTGGAGAGCTTCGAAGTCGGAGACGAAGTTGGGGAAGCTTTCATAAACGAGGGCTTTGAGATCGAAGAGGTCTCCAAACGCCTTCCCAAGATGAACGTTAGCCATCCTACAGATGAGAAGCGACTTCATCTTGACCTGAAGGAAATAAACCGCCGCCAGTTACTCTCCCACGGAGTTCTGGCAGAAAACATAAAGGTAAGCTTAATCGATACATATACTGACGAGAGATTCTTCTCTGCAAGAAGAGAACAGAAAGGCACCGTGAAATGCGGTCGCATACTGTCAGGATTCATACTCCTGTAAAGACCATCTCACATAGAAAATAGCAATATACTTATTCTGTGTATAAATACTAGCTAACCATTTGAAAAGAACATATTTCTAAATAGGAACGAAATCATAACATATCATTATTAAATATATATTACAGAAAAAAATACAACCATGAACAAGAGATTATTAACAACAATAACTTGCGCAGTTGCCGTCTTTACGATAGCATTTTCCGCAGGTCCCAAAAAGAAGGTTCACACCATCGGTGACTCAACCATGTCTGAATACGTTGCCAACGGCAGCACAGACAAACGTGGCTGGGGACAGATGCTTCAGCAATTTTTTACCGACAACGTAACTATCAATAACCGCGGTAAGGCTGGAGCTTCAAGTAAATCCTTCTACAAGGAACCTGCATTCTGGGCAACACTTGTTAAGGGGGGAAAGGATGAAATGAAAGCTGGGGATTTCCTTTTGATCCAGTTTGCACACAACGACGAGAAGAACAACGGTGCAGACGGTGAGGAGCTTAAGGAATACTTCATCAAACAAGGTGCATTGACACGTATCGGCAGTATTGACTATCGTGGCACTACACCTTTTGAAACATACAAGGAATATATCCGCAACTTCATCAAGGAAGCTAAGGAGATGGGTGTCAAGCCAATTGTGGTTGGACCTATCAGCCGTAAGTATTTCTCTGATGATGGCAAGAAGATAACAAGAGCAGGAATGCACGATCTTGGAGAGAGTTTCTCTATCATCAAGAACAAACTGTTTTACGAAGGTGAGAAGGTTGGTCCTAACGACCATACATACGACTATGTTGCATCTGCAAGGGATGTGGCCAAGGAATTTGACGATGTGCCTTTCATCAACCTCACAGAGCTTACTGCCCAACTGTATCTCAAATACGGCTATTCATATTGCACTAGCCATTTGTTCTTTGAATCAGACAAGACTCACACTACTGCCCTTGGCGCAGCATTGATAGCACGTGAGTTTGCCCTTCAACTAAAGAAACAGGCAGAAACAGAGGATGGCAAGCGAAAGACCGTCCTTCAGGAACTCGCTAACGAAATCGTTGTCGGCAATGGCGTATCAATCACCCCAACCAATGGCGATATGGGATTGGCTTACGTTGGTTCACAGGTTGACAAGACCTTTACCCTCTCAGCCTTTGATATGACATCAGAGAGTGGAACCATAAACGTTTCAGTAGATAACGACTTTAAGATTTCATTGGATAAGACCACATGGAAAGAGTCTGTTGAGGTAAAATACGCAAACTCAACTCTTATGACTCCTGTCTATATTCGTGCCAATACAAGCAAGGCTGGCGTATTGGCTTGCCAACTTACCACGGATGATGGCCTTAACACAAAGGGGCAGGTAGTCAAAATTGAGAATATCGACAAGGATGCAGGAGAAGAGGCTTATGCCACATGGACTCTTGCCAACAAGTCAAAGGCAGCAACAACCAAGGCGCTCGAAGCATCCGAGGTAACAATGTCTGAGATGTTCATCGAAGAGAATACAAGAATCCCTATCTCACCAAACAAACACAGGGAGATGATGCTCTTCAACATTGAAGGCGGCGTATGGCCAGGCATTGACATCGACGAGGTTTCTACAAGATACATTGAGTTCAAGGCAAAAGTGCCAAAGGGCAAGATCCTTAATCTTAGCGAGATCTCATTGGATATCTGCGGTTTTGGTGGCAACAACAGTTGTTATGACATCTATCTTGACACTAAAGAAGATTTCTCAGAACCTGAACTCTTAGGAGAAGGCATCAAGACTCCAAAGGATAAGTGCTTCACGATATCCAAGCAACTGCTCAAGAAGATTCCACAGGGCGAAAGCGTATATATCCGCATCTATCCTTGGATGAGAGTATCAGAACAGGTCAAGGGTAAAAGCATCGGCCTCTCAGACGTGACCATCAAGGGCACATTGTCTGATGCCCCTGTGCCACCAGCTCCAAAAGCGAAAAGACCTGCACCTAAGACTTCTGCCAAGCCAGCTCCTAAGACTGGCGGAGCAGCCAAGCCAGCGGCAAAGCCTGGAGCAGGTGCAGCTAAGAAACCTGCAACATCAGCTAAGAAGAAATAATTTACAATCAACAAATAACAATTAACAAACCATTCGCCCCATTGCGATAAAAGGTATCTACTCCCCTCCCTTTATGGGAGGGGCGAGGGGGTGGGTATTTATACTATGCAACAAGAAAAAACTCTCGTTCTGCTGAAGCCTTGCACGGTTCAGCGTTCTCTCATTGGAGAGATTATCTCAAGATTTGAAAAGAAAGGCCTTCGTATCGTAGGCATGAAGATGATGCAGCTCGACGAAGCTATCCTCAAACAGCACTATGCACATCTTGCAGAAAAGCCATTCTTCCCAATACTCCGTGACTCTATGATGGTAACACCAGTCGTAGCAATGGCCTTGGAAGGAATTGACGCTATCGAGGTGGTTCGCCAGATGGCAGGCTCTACAAACGGCAGAAAGGCCACTCCAGGCACAATCCGTGGTGATTACAGCATGTCAGGTCAGGAGAACATCGTTCACGCCTCAGACAGCGCGGAAACAGCTGCTGCAGAGCTCAAGAGATTCTTCAAGGACGAAGAGATTTTCTCTTACAACAATCCAAACCTCCTTTCATTCTACGCAAAGGACGAGCTTTAATACGCGAATTTGCCAAAGGTTCTACCTCCGCTATACCTTCGCTCCAGAGCCAATTACTGGGAACGGAATGCGGATCTGTAACGGAGGTTAAAAGGACCTGTAAAGTTCGTGTAGGGTATGGCTGGCTGTCTTTGTTTTTGGTATACTATACCTTTTGGAAAATCAGATTGCGAAAAGGTGCGGTATGTATTGTACCTTTTATACACAGCCCCTAAGTGTACATGAATTTGACGAATAACCTTTTGATGTCGCATCGAACTGACGTTAATATAAATGGAGCACCCTTGAATTAAGGTGCTCCTAAAGTTTGATAGTAACTGTGATTTATAATGTTAATATTCATCATAATCATTATTGAAGTCATCATAATGGTTGGATGCACAATCCTTGGCGTCAAGTGTTCCTGAGCCTCCAACTTTGATGTTGCTGACATCTTCGAGCAAAGGAGTATTCATTTCCTCGATTATGATGTGAGGCTTGTAATATACTTTTTTCATGGCTCATGCTATTTTATGATTACTTTCTTGCCGTTCTTAATGTAAAGACCAGGTTTCAGGTTATATTCACTCACCATTGTGCCGTTCAGATTATACATCTTGATGTTAGGTGATGGTTGCTGTGTGTTAATGAT
>CAMKEM010000092.1 GCA_946411565.1 uncultured Prevotellaceae bacterium | reverse complement strand
TCGGATATGCAACGTATTGTTTAGCGGACACCAATAATTTCGAATTCGTCGAACTCACGTTATTTTAACGTGAGTTATTCAAATCTTGAAATACTTCGCTATAGCAGCATTCAAATCCTCTTGGTCGCTTATCCTGCCGAGGATAGTGCCATCCGGAGAGACGAAGAAATAGCAAGGACCTGACTCTGATCCGTATCTCTGCATAATGTCCTCACGAACATCCTTGCCATTCCATTCATGCCAAGGATCTCTGCCGAGTTGATTCGGATCTTTACATTCTATATCCCAATTATACAGAGCATCACAATTCACCATGAGCATATCCACCTTGTCAGAATGGTTCTTGTAGAGATTGTTGAGGGCATCATACTGACGATGCTTCATACATCCCACACACGTTCTTGAATTGAATTCAAGCAGAAGGAACTTGCCGTTTCCGTTGAATTCCGTCAAGTGATGCTCCTTGTCCTGATGATCATAGAGCACGAAATCATGCAATTTCTCACCAATCTTTATAGGCTCGTATTTAGGCAACAAGTGTTTTCTTGCCCTATCAACGTTTTCATCATACGGTAAATCCTTAGGAATTATAGCCAATAACTTAGCAGCACTTTCCCTTATTCCCATGTTTTTATTTTTACCCTCTAAAATCATGAGGGAAAGATCACAGATATTTTTTGCAAAGACAGAAGTATATTTTCTGTCTTTCATGAATTCAATCATGTACTCAACATATAGAGAATCTGCTTCTCTTACCTTCTTTTTCACAGAATAATAGTCATCATCTTCTTCATTAACCCAGTCATTTCTTCTATGCAGATCCCAGTAACCAGGAATTTTCTCATCCAAATATGCACGATATTCATTTGCCTCTATTTGTTTTGGGTTGTCACTTTCCGCATACCAGTTAGTAGGATGAACTCCAAATCCTTTTATAGTAGCCTTTGTGCCAGGAGAAGCATAGAAAAGAAAAGCATGACGAAGTTCTGCCCCATTATACATCGCCGTCATCATATATTCATCAACTCGTTCTTGAGGGTTGTAAACTATTCTGAACTTACCGTTTCTTAGAGTATCAAATCCCTCTTCTATTTTTCTTCTGTAAGTACAAGCTCCTCCACAACGCTCAGATACCATTATGACACAACCTTCAGGCACACGCTCTAATGTGCCTTCAACAATAATTGGAGGTATAGAATCTTTCTTCTCATTCTTTGACTCCTGTGCCCATCCGCTAACTGCGGTGAGCATTAGAAGTAATGAGGTAATAATCTTTTTCATCATTTCTTTAGGTTTTAGCGATCATTATTTTCAAATCTTGAAATACTTCGTAATGGCAGCTTTCAAATCCCCCCGATCACTAATTCTGCCGAGGATTGTGCCGTCTGGAGAGACGAAGAAATAATATACACCAGTCTCTACACCGTATCTCTGCATAATATCTTCACAGCCTTTTCTGTCATTCCATTCATGCCACGGATCTCTGCCATACTTGTTCGGATCCTTGCATTCTATATTCCAGAAATACGGATCGTCGATGTTCACTAAGAGCATATCCACTTTGTCAGAGTGGTTCTTATAGAGATTGTCAAGTACTTCTTTTGGGCGATGCTCCATACATCCAACACAGGTTCTTGAGTTGAATTCAAGCAACAGGTACTTATCATTTCCGTTAAACTCTGTTAGGTGATGCTCTTTGCCGTCATGATCATACAATACGAAGTCATGAAGTTTTTCTCCAATCTTTAGAGGCTCATATTTGGGCTGTAACTGCTGTCTTGCAGTATATACATATTCTTCTTCTTCTCGCTTCTCAACCTTTGGAGCTATAGCCAGAAGTTTTGCAGCTTTTGCCCTTTGCCCCTTGTTCCGACTTATTAATATTCTTACAGAAACACTCCAGAGATAATATGAAAAGACAGGACTGAACTTTTTGTCTTGCATATATTCCGTCATACGCTCCACATATAGAGAATCTGCTTTTTTCCACTTTCTCTTTACTGAGTAATACTCGTCATCATCATTATTAATCCATTCGTATCTCCTTCTAAGATCAAAATATCCGGGAATCTTTTCGTCAAGATAGGCACGATATTCATTAGCCTCCTTCTGCAAAGGATTGTCATTCTTTATATACCAGTTTTCGTAATCCACCCCTACACCGGAAACGGTAGTCGTTGTACCAGAAGTCGCATATAGACGAATACCACGTCTCATTCCTATGGTAAATAAATAATATTCGTCTTCTGCTTTTTTCGGAACATACTCAAATCGGAATTTGCCCCCCTCAATTGTAGCTTTTTGCACACTACTCCAAGACATATATTTATGTTTACGAACACTTAGCCATAATACTGTACCATCAGGCACACGTTCCACATTACCCTCTATGACTATTGGGGCGAGAGATTTTTCTTCAGAAGGTTTAGACTCCTGTGCCCATCCGCTAACTGCGGTGAGCATTAGAAGTAATGAGGTAATAATCTTTTTCATCATTCTTTAGGTTTTAGCGATCATTATTTTCAAATCTTGAAATACTTTGTAATGGCAGCATTCAAATCCTCTTTATCGCTTATCCTGCCGAGAATCGTGCCATCTTTATCGACGAAGAAATAAGCAGGTCCTGATGATTCTACTCCATATCTCTGCATAATATCCTCTGCATCTTTCTTGTCGTTCCACTCATTCCACGGGTCTCTGCCATATTTATTCGGGTCTTTACACTCTATATCCCAGAAATACTTAGCATCGCAATTCACCATAAGCATATCCACCTTGTCAGAATGGTTCTTGTAGAGATTATTGAGGGCTTCATTTTGACGATGCTCCATACATGGAACACAAGTCCTTGAGTTGAATTCAAGCAGAAGGTATTTGCCATTTCCGTTAAATTCCGTCAAGTGATGTTCCTTGTCCTGATGGTCATAGAGCACAAAATCATGCAACTTCTCGCCTATCTTAATTGGTTCGTACTTAGGAAGCGCCAAAAACTTTTTTGCGTCTATAATAAATCCATCATTCTTTTCTTCATCCTCTGGAACTATAGACAATAACTTAGCAGCCTTTCCCCTTAAACTTTTATTTCTGCCCTCTAAAAAATACCGAGAAAGACGACTGAGTTTCTTTGCAAAAACAGAACTATATTTTCTGTCCTTCATAAAAGAAACCATGTACTCAACATATAAAGAATCAGACTCTTTCACTTTCTTTTTCACATAGTAATAGTCATCATCCACTTCATCACTCAACTGGTATCTTCTTATCAGATCCCAGTACCCTGGAAGTTTCTCATCAAAGTAGGCACGATATTCATTTTCCTCTATTTGTTTTGGATTGTCACTCTTTGCATGCCAGTTCATTATATTAGTTCCAACACCTGTTACAGTAGCCTTTGCGCCAGGAGATACATAGAAATCCAAATGACCAGTGAGGTTGGCCCCATTATACCTTGCCGTTATCGAATATTCATCAACATTCTTTCGTGGATTGTAAGCATTTTGGTGGTAAACTATTCTGAATTTTCCACTTCTTAAAGTATCAGTTCCTTCTTTTTCCACACTGAAATATCCCATAGTATTCCCATAGCGTTCTGATACCTTGATGACAGTACCGTCAGGTACATTCTCAAAGGTACCTTCAACAATTATTGGGGCAATAGTCTTTTCGCCAGAAGTCTTTAGCTCCTGTGCCCATCCGCTAACTGCGATGAGCATAAGCAACATTACAATGATAGTCTTTTTCATCTTCGTTTAGGTTTAGTTTGTTTTACACGCCTACTCTTGTTTACAGATTTTCGGCAATCTCTGTTTGCTCGTCATTGACATCAGCAGCCATCTTAGCCTCTTTGAAACTTCGCTCTATCGCCGTTTCTGCGAACGGACTTACAACGGTTTTATAACGGTATTATAACGGATTTATAGCTATGTCACTCGTGGGCTTTCGTATTCATGGCTACAAAGGTAAGAATTTTTTTCTACGAAATGCAATAATTTTGCAAAAAAAATTACGCTATATTGCAAAAAATAGCATACAACGTAAATTCATGACACGACGGCTGAAATTTCAGCCGTCGTCAACACATCAATCCACATTAGCGCCAACTATCTATTTCTGAGATAGTTAAGCAATCATTCATAGTAACATTTGTGTCGTTAATGTCATTAATGTCATGGTGTCATTAGTGTCATTAAGGTTTTCTAATCAAAAAGAGAGGGGGAAAGTGCTCATAATAATATATAAAATATTTTTATATATTATTATGGGGATTCTCCGCACTCCGAAATGCTAAATGACACTCGTGACACCGTGACACTTGACACTCATGCCCCTTCCTGAAAAAATAAAAAATTTTTTCGCGAAACATTCGTGAACCGCAATAGTAATGTTGTACCTTTGCATTCGGATGTTGGGTGATGGGTGTTGGCGGTTAGGACACCACGGAAGAAAAAGCGTCAGGAAGTGTGAATTTCCAAACTCTTGCATTCCTTGCCTTGATCGTCATAGGCACGAGACCGTCAGAAGCGAGTTCAATGGTCTGTTTTTCAGCGGAAAGAAGATCCTTTGACTTGTATTTCCCTTCCGGAATCTGCAAGAATTCCATAGCGTGTGGAGCCATTCTCACCTGCACATCCACATCCCTATCATCGAAATTGACCACGACGAAGAGCAGTTCATCCTCTTTCTTGCGCAGGAAAGCATACTGCTTGTTGTTGTCAAAGTGCTCTGACCACGGATTTACGTACATCAGATCATAGAAATCGCCGTCAACAGCCTTCTCCTTTCGGGCAATCTGCATGGTCTTTTCGTGCATCTGATAGATGTATTTCTCATCGTCGGTAAGCTCATCGGAAGCGGCTCTGCAAAGCGTATCGATGCTCCAGTAGTCGAAGATGGTGGTACGGCCGTCCTTGCCCGAAAAACCTTCCTTATCCATTCCCTTCTCACCATATTCCTCGGCTGCATAGAGCATGAAAGGAGATGATTTCATAAGTACGGAAGCCACCATAGCCGGTATTCCCTTCTTGCCATCGCCAGCAAAGAAATCGGATGCCACACGTTGCTCGTCATGGTTCTCAAGGAAATAAACCATGTGCTCCTTGATGTCATCAACCGATTGCCATGCACCTGTAATGGCTGTTGCAGAGGCAAATCCACAGGTAACGGCTCGCATAGTGTCATACATTCCCACCTTGTCATACATCCAGTCAAAGCCGGAATGGATATAGTTGCGATATTCGGCAGGATTATACACCTCACCCATAAAGAGGATTTCCGGATATTTTGCCTTGACCTCACGAGTAGCGTAAGCCCAGAAAGCGGCTGGCACCATCTCAGCCATATCGCAACGGAAGCCGTCAACGCCCTTGGAAGCCCAGAAAAGGAGTATCTCCATCATCTTCTTCCAAGTGTCAGGGATTGGGTCGAAATGCCCGTAGTGAGTCCAGTAGTCAATGCCGTAGTTGAGCTTTACGGTCTCGTACCAGTCATTCATTCCCGGACGGTTGTCGAAATGGTCGTTGCCTGTGGCTTTGGCAGGGAACTCCTCATAGTCGGAAGGATGAGGTGTCTCAAGCTTGAGACCCGGGCAATAGTAGAAATTGTTCTGAGGATTGAAGCCCTGTTCCTTATCATCATCAGCACCGAGATCAACAACGCCCTTTGGCTTCGCGATGCTGAGATACTGACGCGCAACGTGGTTAGGCACGAAGTCGATGAACATCTTGAGTCCTGCCTTATGAGTACGGGAAACAAGAGCCTCGAACTCCTTCATCCTATCATCAACGTTATCGGCAAGATCAGGATCAACATCATAATAATCGCAGATAGCGTATGGAGAACCAGCCTTACCCTTAACGACAGACGGATGCTGGGTAGGTATGCCGAACTTAGAGAAATCCGTCTGTGAGGCATGACGTATAACGCCTGTGTACCAGATGTGTGAAACACCCATCTGCTTTATTGCCCTCAGCGTCTTTGCATCAAAATCAGAGAACTTGCCTGTACCGTTTTCCTCAACACTCCCCCACTCTTTTCGGGTAGTATTGCAGTTTCCGTACAATCGCGTAAAAACTTGGTAGATTATCGGTTTGTGTGTCATAATTTTGGAAAACACCTTGCGGTGATATATATAATTTGGAAAGTAAATTAGCAGTAAATTAAACCTGTAAATTATATTCAATAAATTAAAATTTCTTCGTGGCGAATGCCACAACCATAATTTACTGATTATAATTTATTGCCAATTTACTTTCCTTAAAAATTTTCAATTCCAAAGGAATTGTTCTTTTCTTTATTATGCTATACCATTAATTGTCACTCCCTCAACGCCCTTGGCAATCTTTGCGATCATGCCCTGAAGAGCCTTGCCAGGACCACACTCAACGAAATCGGTTGCACCAGCAGCGAGCATAGCCTGAACCTCGTAGGTCCACTTTACAGGAGCTGTGAGCTGAGCGATAAGGTTCTGCTTTATTTCAGAAGCATCAGTATGAGCCTTGGCATCAACATTCTGATAAACAGGGATGCGTGGGTTAGAGAACTCAGTAGCCTCGATAGCAGCCTGAAGCTCATCCTTTGCAGGCTGCATGAGTGGAGAGTGGAAAGCACCACCAACTGGGAGAGGAAGGGCACGCTTTGCACCAGCAGCCTTCATAGCCTCACAAGCCTCTGCTACAGCCTCATTGTTACCAGAGATAACGAGCTGGCCAGGGTTGTTGTAGTTAGCAGGAACAACGATGTTACCTTCCTTAGAGATACCTGCACAGATTTCCTCAATCTTTGCGTCCTCAAGACCGATGATAGCAGCCATTGTAGAAGGTGCTGCCTCACAAGCCTTCTGCATAGCCATAGCACGCTTTGAAACGAGCTTCAGACCATCCTCGAAGCTGAGTGCACCAGCAGCAACGAGAGCTGAGAACTCACCGAGTGAGTGACCGCCAACCATATCGGCATCAAACTCGTCGCCGATGCAGATAGCCTTGATTACAGAGTGAAGGAAAACGGCAGGCTGAGTAACCTTTGTCTGCTTGAGTTCCTCGGCAGTTCCCTCGAACATAATCTTTGTGATCTCGAAACCGAGAATCTCATTAGCCTTGTCGAAGAGTTCCTTTGCCTTAGGATTTGTATCATAGAGGTCCTTGCCCATACCTGTGAACTGGGCACCCTGACCTGGGAATACGAATGCTTTCATTTTTTGCTAATTGTTTAGTTTATTGTTGTAGATTAAATTATATTCTAAATTATAAAATGAAAAATGAAAAGTGAAAAATACAAGTTACGCTTGTAAGTGAATAGAGAATAGTGAAAAGTGAATAATACTAAATACTAGTAGACACCAGAACGAGGTTCGCACAAGGGCGTTAGCCAGTATTAAATATTATTATCTATTCGTTTTTCACTATTCACTAAAATACTAATCTGTATTTTATAATTTTTCATTGTTCATTTTTCATTTAAAAAAATCCCGATTACCACTAATGAAAATGACAATCGGGACTTATATATAATTTTCTTGTGTTAGCTAAGAATATTACTCAGCAACCTCAGTTGCTGGAGCCTCCTCAACTGCAGGAGCTGCCTCAACAGCCTCCTCACCCTCAGCGAGTACAGTTACAGGAATCTCAACCTTAACCTGCTTGTGGAATACTACAGTTGCAGCATACTCACCAACAGCCTTGATATCCTTCATCACGATCTTCTTGCGATCAACCTCGATACCCTTCTTAGCAAGCTCCTCAGCAACTGTAGCAGCGTTTACAGAACCATAGAGAGCACCTGTAGCGCTAACCTTAGCCTCGATAGTGAGAGTTACGCCGTTAAGAGCCTCAGCCTCCTTCTCAGCAGCAGCGAGAATTGCAGCGAGCTTGTGAGCCTGCTGCTTGAGGTTCTCAGCGAGAATCTTCTTTGCAGAAGCAGAAGCAATAACAGCCTTACCTGTAGGGATGAGATAGTTACGACCGTAACCGTTCTTTACATTCACGATATCGTTCTTGTATCCAAGACCGATAATATCTTCTTTAAGTATAATTTCCATTGTGTAATCTTCTCCTTTTTTAGATTTACTTCATAAGATCAGTTACATAAGGAAGAAGCGCAATCTGGCGAGCACGCTTAACAGCCTGTGCCACACGACGCTGATACTTCAGAGATGTACCTGTGATACGACGTGGGAGGATCTTACCCTGCTCGTTCAAGAACTTCTTGAGGAACTCAGGATCCTTGTAGTCGATATACTTAATACCGCTCTTCTTGAAACGGCAATACTTCTTCTTCTTTGTATCAATAGAAGGAGCAGTCAAATAACGGATTTCTGAATTTTCTGCCATGGTTTAAGCCTCCTCTTTTTTAGAAAGTTTGTTACGACGCTTCTCTGCATAGAGAGATGCATACTTGTCAAGCTTAACGGTAAGGAAACGGATAACCTTCTCCTCACGACGGAAAGCGGTCTCGAGCTTTGCTACCATTGTAGGCTCAGCCTTAAACTCAACGAGGAAGTAGAAACCGGTTGACTTCTTGTTGATGGCATAAGCCATCTTCTTCATACCCCAGCTCTCCTCATTCAGGATCTCAGCACCATTGTCGGTGAGAACCTTTGTGAACTTTGCAACAGTTTCCTTTGTCTGCTCATCAGACAAAACGGGAGTCAAGATGAAAACTGTCTCGTAATGATTCATCATTTTTTGAATGATTTTTATTAATTAAATAATGTGTATAAATACTTTTTGCATAAATTTCGGCTCACGCCTCGATTTTGCGGGTGCAAAGGTACGAATTTTTAATGAAATACCCAAATTTTTTCGCTTAAAATTTTGTTCTTAAAGAAAAAAGCATTATCTTTGCACTCGATTTCTAATCCACAATGTTTCAAAATTCACAGTTTTGCTATTTTAGAAACATACTCCCAGAATTTTTTTCGTAAGAAATTCCTATTTGAACTAAATACATTATATCCGAGATATGTATAGCAAAGAAGAACTCATGTCCAAGCCCATTGAGGAGCTTGAGACAATAGCTAAAACATTAGGCTCCGAGCTTACTGCCGCTGATGGTGCAGAAGCCTTGGTGAACTTCATCGTTGGTGATTTTACTGACGAGGAGAAGCCAAAGAAGAAGCGTGCAACCAAGAAAGCAGATACTACAGAGGGCGAAGAGCCTGTAGTAAAGAAGAAGCGCGGACGCCCTTCAAAGGCTGATCTCGCGGCTCGTGCTGCCGAGGAGGCTCTGAAGAACCTTAACGATACCGACAACGAAGAAAAAACAGAAGAACTCGCCATAAATTTCAACGAGGAATACACAAACACCCCTTCCGAGGAAGTATCTACCGCTAACGAAGTTCAGGAACAGTATGCTGCTCCTGAGGCAAGCATGGATAATGCCGAAGCTGATGATGTAGCTCCAAAGAAGAAGCGCCGTCGCAGCAAGGAGGAGATTCTGGCAGCAGCTCAGGCAAAGGTTGCCGCTCTTGCAGCTAAGAACCAGGAGTTTGAGAACCTCGCCGAGGAGGGTGCAGATTCTACTGGCGAAGAGATACCAGATTTCCTCATAAACGACAACGGCGAGGGCGCAGAAGGTGAAATGCCAGAAGGTGAGGGTGGTCTTCTCGCACAATTCCAGGAAAAGGTAAATGCCCACAACGCATCAAAGGACGTGTGGGAGGGTGATCCAGGTGATGGTACGGACTTCATTGTGACTCTCGACCTCCCTGTTGAGGATCACTATGCAAGCGTATCATACGATATGCTCGACAACCCAACAACCATCGTTGAGCAGGTGGCACCTCCAACCATGATGCGCCCTATGTCGCCAATGGAGGAGAAGTACGACTTTACAGACATCATCTCTGCCAACGGTGTACTCGAGGTAATGCCTGACGGCTACGGTTTCCTGCGTTCAAGTGACTTTAACTACCTGTCTTCTCCAGACGATATTTTCCTAACTGTTCAGCAGATTAAGAAATACTCTCTGAAGACTGGTGACGTGGTACAATGTCGCGTTCGTCCTCCACGCGAGGGTGAGAAATACTTCCCAATGACCAGCATTGAGATGATCAACGGTCGTATGCCTAACGAGATTCGTGACCGCCTATCATTCGAGCACCTCACACCTCTCTTCCCTGAGGAGAAGTTCAACCTCACAGGCGATCGCCGCACCACTAACATCTCTACACGTATCGTTGACCTCTTCTCTCCTATCGGTAAGGGACAGCGTGCGCTTATCGTGGCACAGCCAAAGACTGGTAAGACTATCCTCATGAAGGATATTGCCAACGCCATTGCAGCTAACCATCCAGAGGCTTACCTCATGATGCTCCTTATCGACGAGCGCCCTGAGGAGGTAACGGATATGGCTCGTACCGTAAATGCCGAGGTTATCGCCTCTACATTCGATGAGCCAGCCGAGCGTCACGTTAAGATTGCGGGTATCGTTCTTGAGAAGGCAAAGAGAATGGTAGAATGTGGTCATGATGTCGTCATCTTCCTTGACTCTATCACACGTCTTGCTCGCGCCTACAACACCGTTGCTCCTGCTTCTGGTAAGGTTCTTACTGGTGGTGTTGATGCAAACGCCCTTCAGAAACCAAAGCGTTTCTTTGGTGCTGCGCGCAACATCGAAGGTGGCGGTTCTCTCACAATCATAGCAACAGCCCTTATCGATACAGGTTCTAAGATGGATGAGGTTATCTTCGAGGAATTCAAGGGTACAGGTAACATGGAGCTGCAGCTTGACCGCTCACTTGCCAACAAGCGCATCTTCCCTGCTGTCAACCTCATTCAGAGTAGTACTCGTCGCGATGACCTTCTCCACGACAAGACAACCCTCGACCGTATGTGGATCCTCCGCAAGCATATCTCTGACATGAACTCTATCGAGGCAATGAATATGATCGGAGACCTTATGAAGCGCACCAACTCAAATGAGGAGTTCCTTGTTGCCATGAACGGGTAAGCCGAGGGCAATTGATAATTGATAATTGAAAATTGATAAATGATAATTAAGTGAAGAGTGAGGAATTCGAAATACTAATTCAAATTCCTCACTCTTCTCTTTTATTTAACGTGAATTCGACGAAAAAAAGGAAGCGGATTTATCTGATTTATCTGAAACAAATCGCCAAAATATTACTGCGCCAGCTATCAGATAAATCAGAAAAATCCGTTTCCCTTATCATTTATCGTTAAATTAACGTGAGTTCGATGAAAACGAGATAAACGCATCTCCGATGCTAAACTGACAATAATTACCAATCTTAGTCCAATAAGAAAGGCTCGCTTACGCGAAGATATTATTGGGAAAGTAAATTATCAATAAATTTTATCAGTAAATTAATTTACTGGCCTAATTTGCTTACAATTTACTTTCTTAAAAACATCGTAGGGCGCAAGCCCTGTTTCTTATTGGACTAAGATTGGTAAGATTGGGAATTATTGTCAGTTAAAAACAACTTGCTGTTTGCCATATAGCCAATCCATCGAACTAACGCTATTTTATATTTTCATCCTGATTATTGCATAGATTTTAAAATCTAAAACAAAAATCTTGATAAAATCTATTCTAACCTAAATAATTCATAGAGGCACAAAAAAAGAAGCGTTTTTCTTTGTC
>CAMKEM010000091.1 GCA_946411565.1 uncultured Prevotellaceae bacterium | reverse complement strand
ATGCTGTGTTTCAAGCACTTCGGATATGCAACGTATTGTTTAGCGGACACCAATATTTTGGTATAAATTAATTATACTTTATACCTTTTTTATATCAAAGTGAAGCAAATGAAAAAGGGAAGCGGATGTATCTGATTTATCTGAAGAAAATCGCGAAAAGATTAATGCGCCAGCTATCAGATAAATCAGAAAAATCCGTTTCCCTTATCATGATTTGCGAGGGCTGAACGTCGAAGAGGTCGGCGGCCGAAGGGAAAGCCCAAGCCCGACACCTAAAAGGGCAGTCCGTGAGGGCTGTCACATGTGTATGTGGGGTTAATGGAGCGCTGTAAGTGCGACACCTGTAAACTATGACTTTAGGTGTCGGTCCTACAGACCTCATTCCCATAATATCTACAAATATGACAGCCCTCACGGACTGCCCTGTTAGGTGTCGGGCTTACAGCCCTCGCAGTCTTCAATTCATCGAGATTTGTCGCGGTCCTATAGAGTCACAGGGAGGTAATTCACGTTATTTATGCAATTTTCCATAGAAAGATGCGATTATTACAAAAAAAAATCGTACTTTTGCAAACATTAGTAACAATTTATGACAAAGATAACCACGGAAGCTCAGTATAACTGGGCTGTTAAAAGGGTTGAGGAATTGTTGCCTCTTGTTACAGACGAGACACCAGTTACTGCTCCTGAAAGCATCGAACTGGAAATCTTGTCAAATCTTGTTGCGGACTATTCTGATGAGCATTTCTCTATCGGAGATATGCCAGAAAAAAGGTCGGCAAAGACGAACATAAAGCCTGAAACGGCAGTACACGCCACTTATGCTTAATTAACTAACTGATAAGAATAATTAATTTTAAATCTAAAAAATGAAACAATTCAACGATCCTGATTTCCTTCTCGAAAACGAGACTGCGAAAGACTTGTATCACAACCATGCTGAGAAGATGCCTATCATCGACTATCACTGTCACCTAAGTCCACAGATGGTAGCCGAGAACAAGAAGTTTGACTCCATCGCTCAGATATGGCTCATGGGCGACCACTACAAGTGGCGCGCTATGCGTTCTAATGGCATCGCAGAGAAGTTCTGCACAGGCAAGGACACCTCCGACTGGGAGAAGTTCGAGAAATGGGCAGAAACCGTTCCTTATACATTCCGCAACCCTCTCTATCACTGGACTCACCTCGAGCTCAAGACCGCTTTCGGCATCGACAAGCGCCTGAACCCAGAGACTGCCCGCGAGATATTCGACAACTGTAACGAGCAGATAAAGAATGATCCTAAGTTCTGTCCTCGTGGCATGATGGAGCACTACAACGTAAAGGTTGTATGTACTACCGACGACCCAGCCGATTCTCTCGAATGGCATAAGATCGTGAAGGACGATCCAACGGCAAAGACACGTATGCTCCCTACATGGCGTCCTGATGCTGCTATGAACATTGAGGCTCCTACATGGGCTGCCTACATCAAGAAGCTCTCTGCTGTTGCCGAGACTGAGATCTGTTGTTTCGCATCTCTCAACGCAGCACTTCAGAAGCGTCACGACTTCTTCGCGTCAATGGGCTGTAAGCTCTCTGACCACGGCATCGAGGAGTTCTACGATGAGCCATACACAGAGGCAGAGATTGATGCAATCATGAAGAAGGCTCTCGCAGGCGAGGCTATCACAAAGCAGGAAGAGCGCAAGTACAAGCACGCTTATATGTACGAGCAGGGCAAGATGGACTACGCTTCAGGCTGGACACAGCAGTACCACTACGGTGCTATCCGTAACAACAACTCTAAGATGTTCGCACAGCTCGGTCCTGATACAGGTTTCGACTCTATCGGTGAGTTCAACACAGCCAAGGCCATGTCACATTTCCTTGACGAACTCAACTCTAACGGCACGCTTGCAAAGACAATCCTCTACAACCTCAACCCATGTGCAAACGAGGTCATCGCAACAATGCTTGGTAACTTCCAGGATGGTAGCGTAGCAGGTAAGATACAGTTTGGTTCTGGCTGGTGGTTCCTTGACCAGAAGGATGGTATGGAGAAGCAGATGAACGCCCTCTCAGTACTCGGTCTTCTCAGCCGTTTCGTAGGTATGCTCACCGATTCACGTTCATTCCTCTCCTACCCACGTCACGAGTATTTCCGTCGCACACTCTGTAACCTCGTAGGTAAGGACATCGAGAACGGACTCATCCCATTCACAGGCTACGAGGAGAAGCGTGTCCGTCAGATGATAGAGGACATCAGCTACAACAACGCGAAGAACTACTTCCAGTTCTAATCAATAATAATTAACGCCAGTTCGATGAATTGATAAAGATTTGCAACAAGTTGCTTTTAACTGACAATAATTACCAATCTACGCAATCTTTTTTCCATAAATTTTCTTTTTTATTGGTTGAAGATTGGTAAGATTGGTAATTATTGTCAGTTTAAGCACCAAAGGTGCGAATTCGTCGAACTCACGTTAATTAACGTGAGTTCGGAAGCGGATTTATCTGATTTATCTGAGAAAATCGCGGAATTCTTACTGCGCTAGCTATCAGATAAATCAGATAAATCCGCTTCCTTTTTTTTCGTCGAACTCAGGTTAGTTTACTGAATATAATTTACTTTCAGTCAAAGGCGCAAGCCCTCCTTTCAGATACATCAGATACATCCGTTTCTTTTTTTTTTGATACGCTGACACTAAAATTCTTATTGTTACCTGTTACTTGTTACTGCAGGGTTAGAAACGCTGTTGTGCCTTCGCTATGCCTCCCTTCTTCCTCCCATGTAAGTCCTATGTAACTCCCATTTTCTTCCCATTCTAAGGAACGGACCTGGAACGGAGGTACAACGGATTTACAACGAAACTGCATCAAAAGGAAAAGCCAAGCATTTTCGCGTCTTTTCATCGGTTTTCAAGCATTCAGAACAAGGCGAATCAGCCCGAAATTAATGCTTATTGAGACTGTCAGCCGACTACACCCTACCCTCTATTTTACATAACAGCCTCATTATCTTTATCTTAGATAATCTCGACAAGCAAGTACAATCACGACCAGTAACAAGTAACAGGTAACAATAAGGATTTTTGTGCGCCCAAATTTTACGGAATTATTCTAAGGAGTTTATATACCTTATTATATATAGAAAAAATAAAATAGGCAGCAGCTTAAAACTATTTTTCTTATTGTTACTTGTTACCTGTTACCGACCGCGTCTTTGCCAGATTTTGGTTTACAGTTTGGTTATTATTAAAACTGCATTTGTTGACATCGTTCTGAAATAGTTGTCTTATTCCTGAAAAGGTTTCCCTTCGGCCTCCGACCTCTTCAACGTTCCCAACTTCCGAAAGTTAAAATCTTTTAATATTACGCCAATAAATATTAGGGTTATGAAAAATAATGTATCTTTGTAGGTGAATTAAGATTATCAACTAAATTAGTATTTTACTAACAAAAGAAAATGAAAAGAAATCTTCTAGCATCGTTGCTTGCACTATGCGCTATAGCTGGTCAGGCACAGAAATCTCAAGATTCAAGCTCTGCACCTCTTGATTCCGTTATAATAGAAGGTGTTGTAGTAAATATGCCAGATGGTCTTCATCTTCAGCTTGAACGCGAGGGTGAATATGAAGGGCAAAAGAAAATCATGGTTAAAGGAGGGAAGTTCCGTGTAGTCGTTCTTCCAAAATCCAAGGAAGAGATTTTTCGTCTATTTCACTATGGTTCAAGTGCAACAATCTATGCGAAATCTGGAGGTAGGATAAAAGTTTATGGTGATGGTAATCATGCAATAAGATACTGGAATGTAGATAGTGAAACCTTTGATCAAAAGGAAAATAATGCCTATAACCAGTTTGCCAAGGAACATGTGCCAGACTATTATGACCTTACAGACAAATCAAGCTTGGCATACGAAAAACGTTCTGATGAATCTTTGACAGAGGAAGAACGTGAAAAGGCTACTGCGGAAGACCGTGCACTACAGGAAAAGATAAAAGCCATAAAACCTAAATACTATGCCGCGCTGGCTGATTTCATGAAAGATAGACCATACAGCCACCGAATGCTTTGCGAGATGTATGAAATGTCGCCTTATTTTCACACCTCTGGCGCTATTGATAAGGTTCGTGAGATAATCAAGAAATTCCCACAGGAGGTTATGAATCATCCTTATGTAGAAAGAATGAAACCTTGGCTTACAAATGAGCTTGTGAAGGTTGGCGAGCAGATGCGAGATTATACATTATTCGATCGCAAGGGGCAAAAGCATCAATTGAGCGAATTCAAGGGAAAATACACCTTGATTGAGTTTACATCAAGATTCTGCGGACCTTGCATGGCAATAAAGCCTACTCTTGAATTGCTTTACCAAAAGCATAAAGAGAAGCTGGAATTGATAGCTGTGTCGCAAGATCCTGAACAGTTCTGGATGGAGGATGAAAACCAAGCGAGTTATCATGAATGGAATGATCACGAAAGAAGCGTGAACCCATCGGCAGCCTATGGTGTAACTGCAATTCCGGCTTACGTACTCGTAGATCCTAATGGTAAGGTTCTTAATATCGGTACTGCAAGTGGCGGATTCTTTGAGTCGTTTCTCAAGATTATTCCAGATGAGGAATTGGAAAAGTTCATAAAAGAAATGCACGATCATAAGTAATGAGAATTGCCCTCGTACAAAATACGAGCCTATCGACAATTACAATAATTACAATTAAATTTTGGCATACATAATTTAACGCGAACTCGATGAATTTAAACGCTGCGCTTAGCTACATTAATTATCCGTGAATTATCACGAGATTTGTCGCAGACCCACTGACCGCAGGGAAGTAATTATCCATAAATTTTTTATCAAAAAGAAAAGTATTAATGACAAATTCGTGACAATTAATGATTAAATCGTGTAGCTCCACGCAGTGGATAAAAGGTTGTTGTAATTCATCGAACTCACGTTATATAGCGCGTGCATTTTAATTGTAATTATTGTAATTGTAATTTTCTAAATCCGATGTAATTCCCTTGCAAATCCCTTGCAAGTCCCATTTTTCGCCCATCCATAGGAACGGTTCAGAAGCGAATTAGAAGCGAATTAGAAACGGAGGATAAGCGAAGGAATAGATTTGGTGTAATACCCTTAGATAGTAAAAAAGAAAAAAGTTTTTGAGGGCAAGTATTACACCTTTGGCGTTTTGAGCGCAATTTTCAGCTGATTATCAACACATTAAGTTAGGTGTAATACCCATAAAAGTATTACACCAATTTCGGGTGTTTGGTGTAATAGTGGTGTAATACTTTCGAGGGTATTACACCAAGGATAAGTATTTATGATTCAAACATTTAATACGTTCAAAACAGCAAAGGTGTAATACTCTGCGTTGAAAACTTTTTTCATTTTTATGCATCAGAGTATTACACCAACTTATTTTTTGCGTTTTTACGAGAAGAAAACACAATAAAGTAACAATATGTGCGTTATTTTAAATGACAATCTGTAAAAATCCATTTGATAATCTATAAAAAACACTAGAATTATGAAGCGCTTAAATACTATCATATTCCTATGCGCGATATGCACTTCCATTTTCGCACAGGGAATAAACGACCTCGACAAACAGACCAAGAAGTATCTGGAAACCGCAGAGAAATATATTGAAGATTTCCATTGCGATTCTGTTATAAAGGCATATCCTATATTCAACGTGTTCAGAAAGAAAGAATACAAGAATAAGAAGTTTGACAAAATCCCGACACTCGTGGAGCTGGAGCCTCTTCTCGACTTCAAGCATTCCGTTATTGATCAGGTTCTTGTAAAGACTTCCGACAACAAGGTATGGGCGCTGATAGGCAAATATGAAAATCTGGAAGCGTATGCCTACATAAAGGACAACAAGAAGGACTCTGCTTTCTTCGAGTTTCTTGAGACGGTGAAACCTGATAAGATTTACTCTCTCTTTGGCAAGGGGTATCTCATTTTTGAGAAGGATGGCAAACTTAACCTATACAACAGGAAACGTCAGATAAGCGACTTGCCCGAAATGTATATGGATTTCAAATATGATATTGACCATTTCAATCACTATGACTTCCCAAGAGACCGTTACACTCCTCTGATGATAGACTATAGTAATTTTGAAGAATAATAAGCGAATGATATTGAAAAGACTATCTTTGATAACCACTCTATGCCTTGTATGGGCATCCATGTTCGCGCAAGGCGTTTGTGGGCATCCAAAGGCTGAGAGGGTGCTTATGAGAATGGCAGAAGTGGAGATTGACGGATTCTTTTGCGATTCCATAATGGTGGAATATCCTATCTATAACGTAGAGAAGAAAATGGATTTGCCTTCGTCAAAAACTCCTACCGATAATGAGATAGAGAAGTATTTTGATATTGAAAATGCGGAACTTGAGGGTGTATTGGTAAAGACAAGAGATAATGTCGTATGGTATCTGTCAGATAAAGGTGATAGCAAGAATGATATTTCATACGAGAAGAACTCGGAAAAAGAGATCAAGCGTTTCAACTTCTTAGATGGCTTAAAGCCGGATAAAGTTTATGTTCTTTCCAAGATATCAAATTTCATTATTACAGAAAAGGATAAGAATCTTTCAGTTAAGGAAGTTAAGGAATAATACTTGCATCTGCTAAAAATCAATCCCAATCAAACAGCATATTACCCAAAAATAAAAGACAAACAGAATCGTCCCCATAATCACACGGACGACACCATTAGTCCTTTCGCAGAGTTTATTCCACAAATCATAGTCTTTCAGTCCTTTAAGCGTAAAAAACATCAAGATAAGAGGTACTGCCAGTAGTACCACTGGCAATAATATATATATCGTATAAAACATACCACAGTTTATTTATACAATGAATTCGAAATAAACGCATCTCCGATGCTGAGATTTGTCGCAGACCCACTGACCATAGGGAAGTAACTGACAATAATTATTGTCAGTCAAAAACAGCTTGCTGTTTGCCATATAGGCAATTCGTCGAACCCACGTTAATATGCCCGACACAGAGCGTGGAGAGTATTACAAAAGAGGATAGAATTAAGTTTAAAAAGGCTCGCTATTCTGATATCGAACAGCGAGCCTATATTATTTATCTCTTACGAGAGATTGGTCGGTTTACCAAGCGAAGAGAGGATAGTTCTTCATCTTCTCATTAACCTCACCACGAACCTTAGCGATTACAGCCTCGTTCTCTGGATCGTTGAGAACCTCCTCAATCCAAGCTGCAATCTGAATCATCAGATCCTCCTTAGCACCACGAGTTGTGATAGCTGGAGTTCCGAGACGGATACCTGATGTCTGGAATGCAGAGCGAGAGTCGAATGGTACCATGTTCTTGTTAACTGTGATGTCAGCAGCAACGAGAGCGTTCTCAGCAACCTTACCTGTGAGATCTGGGTACTTAGAACGAAGGTCAACGAGCATAGAGTGGTTGTCTGTACCACCAGATACGATCATGAAGCCACGCTTTGTGAGCTCGTCAGCGAGAACTGCAGCGTTCTTCTTGATCTGAGTAGCATACTCCTTCCACTCTGGCTTGAGGCACTCACCGAAGGCAACAGCCTTAGCAGCGATAACGTGCTCAAGAGGACCACCCTGCTGACCTGGGAATACAGCAGAGTTGAGGAGCTGTGACATCTTCTTAACAACACCCTTTGGAGTTGTGTAGCCCCATGGGTTGTCGAAGTCCTTACCGAGAAGGATAAGACCACCACGAGGACCACGGAGAGTCTTGTGAGTAGTTGTTGTAACGATGTGAGCGTACTTAACAGGGTTGTCGAGTAGACCTGCAGCGATAAGACCTGCTGGGTGAGCCATATCAATCATGAGAAGAGCACCTACCTCATCAGCAATCTTACGCATACGAGCGTAATCCCACTCACGGCTGTAAGCAGAACCACCACCGATGATGAGCTTTGGCTTGTGCTCCTTAGCGAGCTTCTCCATCTCGTCGTAGTCAACACGACCAGTCTCCTTGTTGAGGTTGTAACCTACAGGCTTGTAGAGGATACCAGATGTGTTAACGAGTGAACCGTGAGAGAGGTGACCACCGTGATCAAGGTTAAGGCCCATGAATACGTCGCCTGGCTTAAGAACAGCGAGGAGAACGGCTGCGTTAGCCTGAGCACCTGAGTGAGGCTGTACGTTAGCATACTCAGCACCGAAGAGCTTACATGCACGGTCGATAGCAAGCTGCTCAATCTGGTCAACAACCTGACAACCGCCATAGTAACGCTTGCCTGGATAACCCTCAGCATACTTGTTTGTGCAATAACTTCCCATAGCCTCCATCACCTGATCGCTGACGAAGTTCTCTGAGGCGATAAGCTCGATTCCCTTGAGCTGACGCTGATGCTCCTGCTCAATGAGGTCAAAAATCTTCTGGTCTCTTTCCATAATGTTTAAATGTTTGTTAAGGCCTCTCCCCTGCCCTCTCCAATAGAGAGAGCTGGATTGCGAAAGGCATGTTAATATTATTTTTTTATTATTCTTTCTTCTGTAAACTATCTCAGATACATGAAATATACGTAGGCAAGAACAGCCATGACTACCAAGCCTACAACCGCACGTATCATGCAACTCACCACCTTCTTGACGATAAATACGCCGATGATGATGACGATAAGACAAGCTATGTAATATCCGAAGTTACTCATATAAAAAGCTCGGCCCCTCACCCGCCCTTTGGGCACCCTCTCCCCAAGGGGCGAGGGAAAAGTTACGCTTTTGAGCTACAAGCCTTTGTTCTATTTATTTCCTCTGATTTTTTAATACATACTTCCCCCTCGCCCCTTGGGGAGAGGGTGCCCGCAGGGCGGGTGAGGGGCTATTGGTGGGCTACTTAAACACCGCCATAAACTGTGCAGGAATCGGAGTTTCAAACTCCATTGGCTTGCCAGTTACTGGATGGTAGAAGCAGAGCACATAGGCATGAAGACAAAGCCTGTGAAGAGGATCATCACCATTGCCGTACTTGATATCACCACATATTGGATGCCCCATATCCGAGGTATGAACACGTATCTGGTTCTTGCGGCCTGTCTCAAGACGGAACTCAACAAGCGAGTGCTCAGTGGTACGCTTGAGTGTATGGAAATGCGTTACGGCATACTTGCCACCATTATCCACAGGAGAAGAATATGTAACGTATGCCTTGTTATCCTTAAGCCAGTTGGCTATAGTTCCCTCATCTTCCTCCATCTCACCACTTACCACTGCCACATAGCGACGGTCGAACACCGTTCCATGCCAGTCGCGTTCAAGCAGCTGCTCCGTCTGCATATCCTTAGCGTAGATCATCAATCCGCTGGTGTCGCGGTCAAGACGATGCACCACATGAGCAGTACACTTCTGACGGGTACGCTTGAAATAGTCGTCGAGCACAGTCTTCACGTTCAGCGAGCTATGCCCAGCAGCCATAGAGAGAATACCAACCTTCTTCTCTATAACAACGAGCCATCTATCCTCATAGACGATGTTCACATATCGGCTCTTGAACGTATCGTTCTTCTTCGACTTGCTAACGCTCACCTTCATTCCTGGCTTAAGTGGAAAATCAAACTGAGTGACCTGTTTGCCATTCACCTTTATTCCATGTCCCTGAAGGATAGCCTTTATCTTTGTCTTTGACCCAGGAAGAGCAGAGAGCATCCAATCAAGAAGTGGTGCTTCCCGATCCACCACATACTGGTCGTATTGATTTCTTTTAGAATCGTACATTTATGTATTTCTTGCTCTGGGCAAGCATTTCTGCGAACTGAGCGGACAACTAAAAATTAAAACTATTTTATTGAAGTTGCAAAATTACGAGAAAAATCCGAAAAAACCAAAGGAAATAGGGGACAAAACACCATTTTTGCCAAAAATATCCAAAAATCCAAACAAAAAACTATAAAATCAAAAAGATAGAGTTACTTTACACCACGTTTTTCACCTTCCTAATGCTTTCAGCATATTGATGTTTTCTTTCCCTTGCACCCCTCCTTACGTCAAGCTTCAATATCGCTACAATCCACAATTTGAAGAACGAAGATTTGAGTGCAACGGAAAACGAGTAAAAGAAAATGATATTTTTGGCTATATTTTTTTCGCCAAAAAGTAATAAAAAAGAATTTGGCTCGTTATTTTAGAATAAATACTAAATTTAGTCCGTTAGCCGATAAAACTCCTATAACTCGCTTTCATGAGTTTATTAGGAGTTGACGGCATATAAAGTCGCTATTAGGTTTAGATTAAAAAGTATATTAAGAGGCCCCGGGTGTCTCAATAAGCCTGGGGATTTATTTGTGTTTGTGTTGTTGTTCCCCTTCGTTGTGAAACGAGGGGGAATTTTTAGAAAGGGTGGCCTCTCCCCCCGCCCTCCCCCGTAGGGAGGGAGCCGGAGTGACCACTATCATTAATTAATAATTAAAATTGAATTGCCCCTTCATCTTCTAGCCCCCTCCCTACGGGGGAGGGCGGGGGGAGAGGCCGAATTATTTATATGGAAAAGCTTTGGAACAAGAACTACAACAAGGTGATGCTTACGAACTTCACCCTGTTCTTCTCGTTTTATCTCATAACCCCTCTCCTACCTCTCTATCTCAGCGAGACCTTCTCAGCCTCAAAGGACACTATCGGACTTGTTCTCTCAGGATATACCCTCGTTGCCCTTATCATACGACTATTCAGCGGCTATATGGTGGATAACTTTGCACGAAAGACTGTACTTCTCGTGGTGCTCTTCGTGTATTTCATTTTCTTCGGAAGCTATCTCATCGCAGGAAGCCTTCTTGCATTCGCCCTTTTCAGAACACTTCACGGAGGTCCTTTCGGAGCTACAACAGTTGCAAATTCCACTATGGCAATCGATGTTCTTCCAGCCTCACGACGTAATGAGGGAATAGGTTTCTATGGAATGAGCAACAATCTTGCATCTGCCATAGCTCCAACTATTGGACTTTTCATCTACACCCACACACATAACTTCCAACTTATGTTCTGGCTTGCCTTCATAATCGCAGGCATAGGATTCGTGAACACATATACGCTTGATGTAAAGAACGAGAAACCAAAGGACAGAGTAAAGTTCAAGTTCTCCCTTGACCGTTTCTTCCTTCTTCGTGGTTGGTTCCTTGCCATCAACATCTGTTTCTTCGGCTTCTGTTGGGGTGTACTAAGCAATTACCTTGCTATCTATGGCAAGGAGCATTTAGGCATAACAAGTGGTACGGGAACATATTTTCTCCTTCTCTCAATAGGACTTATCGTTTCTCGTCTTATTGGCAACAAGGCTCTTCGTCAAGGTAAGCTTACGCATAACGCTATGGAAGGTATAATACTTTCCACCTTCGGCTTTGGCATTTTCATAGCAGGGCCTTACATCCTCAATCTTTTCTCATGCGATCCAGTTTGGAACTATATTCCTTACTATGCATCTGCCATTCTCATAGGCTTTGGCAACGGACACATGTGGCCAGCCTTTCAAAATATGATTATCGCAATTGCACATCATAATGAAAGAGGTACAGCTAATAGCACAATCCTCACCTCATGGGATTTCGGATTAGGTCTTGGCATTCTTCTCGGAGGCGTAATAGCCGAGTACCTAGGATATGATGCCATGTTCTGGGTAATGGCTGGGGTGCATGTAATTGGTCTTGCGATGTATGTATTTACCACGCAAGGAAAGTTTGAACAATTAACATGCCAATCAATTAACAATTAGCAATTAACAATTAACATGCCCAACAGCTAAAAGGGCATTCTGCGCGAGCCTATGTTAACGTCAGTTCGATGAATTCGAAACAAACGCATCTCCGATGCTGAACTGACAATAATTACCAATCTTACCAATCTTCAACCAATAAAAAAAGAGATAAAATTGATAATTGTTGGACTAAGATTGGTAAGATTGGTAATTATTGTCAGTTAAAAACAGCTTGCTGT
>CAMKEM010000090.1 GCA_946411565.1 uncultured Prevotellaceae bacterium | reverse complement strand
TGCACCCTATCCTAAACTATATCACCCCTTCAGGGTTTTCGTCGAACTCACGTTACATTACTATCTACTCCATGGCGGAAAATGAATAGTGAAAAGTGAATAATACTAAGTGAATAGTGAATAGAGAATAATACTTAGTGAAAAATACAGCTAGCGCGATTAGGCTGCATGGCGAATTCCCATTCTGGTGGCCACCAGTATTAAGTATTATTCACTATTCGTTATTCACTATTCACTTTTTATCGGAATCGTGAACGTGAATTTCGTTCCTTCATTTATCTTGGTATCAATATCAATCTTGCCCTTATGCCCATTAACGATAATATCGTGGGTTATGAGCATACCGAGACCTGTGCCTTTGCCGATAGGCTTAGTGGTTACGGCATCGTGGAAAATCTTCTTGCGAACATCATCGGGCATTCCACAACCATTGTCGCCAATGGCTATGATGAGGTTTTCGTTCTCCACCTTTGCCTCTACCGTGATGGCAGGCTTGAAGTCCTCACTCTCGTTCTGTGCACGTTCAGCCACGGCATAGCAGGCATTGTTCACCACGTTGAGCACCGCACGACTTAGATCCTGCGGAATCACCATTATATCACGAGGCATATCCTCCTGATATTGCTCTGAAATTGATATGTTGAACGTTTTGTCGCTTGCTCTCTGGGCATGGTAAGCCAGCCACACATACTCATGGAGCAGGTGTGCTATGTCGGTAGGGATGCGCTCGCCTTCCTTGCCACGCGAGATTAGCAGAATGCCCTGTATGATGCTTACGGCACGCTCTCCGTGTTCACGTATCTTCTGCATGTTGACGGAGAGGTCCTCTACGATGTCGTCAATGTCGGCAGCATCGTCTTCGGAAATCTTGTCGTGAACGTCTTCCATTATCTCCTTCATGTCGTCAAGAAGTTTCTCCGACATCTTAGAGAAGTTGATGACGAAGTTGAGCGGATTCTGTATCTCATGCGCAATACCAGCGCTGAGAAGTCCTAATGATGCAAGCTTCTGCAAAGAGAGAAGATGCTGTTGGAGGGTTTCAATTTCGGTCATAGAGTTATAGTGAATTGGCAGTATTCATCCTTTTGGGAATCAACTGAGATTTTACCATGGTGATCGTTGATGATATTTCTTACGAGATAGAGGCCTACGCCTGCTGCCTCGCCTGTCGGCTTGGTGGTGAAGAATGGGTCGAAAACCTTATCAATAATTGTTTCCTCGATACCCATACCGTTGTCGCGGATTATTATGCCCTTTCCTTGCTCTGGAAGGCTGATAACAATCTCTGGCTTATAACCAGGAACGTTATTCCTTGCCTTTTTGGTGATAGAGTATATGCTATTGTTGAGCAATGCAATAAGAGCATTCTTCATAGAGCCAGCATCAATGTTGAGAAGCATTGGTGTGTCTGGCATTTCGCATTTGAGACTTATGCCACATTCTGCAATTGCGTCCTTGTGGTAGTCGGACGTAACGGCCAGCGTTTGTCGGCAGAGGGCTATGAGGTCGTGCTCTGCCATAGTACCGATATGGCTGTTGAGCATAGCCTCCATAGCACGCAGGGTTCGGGTGGTGCTTATGCCGTGCTCCTCAATCTTCTTGAGATTGGTCTTCATCATTTCTATGATGTCGGTGCAGTCCTCATAGTTATCCTCCGACATATTATCCTTCTCGTCTTCAAGGTCAGCCATGAGATCCTTGGCAAGACCAGAGGTTAGCTTCGAGAAGTTGTTGATATAGTTGATAGGATTGAGGATGCGGTCAATAAGACCTTGCGTGAGTTTACCAGCCGTAGCCGTACGCTCCATACGCACGAGGTCGTCCTGTGTTCGTTTCAGGTCGGCTGTACGTTTCTCTACCAGATACTCAAGTTTTACCTTCTCTATCTTCAGTCGTCTGGTGCGCAATAGCATTATGTTGTATATGATTGCTATTAGGAGAAGCGCATAGATGATGAAAGCCCACCATTGGAGGTAGAAAGGCGTAGCAACAGACCATTGGAGAGTACTTATCTCCGATAGCCTTCCAAAGATGTCACGAGCCTGAACATCGATGCTACTGCTTCCGTAGTCGAGGTTGTTCAGCTCCACTTCGGTATGTGTGCTCCATATACTCCATTTGCCGTCGTTTATTCGGTAACGGTATTCGGTAGGGCAGATGATTGATGAGTATTGGGTAGAGAAGGTGACATGCAGTTGATTACATGAAGATGGGAGTTCTATGCCCTCCACGTCATAGAGTGGCATCATATCCTTTGGTGAATAGCCGCCCCACATCACAGAGTCGCCCATTGCCACTACCTGACGAATGTATGGGCGTGTGCTCGGTTGCTGCTTTATCTCCTTCATCATCTTTGTGTCGAGCACGATGACACCGAAGTCGCCACCAGCCCATACCTTGCCATCGTTGCATACATAGAGGCAGTTGAGGGCTCGCTTGGTGAAGGGGTACATCCACGGAGATAGCTCCTTTGCATAGTTGCTTGTGGAGGTTGTCTTCAGGTTGCGTCCTTCTGGGTCTGTCTGCCATAGCGTTCCCTTCGGATCAGTATAACTGAGTTTAGGAGCAGTTACATCGGCACTCTGACGGATACATCTGTCAGAAACCTTTATCCCTGCATCGCTGCCCTTTATTGATAGTTCCCACAATTCACCATAGATACTCTCCACGATGAATTTGTTGTTTGCATAGCGTATCTTCATCACCTTCTCAAGAGGCGATACCATAGTTTTCTTTCCCGATGTTGAAACATAATAAACACCATCTACCTCACCCGTGACATAGCCGCCACGCACCGTATCTTGACATACGGAGAAGGTATTGTCGTTGGTTATGTGCTGTACGTCATTGGGGGTAATCTGATACAGACCATCGGATGTAGCAGCAAGCAGTTTCTTGTTTGATACGCTAACCAATTGCCAGCAGGCAAGGTCTATTCCGTCAACCAACCAGATATTGTTGCCCATCAGGCTGTACAGACCTTGCATCGTACCTATATAATAAGTATTTGCAAGTTGTCCGATACAATTCACCTCACCTTTGAGACCTTCCTTATCGCCTATCTGACCGTATGGCGATAGTGCTTCTACGGCAAATATTCCATTATCGGTAGCGCCCCATAGCATGTGGGTGCGGTTGAATGTTACGTAGTTGATGGAATTGGATATAAGACCGTCAGTCTCGGATAGTGGTGCAAAGGCATAGCGGCTATTGCCGAAGTCCAAGCCAGAGGCATGATTATACTGGAGTTGCACATCGAAAGGCATCTTCAACTTGCTCACGGAGTCAACACCGGTGGTAAAGATGCTCTCTCCGCCATGTTGCAGCTCCTTTAGCGATTTCTCATTCACCACCTCATACGACTTTCCTGCGGTGGTGTGCACATATACCTTATCCTTTTCAACCTTGATGAAATCCACTTCTGAGAGTGCCCCCTTGTTGTTGTCGGAAACTATGGTATGGAGTTTGATGCGACCTTGCTGATCAGGCTTTAGATAGCCGAAAACGTTATATCCACCTACCCAGATACGACCATTCTCGCCTCGCGCCAAGCGTGTCACTCTACTGATACCAGGAGTGTGAATCTTTCGCCATGTAGCGCCATCAAAGTATAGGAGTCCCTCGAAATTGGCAACAAATATAGTACCATACTCATCACACGCAATGTCATAGTTGCGGTTATGTGCCATGTACTCCTTAGATGAGAAATTACGGAAGAAAGGAATGCCCCTTCCTTCAGCCTTTATCTCTGTTATAGGTAAAAGGACAAGCAGGAGTAGCGTTATGAGGTTAGAGGTTATTCTTCTCATTTCCCACCTCCTTTCATGAATGTGCGGTAAGGCACGGATTTACCTATATAGTAGTTCCATTCATCTTGTGTGAACTCGCGGTTTAGCAAAGCCTGAGTGGCAATGGCATTTTTTGAGACGGAGGTGCAGAAACGGTTCATCTTACCAGCCTCATTGCCTATCCATATCATCTGTGATTCATTATCTACCACAAATGACAGAGGCCATGCGTCAAAGCTGAATTCTATGGATTCTGCTATGGATGTCATGCTCGCAAACGACCAGAAACGCATGGTGTGGTCGTAACTCGTAGAGACAATAGACTGGTTTAATGCCTTTATAGAGGTAATGGCACCAGTATGACCAGTCATAGTGTTCATCACACGCCCATTCCTGTCTATGACGTATATCATTCCCGATTCTGTTCCGAGCAGGTGACAACTATTCTTATTGTCATGGAAATATGCCGTTACCAGTTCTTTTACCGCTGTGAGGTCAGAACGCTGACACATACCAAGATTAGAGGTTGATGCCACATAGTGCAATCCATGAGTTCCGAAGAGATGCAGAATACCATTCTCAGGCTCAGAACCCATAGTATAAAGTCTTGGCTCAAGTTTATTGACAGCCTTTACGCCCATAGACCTACCATCGAGCCATACAAGCGAGTTGTTGCTCATCACGGCTATGATGTTCTTGCCCATAGAACAGATACTCTTCCATACTCCAGAGCCAAGTTTTATCACGCCTACCAAATTCATCTGTGGATTACGTGCACCACTAAACTCCATAATCATCACCTTGCCGTCAGAGGTTAATGCTGCATACTGCTTTGCGTTAAGCATAGCTACACCACGGAAAGGGGCATTATCTATGCTGAACTGGCGATGTTCGCGTGTATCGTTGTAGAGAATAATCTCGCCATAGTCGGTTACGCCGAGAATCCAGCGAGCACCGTCAATATTAATCATCTCCACGCTTCTAACATTTCCCTTCAGGTCTGTGTTTATCTTCTCTGATGAATTTGAAGAATATAGGAGGGCCTTATATACGTTGTCGGAGTTCTCATAACCACCATACTGTTTGGTATAGTGCCATGAAGCGTAAGAGAGTAGTCGGGAGATGTCCGAAGCCACGCTACCCTTGGCAAGCGCAGACTGTGCCAGGGAGTTGCCCATAGACAGATAGAATAGGGTATCAGCCTTGGCACGAGCTTTTTCTGCCTCCATCATGTTATGGGTGGCAAGTTCACTCTGATTCTCAGCCACGATACGCATCTGGTCAGCCTGTTCGGCAGCCTGTACTGCCTTTGCCTGAGCCTGTTGTGCAAGACCTCTCTCTATTTCTGCCTTTCCTCGCTCCATATCAGCGATATGCGACTGCTTCACGGCTTCCTCACGCTGTTTGTCAGAGATGTTTTTCTGTTGGAAGGCAATGTCCTCCATTTGCTCGCTGACACGCTGCGTGACCTTTGCCTGAAGTTCTTTCTTCTGGAGATCGGATATCTGTTCCTGAAGCTCGGCAATCCTTGTCTCGTATGTTTGTTGGCATACGATATAGGTGACACCACAGCCGATAGCCGCGATGCCCGCTAAAATGCCGAAGTCCCGTCCGAAAGACAACATTCGTTGTTGTATGGTCTTGTTTTGTGCCAATGTAAAAGCCTAACCAAGCCTTCCCAAAAGGAAGGATGTTTTATAGTAATAATCCCTAAAAAGGACAGCTTGAGTTTAGTTTATAATTAAAGGTTATTAATTTTTTGATTTGAAAAATGTATCTACTCCCCCTTGAGGGGGTGAGGGGGGAGGAACCCTCCCTTGGGGAGGGACTGGGTGGGCTTCTACTTCCTCTTTATCACCAATATCGTGATATCATCACTCTGCTCTGCACCATTGGCATGTTGATTCACGGCATTGTTGATAGCAGAAGTTATCTGCTCGGCGGTATTGCCTTCCTGAGTGGCAAGCAAAGCCTCAAGTCGTTCCTCTCCATATAGGTTGTTGGATGGATCACAAGCCTCCGTTACGCCATCGGTGAAGGTAACAAGCGTATCACCCTTATCAAGCGTCAGAGTGCTCTCCTGATAAGGGAATCCCTCCGTTACGCCCATACAGATATTGTTGGACTTAGGCAGAACGTTCACGCTATCGTCAGCCTTTAGTAGATAAGGAGGATTATGACCTGCATTCACATAGCGCACCTCACCTGTACTAATGTTATACACACCATAGAAGAGGGTTACGAACATAGAATCGAAACTCTCCTTTGAAAGCATGTCGTTTGAATCTGAAACCGTAGAAACAGGGTTGAGGCTCTTGGTGCCTGTGAAACGTAGTAGCGTGTAGCTCATGGTCATAAACAAGGCTGCTGGTACACCCTTGCCCGATACGTCTGCCATCACGAAACCTAAGTGATCATCGTCAATACGGAAGAAATCGTAGAAATCACCACCCACATCCTTTGCAGGCTTCATCGTGGCATGAATATCAACATCCGAAACAATATCTGGGAAAGGAGGAAACTCGCAAGGCAGGATTGCTAATTGCACCTCAGCAGCCAGACTAAGATCAGCCTTGAGGTCCACAAGCTGTCCATGCTCCTTCTGAGTCTGCTTCACGAAATCAATCTCCTCTTTCGCCTTCTCAATGGTACGTTGCAGGTCGTCAAGGTCAATAGGCTTTGTTGCAAAGTCGAATGCACCATTGTTCATAGCCTGACGGATATTACTCATTTCGCCGTATGCGCTCACCATCACCACCTTGAGGGCAGGATTGTTGCGGTCCTTGATTTTCTTAAGAAGAGTCAAACCATCCATCTCCGGCATATTGATGTCAGAGAGCACTATGTCGATATCTGGATGTTGCAGAAGCATCTGCATAGCTTCCAGTCCATTATGTGCAAAGTAGAACTCATATTCGCCTTTGCGTATCTTTCTGCGGAAAAACTGGGTTAGTAAGAGCTCAAGGTCAAGCTCATCATCCACGCTAAGAATTTTTATCATAGAAATAGGATAAGATTAGATTAAAGCCTTAGTTATATGCTATTATGTTGGCAAAGGTAGCAAAAGAAAACGAATAAACCAAGAAAAAGACAGGAAAAACGATTATTTTTTTGTAACTTTGCAAAAAAATATAGGAACTTGCATAGCTTGAAGAGCTTGCAAATAAGTTGTAAATAGTAAAATTGCACATAAATTGATTGACCGCTGCTATATAGAGATAACCAACGTATGTAACCTCAACTGTGATTTCTGTCCGAAGCATAAAAGGCAGAACCGACAACTGTCTCTTGAGGAATTCAACCTTCTCACAGATAAAATCCGTGGGAAGGTAGTCTTTCTTTATTTTCATCTTATGGGTGAGCCTTTGCTTCATCCTCTCTTGCCTGATTTCATCAGAATTGCGCGAGAAAAGGGCTTTCGTACAGTCCTCACGTCAAATGGCACGTTGCTCGATAAGGCTATGAATCTCTTGTCCTCACTTCCTCACAAGGTGCAGCTATCATTACATTCTCACGAAAGCAACGGCAAGGGCATACTTTCAGAATATATAGATAAGCTTATGCAATTCGCAATTCCAGCGGCAGAGCAAGGCACATGTGTCGTGCTGAGGCTTTGGAATCAAGGGGGCAGGGAGAGTGAGAACGAGCAAGTCTTGCAACTTTTGGAGCAATATGTTCAAAAGCCGTGGCGAGAACGTCCAGACGGCTATCGCCTATGTGAAAATCTCTATCTTGAGTTTGACAGGAAGTTTGAGTGGCCAGAGGCAAGAAAGGGAGATGCCTCTCATTCTGTTTTCTGCAAGGCTCTCCACAAGCAGATTGGTATTCTCTCGGATGGTAGTCTTGTGCCATGTTGTATGGATCATGATGGAGACATCACGCTTGGTAATCTTTTTACCCAGTCGCTTGACGAGATTCTCTCATCCCCTCGTGCCAAGGCTATGGTTGAAGGCTTTCAACATCACAGGGCTACGGAATTGCTTTGCCAGAATTGCGAATCGGGCAATGCCCGCAATAGTTTTAGGGGCAAGCCAAAGAGCTAAAACCTGTACAATTACAATTTTTACGAGTAGAAGGCTGTTACTATCCTTACCAGCCTGGAAGGCTGTACATGATTGGCTTTAATACATGATTTTTCGTGATGTACTGCCCTCCAGGCAGTAGTAAATATCAATGGCGTATCCCTCGCACATCCTCGTTTCACTCGTATGTACGGAGTTACTAATGGTACTGTCTTCCAGAAAGTTTTTGTTTGCGAAACCAGATTTACAATTTATAGAAAAGGCTTATATACATCTCGCTTGTATGTAAGCCTTTTTTGTGTGTTGCATTCATTTTTAGGGAGAGATTGCGACTGTTGAGTGTTGCAAATGAGGTGTTCGGAGTAAAAATGGTCTTGTTTCTAATCTGTTGTAAATCAGAATTTTATAAAGGTAAAAAGCAAAAAGTAGGCTTGCAACACCATGAGAAAATAAACGAAAAAATGCTTGCGAGGAAAAATCTTTATCCATAACTTTGCATCAGTCAATAACCCTAAAAACTATTTTATTATGACACAGATTGATCTTATTTCAAATGAATGGTCAGACCTTTTGTTTGAGAACCGTAACAAAGAGTATGGAGCTTATGTTCTCCGTCACCAGACAAGTGCACGTAACATAATGTCTATCATCGCTGTGCTAATCATTTTTGCTGTTGTAATGGCTGTAATGGTTGCAAAGAATGCCTATGATGACTATAAGGCAAGTCATACTCCTTATGCTGGTGTGGTTGTCATGACAAACCTTCCTACTCAAAAGCCTGAGCCTAAGGTGGATCGTGCAGAGCCTGTAAGGCAAGAGAATGTTGAGAAGGTGGTAGAGAAGGTAAGGAGTTCTATCAAGTTCGTTGCTCCTGTAATAAAGAAGGACGATGAGGTGAATCCTGAAGATATGATGAAGACTCAGGATGAAATCATGAGTTCTAAGGTGGCTGTAGGCTTTGCTAATGTAATAGGAAATGATGAGACTGCTGAAGTTCTCAGACATAAGGAAGTTCTTGTTACTGAGCCAGTCAAGCCAAGGGTAGAAGAGAACAAAATCTTTGAGGTCGTTGAACAGATGCCGACTTTCCCTGGTGGTATGAGTGCATTGATGCAATACTTGAGCAGAAACATCAAGTACCCTGCTGTTGCTGAGGAGAATGGTATTCAAGGACGTGTGATATGCTCTTTCGTGGTAGAGCGTGACGGTAGCGTTTCTGATATCAGAATTGCCAAGAGCGTTGATCCTTCTCTCGACAAAGAAGCAATACGTGTGGTTTCTGCTATGCCTAAGTGGATTCCTGGCCGACAGAATGGGCAGTCAGTTCGAGTAAAATACACCCTTCCTGTCACCTTCCGACTACAATAAAACGCTCGTTCTTCTTAGGCTCTTCCTCCTAAGATACTCCATCGATACTCCATCGTTACTCCATCGATAGTCCATCGTTTCGATGGAGCAGCGATGGAACTGTGATGGAACTGTGATGGAGTAACATCGGAAAAGAAGCGAAGGGTGTTGGGAAAAACTTTTTTGGTTTTTCTTTGGGAAAATGGGAATTTTTGTTTACTTTTGCCCTCACAATAAATCTTTCGCATAGCTCAAGTTGCAGGTTTATAGGTTTGTTGGTTTCGGGTTCTTAGGTCGGAACGTCATTTAGCAATTGAAAATTGATTTTTTTAATTTATTAATCTCTTAATCTCTTCTGACCTTATGACCATTATAACCTCAAAACCTTATAACCTCTGAAGTTAAGCTTGCGAAACTTCATAACAATGAGAAAATTCATAGGCATATTAATCGGACTCTTTGTCATCGCCTTCCTGACCTGCTGCAAGGATAGGGAGGGCGGTGATACTGCCGTTTATGAGCAAAGAGAGTTCCTTCAGACAAATATATTCAAGGACACTTTGAAGAGATATGTTGTCCTTACTCCTCAGTTTGCCGATAGTCTTCTTGATGCAGCTGTAGCCACAAAGAATAGGGATGCTATATGTGTGGCTATCAATGCCGTTATTGATTCTCGCGATTCTGCTGCTACGGAAAAGGCAATTCTTGCTGCTATGAAGAAGTATTATAAGGTGACGGATGAAAAGGATAAGCGTCCGTCGCTGAAGACTATTCTGGCGAGTATGGCGGCTAAATATGCCTCTAAGGGCGATACGGCAAGGGCAAGGAAATTCCTTACGGCTGCGATGAAGGATACTATTCCCGGAAAGGAGAAGGTTATGTCGCATCTTGATGACAGATGCAAGAAATTGACCGTTTCCTTGTTGAATGACGGGCAGATGCTTACTGCCACGAAGATTTATCATCATAACCTCGTGGCGTGTGACTCTATGAGATTTACTATCGGAAAGAAACATCTGGAAGATGCAACGAAGATAAGGTCAAGTCTTGCTAATGTCTTGATTATTGTCGTTATCGTCGTTGCTATCATCTGTTTGATAGTTTATCTTGTAAGGGCAAAGCAACAGGACAAAGAGTATGTGTATGAGAGCGTTACGTCAATGTTGCAGAACTCGATAGATGAATATCAACAGATGCTTGACGATCTTCAGGCTACTAATTCTGATAACAAACGCGAGACGGATATGCTTCGCCGACAGATAGATAGCATTCAGGAGCGATTGATGGAGAGAATGCAGAGGGGTAGGGCGTTGTATTTGTCTTTGACAGAAGGAAATCCTATGCCTTATGATCTCAAGGATGCAGATTCGTATCTTATTGACTATGTGATGCTTTTCTATCCTGCAAAGTATAAGCAATGGACGGAAGAGTACGATAAACTTACTCCAAGAGCCTTTACATACCTTATATTGAGTGATATGGGGCATAGTGATGCTAAGATTCAGGAGATTCTGAGTATTAGCGCTTCAAGTGTCCGTTCTATCAAATCCCGCCTAAACGCAAGGAAAAAGTAAAATATGAAAGTTTTCGTTGTCTATTGTCATCCGTCAGAGGATTCCTTTACCCGACATGTTCGTGATTCTTTCTTGAAAGGAATTACGGATGCTGGTCATGAATATGAGTTGTCGGATTTGTATCGTATGGGTTTCCGAACGGATATGTCTGAGGATGAGTATCTTCGCGATTCAAACTATAACGCATCGCCCAAATTGGCTGATGATGTATTGGCTGAGCAGGCGAAAATAAATGCTGCGGATGCTATTGCTTTCATATATCCGGTTTTTTGGACGGAAGCTCCTGCCAAGTTGGTGGGGTGGTTTGATCGTGTGTGGTCGTATGGCTTTGCATACGGAAACAAGACCATGAAGATGCTTGACAAGGCTTTGTTCATGTGTACTACGGGACACGATTTCATTACCTTAGAGCAGTTCGGGTTCTTGGAAAGCATGAAGAATGTGATGATTGGGGATAGGCTTGCCAAACGGGTAAGGAAAAGCGATTTCGTGGTCTTTGATGGTATGTCAAAGGAAAAGAAATCACGTCAAGACAACTGGGAAAAGCACTTGGAAACTGCTTATAGGAAGGGCAGGGCCCTGTTTGAGGAAACGAAGGATGATTTCTCTTTAGATGGCAGGAATTTCGTTGCTGTTCAGAATTCTGAGTCGGGCGAGGTGTCGGAACAGACTGTTTTTGCCTATCATCAGAAGGATAATGCCGTATGGGCAGAATATTCTGGTGGAAGTATCGTGAAGGGCTTTCTTGTAGGCACAATGGATGATAATCGCTGTCTGAGTTTCTCGTATCAGCATTTGAATATTAATGGAGAATTAAAGTCGGGTTCATGTCATTCTAAGCCACGTGAAGAGAATGGTAAACTGCGATTCTATGAGGAATGGCGATGGGCTTCGGGGGAAGCTGGAACATCAATCATAGAGGAATTGTAATTTGTGCTTATTCAAACGTGAGTTCGATGAAAAACCAGAAAGGGAGAGTTTGAGAAAATTACAGAAAACCCTGAAAGGGTGATATAGCTTAGGATAGGGTGTAACCCTATCGGGGGTGGGGAAATCCCCCAAAAAGTCCTGTAAGGACGACATATTTTCATATCAATCGCAATCCCGCATTATATGGAATTATGTCGCACCTACGGCGCTATAGAATGTAGTGGCATTATCGATGATAGGGTTGCACCCTATCTTAAACTAACGTGAATTCGACGAATTCAAAATAAAACGCATCTCCGATGCTGAACTGACAA
>CAMKEM010000089.1 GCA_946411565.1 uncultured Prevotellaceae bacterium | reverse complement strand
GACAAAGAAAAACGCTTCTTTTTTTGTGCCTCTATGAATTATTTAGGTTAGAATAATTCCGTAAAATTTGGGCGCACAAAAATCCTTATTGTTACCTGTTACTTGTTACTGGTCGTGATTGCGCTTGCTTGTTAAAATTATCTAAGATGAAGATAATGAGGCTGTTATGACAAAATGATGGGTAGGGTATAGTCGTCTGACAGTCTCAATAAGCATTAATTTCGGGCAGATTCGCCTTGTTCTGAATGCTTGAAAACCGATGAAAATACGCGAAAACTGCTCGGGTTTCCCTTTTGATGCTGTTCCGTTGTAAATCCGTTGTACCTCCGTTCCAGATCCGTTTCTAATCCGTTCCTTAGAATGGGAGGAAAATGGGACTTACATAGGAGTTACAACGGAGGCACAGCGGAGGCATAACGGAGGCACGAAAGCGTTTCTACCCCTGAAGTAACAAGTAACAGGTAACAATAAGGATTTTAGTGTTAATCCCCGCACAGAATCCCTTAGGAATGAAAAAGGGCGTTCCAATTCAGAACCTCCTTGGAAGAGGGCAATATTCATAAACGGGGTCGCGATTCACGACATCAGGTCAAAAGAAGAGAAGATGAAAAAAAGGGGTGTCCATTTTAGACACCCCTTCTGTCAGAGTATAGCGCATTGAGTATATGCAAAGTAAAAAGGTTCAGTATAATATGAACCAAAAATAACAGGCCCCCTAAATGTAACGCAAGTCATCGAATTGACGTTAAATGTAGAATTCAGAGGAATCGACAAGACCGGCTCTGAGCGCGTATTTAATGACTTCGTGGGCGGTGTTGACTTTTAGTTTGCGGAAGATGTTCTTGCGGTGGGTGGTTATGGTGTGTATGCTTGAGTATCGCTCGTTGGCTATCTCCTTCGTAGTCTTGCCCTGAGCGATGGCTCTAACAATCTCCGTCTCGGTTTCTGTCAGTACGTTTGGCTGTTCCTCCTGTTCCTGCTGCTGATGGTTGAGGATGGTCTCAAGAACTCGCTGGCTGATATGACGTGTGTGATGACTTACGGCTTCAAGGGCATCGCGGATGTCCTTCAGCGTACCGTCCTTGAAGACGATGCTGAACTGATTGGACAGATAGACGATGCGACGTAGGAACTGTGGGGTTAGTTCGTCGCTGATGAGAATCCATTGTGCCAAGGCGAAGCGCTCGGCGATGATTAGGAGCTGGTTCTCATCGGTGAAGTCGAATAGCGTGTAATCGAGTAGTACCACGGCATCCTCATGCTCCTTCAGTAATTGCACAAGTCCTGCCTTGTCGCTGGCTTTGTATATCTCTCCGTGCTCTTTCTGTCGGATCAGGCTCTCCAATGCGAAGCGCGTAAGCTCCTGATTATCTGCGATTATAAATTTGTTCATGTTTTGTTTTTGTATAAAGTTTGGGTAACGATATACATGTTGGCACAAAGCCTTGTATATCTTACTGCTTCATAGGGAGTCTTGTGACCTTGCCCTCCACAGTCTTTATCCCACTTACCTATGGGCATTTGATATATGTTTATTTGCGAGCGAAGTTACAAAAAAAATCTGAAACCGACAAATATTTTTATAATAAATTATTAATCTAATGATTATGACTAAATTGTGTCAACATGTATATCGTTACCAAAGTTTGAGTCTGCGGTCTAAAGCTTAAAGTCTAAGTTTCAAAATGTTTAAGGTCAAAGGGTTTAGCTCATAGCTTTAGTCCTTTGACCTTAGTCTTTTGTCCTTATACTAACAATATCAAATCTTATCGAGTGCCTGGCTGAGGTCTTCGATGATATCGTCGATATGCTCTGTACCGATGCTCAGGCGAACTGTAGAAGGTGTGATGTGCTGCTCTGCCAATTCCTCTGGTGAGAGCTGTGAGTGAGTTGTTGTGTAAGGATGAATTACAAGACTCTTCACGTCGGCTACGTTTGCAAGCAATGAGAATATCTGCAAAGCATCGATGAACTTCCAAGCCTCTTCCTGTCCGCCCTTGATCTCGAATGTGAAGATGCTACCACCACCGTTAGGGAAGTACTTCTGATAGAGCTTATGGTCATGATGACTCTCAAGAGCTGGGTGATTAACCTTGCTTACCTTTGGATGCTTAGCGAGGAAATCAACAACTTTCAGAGCATTCTCTGTGTGACGCTCTACGCGAAGGCTGAGTGTCTCTACGCCCTGCAAGAGAATGAATGCGTTGAAAGGAGAGATAGCTGCACCTGTGTCGCGAAGAATGACGGCACGGATACGTGTAACGTATGCAGCAGCACCTACAGCATCAGCGAATACTATGCCATGATATGATGGATCTGGCTTTGCGAGGGTAGGGAACTTGTCTGGATTAGCCTTCCAGTCGAACTTACCGCCATCAACGATTACACCGCCGAGTGATGTGCCATGACCGCCGAGGAACTTGGTTGCTGAATGTACAACGATATCTGCTCCATGCTCAAGAGGACGGATGAGATAAGGTGTGCCGAAGGTGTTGTCAACGATGAATGGGATGCCGTGCTTGTGAGCAACTGCTGCAACGCCTTCAAGGTCGAGAACGTCAGAGTTTGGATTGCCGAATGTCTCGGCATAAACTACCTTAGTATTAGGCTTGATTGCTGCCTCGAGAGCGTCAAGGTCGTTGACGTTGATGATAGTATTGCTGATGCCTTGTGTTGCGAGAGTGTGGGTGATGAGGTTGTAGCTACCACCGTAGAGGTTATCAGCTGCAACGATATGGTCGCCAGCCTGCACGATGTTCTGGAGAGCGTAGGTAATGGCAGCAGCACCAGAGGCAACTGCAAGACCTGCAACGCCACCTTCGAGGGCTGCTACACGGTCTTCGAACACGCCCTGTGTAGAGTTGGTCAGACGACCATAGATGTTACCTGCATCGCGGAGTCCGAAACGGTCGGCTGCGTGCTGAGAGTTATGGAATACGTAACTTGTAGTCTGGTAAATAGGCACAGCGCGTGAGTCGGTTGCTGGGTCTGCCTGTTCCTGTCCTACGTGAAGCTGTAATGTCTCAAAACGATAATTCTTGTTGCTCATAATTTTTATCCTTTCTTTTTTATGGCCTCCCCCCCGTGTCCTCCCGTAAGGAGGATGACTGAGTGCGAAAGAGGTATGTTAATAATTATTTTTTGTTATCTTGAAATTATCCGAGTGAAACTTCGGAGGTTTTGATTTCGAGTGCAAAATTAATATTTTTAGAAATATCTTCCAAATTTCTTGTGATATTCGGAAAATATCACTATTTTTGCATTCGAAACAGAAAATCTTTCTAAATGGGAGGCGAAAAAGCCCCTCAAACAGAATAAAACTCTAAGAAATTATGGAAAAGCTTGATGAAACTGATATTCAGATACTGAAAACGCTTCAAAAAAATGCGAAATTGACCACAAAAGAGCTTGCGGATGCCGTTCATTTGAGTCCAACGCCTGTTTTTGAGCGTCAGAAACGCTTGGAGAAGAATGGTTATATAAGGAAGTATGTTGCTATACTTGATCCTGAGAAATTGGATCAGGGATTGCTTGTGTTTTGCAAGGTAAAGTTGAAGCAAATTAATCACGAGATTGCGGATGCGTTTGTGCGTTGTATCTTGCGAATACCTGAGGTTACGGAATGCTATAACACCTCTGGCGCGTATGACTATCTATTGAAAGTTCGCGCGCGTGATATGAAGCAGTATCAGGAGTTTGTGCTTAATAAGCTTGGGGAGATTGAGAGTCTTGCCTCTATCGAGAGTACGTTTGTGATGAGTGAGGTGAAGCAGAGTTATGGACTTAATATATAAAGCCCCCTAACCCCAGCCCTTCCCCCGAGTGGGGGAGGGGACGGGGGTAGGGGCTGTTAATCTATCGGAAACAGATAAAACTTCCTATTCTTATTGAAATCTATCATCCATTGGTCAAGGAGAAGGCCTTCGTCTATGGCGCGGATGGAGAAGGTGTGCTTGCCCTTGGTGAGATGTATGTCAATATTCTTCACGGTCTGACCACGGAGCACGTTGAGCTTCCATTGCTCTGACATAAAGGTTTCCTTGATTGACATAACAGTCTCGTTGCCACCATCGATGCTTACGGCATAGCGGAGATCGCCATTGTCGTGAGGGTGGATAGGGATAAGGGCGATGCGCAGGAGAGCCGAGTCTTCATGCTCGGATATGAAGGAATAGGAGAGGGAAGAGCCTTTCGGGAGTTCTACTGCCTTCATGCTATGACCGAGCATTGAGATGAATTTGGGTGATGGGTGTTGGATGGTGGATTTTGGAGGAATGTAATTGTCGTAATTGTGAAAATTACGGGCAATGAAACCTTCCTTTCTTGCTATCCAGCTATATGGAATATTCTCGCCCTTAGCCTCTGTTACTGTGTTGTTAAGCTCAGTTTCCATAGCCTCGCCCGACAAGAGTATAGGCAATACAGGAGCACCAAACACGGGGAGGTCGCGTGGGTGCATATTCATGATGTTCTCCCATTTGCCGTTGGCGATAGAACTGTTGTAGCAGTTGGTGAGGGCTACAATGTCGTGATATGCCCTCTGAGCCTTGGCACAGGCTATGCGCATGGTTGCTTCCTGATCGTAATGGTCTCTTCCCGGACGGCCATCTGCCAGTTGCCTTGCCTTCTGAGCCTCCAGAATCTTTACTGCATGAGCCTTTGCGGCACATACAGGATATTCGATCATGCAGAAATAGGCATCTTTGAGTTCAGAAGAAACGGAATCCTCTGCCTCAAAGACGACTTTCGCTATTGCCTCGTAATCATCGAGATAACGTTGCATCTCATCGCCAAACTCGTGGCTGAACTCGCTGTTTCTGATAGGAGAGACACCACGCTCGTATATCTTCTTGTTGTCAAGTCCTGTTTGCGACCATGCCATAAACTCTGGCTTACGCTTTCCGCAAAGACGATAGAACTTGCTCATAGCAGGAAACAGAAGATTGCCTGCCCGTTCGCCAAACTGGTTGATGAGCCATTGCTTGTAGTGGTTGCCTACGGTTTCGTGTGTGGTGCAGTTGATGTTCCAAGCAAGGTCGAGGAATAGTTCAAGGTCGTAGCCTGCCACCTTCGGGTCGTGTACGTTGGCAATCCATATCTTACGCATATTATGGTCGTATGCCTGTCGCATCTGGTTATAGATAAGACCAGGTTGGGTGGTAGTGAGCCATAGATAGTCGTGTGGCGCTCCGTAGTAGCTGAGGTGATAGTAAACGCCACCACCGCCCTTGCGCTTCTGCTCCTGTGGGGTGCTGAGACGAGTCATATAGCCGAAATTATCGTCACACCACATAAGGGTGACGTAATCAGGCACTTTAAGACCGTTCTCATATACTCTCAGTACCTCCTTGTAAGGAATGAAGACCTGCATCTGCTTGCTTGGATCGCCGATGCACTTGCGGATAAGCTCTTGCTGATCGTTGATGACATTCTGAAGTCCCTCAACCTTTTCTTCTATGGTCTTTGCCCCGTTCATACGACCATCGTGAATGCCTCGCATACCGATGGTGAACATATTGTTTCGACTATCCTTAACCTCGTTAAGTCGCTCCGTCCAGTATTTCTGAATGTTCTCCTTGTTGGTAAAGTAGTTGAACTGCCCTTGTCTGAACGTGTTCCACTCATTCACGTTATTGCGAAGAAGAGGCTCACAATGCGAGGTGCCTATGACTATTCCGCAGGAATCAGCCACAGCCTTTGCCCCTGGAATCTTGAAGAAAGGAGTGGTGTGCTCGTGCATGGCCGGCCAGATGGTGTTAGCGCGAAGACGAAGTAGAAGCTCAAAGATGCGTTTGTAGGTCTTTGGACCTATATACCCATAGTCGCCCTTGTCATAGTTGGAATAGCTCCAATGGCGAAGAGACCAGTCTTCATCGTTGAGGAATATTCCTCGATATTCCACGCTTGCCGACTGGGTTGTGAAAAATTTTTCGTTGATGGTTAGTTTCTCTTTCCTTTCTGGAACAACATCGCCCCACCATATCCAAGGTGAGACACCTGCCATTCGTGATAGTTCGAGAATGCCGTAGGCGGTACCACGACCATTAGCCCCGACCACTATGATGTTTTTCTTTGCACAACGGATAGAGAAGGCATCAATGCCTTTGCTGAGCTTATTGATGTCAAAGCCCAGTTTTGTGAGTTCCTTCTTGTCGGTATCGGTAGCCTTGTCAAGTTGGTAGATGTGTATCTTTGCCTTGTTTTGACAGGCAGGGATGGCGTATGTCTCGGTAACTTCGAGCATATCCTCAGAGAACATCTCCAATGCCACTTCGACAACAGGATCTGTATTTTCATGTATGTTATAGGTAACAGGATTGGTTCCGTCGAACCATACAATGTCTTTTGCATGGAGTGGCAGTACTAAGGCTGTTAATAGCATGGATATGATTATTTTAGTCATAAAAGTGGCCTCTCCCCACGCCCTCTCCCGTAGAGAGGGAGCCGGAGCGCTGATGGCATGTTAATTATTAATTGTTAATTATTTTTGGGGCAAAGATAATGATTTTTTTTCATATTGAGCACTAAAAATGAGATTTTTACGCAAAAACATGGAAAATAATGCAGAAAAAAGTTGGAAATTACCAAGTCTTTAATTAACTTTGCACTCAGCAAATAGGTGTTGGATGTTAGGTGTTGGGTGTTGGCGGTTTGTCCTTTGACCTTTGACCTTAGTCCTTAGACTTTAAATAAAATCTTTTTCAAAATATTTAATAACATCGTGATGAAACTCTACACTAAACTTTTTACCTCAGCCATTGCGCTATGTATGACTGTGGCTGTATCAGCACAGCAAGCTCGTGAGGATTTCCGTAAGGATATTACCCTCTCAGGTTCTAACTATAAGGCTTATCCTGGTCCTCAAAAGGCTCTTACTCCTGCTCCAGAAGGTTATACTCCTTACTATATCAGTCATTATGGTCGTCATGGTTCTCGCTATCTCATTGGTCCTATGGATTATGATGTTCCATACAATGCAATGAAGAAGGCTTCCGAGGCTGGTGTGCTGACAGAAAAGGGACTTGAGATATTTGATAAGATTGGTCAGATACGCGAGGAGGCAAGAGGTCGTGATGGTGAGCTTACACAGCTTGGTGCAGAGCAACATCGTGGCATTGCAAAGCGCATGTACGAGAGATTCCCAGAAGTGTTCAAGGGCAAGACGAATATTGATGCGAAGTCAACAACCGTTATTCGTTGTATCCTCTCTATGGAGAATGCTCTTTTGCAGTTGGCTACAATGAATCCTGAGTTGAATATCAGGCATGATGCAAGTCGTCATGATATGTATTATATGAATCAGTCGGACTCTGTTCTTAGTGCCTTGAAGCGACAGGGTGAGAAGAGTCAGGAGTATGTTGATTTCAGAAAGAAGCACAGACCAAGTGACCGTATCTTAAATCTTCTTTTCAAGGATAAGAGTTTCCTTGATGACTACAAGATTCGTGGTCATAAGCTTGAGGGATATAAGCTCATAGAAAAGATTTTTGAACTGGCTTCTAACATCCAGAGCACAGAGCTTCGCCATAAGTTTAATATGTATGACCTCTTCAATGAGGATGAGGTTTATGACCTTTGGGCTCGTAGCAATGCTTTCTGGTATGTGAACTATGGTAGCTCTCCATTGAGTGGTGGCATACAGGGCTATTCACAGCGTAATCTCCTCAGAAAGATTATCTCAGAGGCAGATTCTTGTCTTGCTCTCCCACATCCAGGAGCTACTCTCCGCTATGGACATGACACTATGGTTATGCCTCTCGTCTGCCTTCTGAACCTTAATGGCTATGACAAGAAGGTGAGTCTTGATGATCTTGACAAGAGTGGTTGGTATAACTACAACATCTTCCCTATGGCATGTAATGTTCAGTTCATTTTCTATCATAAGAATGATCAGGATAAGGATGTAATCTTCAAGATTCTCCATAATGAGGATGAGGCTTTGATTCCAGAGCTGAAGCCTGTTCAGGGATGCTATTACAAGTGGAGTGACTTCAAGGATTTCTTCCTGAAGAAGCTTGACGATTACGAGAAGAAGTAAGCTATTACTCTGGTCTCTAAATCCCACTTGTAGGGAATGTAAATAAGTTTTTCTCAAAGAAATAATGACATCGTGGTGAAACTCTATACAAAGCTTTTGGTATCAGCCGTTGCGCTGTGTATGTCTGTTGCAGTTTCGGCACAGCAGGCACGTGAGGATTTCCGTAAGGATATCAACCTATCAGCTTCAGGCTATAAGGCATATCCCGGTCCTCAGAAGGCTCTTACGCCTGCACCTGCAGGCTATACTCCATATTATATTAGTCACTATGGTCGTCATGGATCTCGCTATCTAATTAGGCCTGCAGACTATGACAAGCCATATATGACACTCAAGAAACTGGCTGATGCGGGTATGCTTACCGAGAAGGGACTTGAGGTGTTTGATAAGGTAGGGCAGATACGTGAGGAGGCAAGAGGTCGTGAAGGTGAGCTTACTCAGCTTGGTGCAGAGCAACATCGTGGCATAGCAAAGCGTATGTTCGAGAGATTCCCTGAGGTGTTCAAGGGCAAGACAAACATAGATGCAAAGTCAACTATAGTGATTCGTTGCATCCTCTCTATGGAGAATGCTCTCTTGCAGTTTACGTCAATGAATCCAGAGTTGATAATCAAGCATGATGCAAGTCATCATGATATGTATTATATGAGTCAGACGGATTCTGTTCTCAAGATATTGAAGAAGCAAGGAACGGATACTCAGGAGTTCAAGGACTTTAGCGATAAACACAGGGGAGGGGTACGCGTAGTGGATTTGCTTGTCAAGGATGGTGAATTCCTTAAGGAAAACAAAATTAGTAGGCATAGGCTTGTAAAGCAGCTTTTTGATCTTGCTTCAAACATCCAGAGTACGGAACTTCGCCATAAGTTCAGTATGTATGACCTCTTCAATGAGGATGAGGTGTATGATTTCTGGGCAGGTAGTAATGCTTGGTGGTATGTGAACTATGGCAGTTCTCCATTGAGTGGTGGAGTTCAGGGCTTTTCACAGCGTAATTTAGTCAGGAAGATAATCTCTGAGGCAGATTCTTGTCTTGCTCTTCCACATCCAGGTGCAACGCTCCGTTATGGTCATGACACAATGGTTATGCCTCTCGTCTGCCTCCTCAACCTTAACGGCTATGGCAAGCAGATGCCTCTTGATGAGCTTGACAAGAATGGTTGGCTGAACTATCGTATCTTCCCTATGGCATGTAATGTTCAGTTCATTTTCTATCATAAGAATGATCAGGACAAGGATATTATCTTCAAGGTGCTCCTTAATGAGGATGAGGCTCAGCTTCCTGACCTGAAACCTGTTCAGGGATGCTATTACTGGTGGAGTGATTTCAGGGAGTTTTTCCTGAAGAAAATTAATGACTACGAAAAGAAATAGTGTGGTTATAAGGTTGGAGGGTTGTAAGGTTATAAGGTCATAAGGTCATAAGCCGAAAGACCTAAGAACCTAAAACCTATAAACCTTAAAACCTTAGAAAAGAAATGAAGAAACTATTTATAGAAACTTACGGATGCCAGATGAATGTTGCTGACTCTGAGGTCGTTGCCTCAGTAATGCAGATGGCTGGCTATGAGACAGTAGAGAATATTGATGAGGCTGATGCGGTGTTCCTTAACACCTGCTCAGTACGTGAAAATGCAGAGAACAAAATTTATCATCGCTTGGAGGCTCTGCACAACATTAACAAGAACAAAGGAAAGAAAGTGATACTTGGCGTGCTTGGCTGTATGGCTGAGCGCGTCAAGGATGAACTTATTGAGAATCACTATGCCAATCTTGTTGCGGGACCTGACTCCTATCTGCAACTGCCTGACCTTATCGCCCAGTGTGAGCTTGGTCAGAATGCTATTGATACTAATCTCTCTTTGACTGAGACATATCGTGATGTGCTTCCTAAACGTGCTCATGGCATGAAGATTTCGGGTTTTGTGAGTATCATGCGTGGCTGTAATAACTTCTGCCATTACTGCATCGTGCCTTATACCCGTGGTCGTGAGCGTTCAAGGGATATTGACAGCATACTGAAGGAGTGTGTTGATCTAAGGGATAGAGGCTACAAGGAACTCACACTTCTTGGTCAGAATGTGAACTCTTATAAGTTTCCGAAGGAAGGAACGGACGAGTTTGTTCTTTTCCCAGAACTGCTTAGAAGAGTGGCGGAGGCTGTTCCTGAGATGAGGGTTCGCTTCACCACCTCACACCCTAAGGATATGAGTGATGATACCCTTCAGGTGATTGCCGATATGCCTAATGTCTGCAAGCATATCCATTTGCCTGTGCAGAGCGGTAGTGACAGGATTCTGAAACTGATGAACAGAAAATACACTCGTGAGTGGTATTTGAGTAGGGTAGAGGCAATCAAGCGTATAGTGCCTGATTGTGCTATTACGACAGATATCTTCGTTGGCTATCACTCAGAGACGGAAGAGGATCATCAGTTGTCGCTCTCTCTTATGAAGGAAGTGGGATATGCCAGCGCCTTTATGTTCAAATACTCAGAGCGTCCGGGTACATACGCTTCAAAGCACCTTCCTGACGATATTCCAGAGGATGTGAAGATTCGTAGGCTTAACGAGATGATAGCCCTTCAGAATGAGCTTTCTGCAGCCAACTACAAACTTGACGAGGGCAAGGAGTTTGATGTCCTTGTTGAGAATTATAGCAAGCGTAGTCGTGAACAGCTCTGTGGACGCACGGAACAGAATAAGATGGTGGTTTTCGATAAGGGTAATCATCATATCGGCGAAACTGTTAGGGTTAGGATTACAAGAAGCACCTCTGCTACTTTGTTTGGTGAAGAGGTGAAGGCATAGACAATTAAAAAGAAACGGTTTTTTCTGATTTATCTGAAATTGATTGCGCACATATTTCTGCGCCAGCTATCAGGAAAATCCGTTTCTCTTATTACATTATGATATTATATGTTTAGATGACAATTAGTAGAACTAACTTTATAATATAGATATGAACTCAGAAATAATATCTCTCGAAACATTCCAAAAGATGTGGAATGGCGAAACACATATTGAGCATAACCAAATGGTTGATGCTCTGGATGATAAATCTGTATGGGAGTTTGTGCTTGACGAAACAACTAATAGTAGCGCAAAGGTGTTTGAGTTCTTTACGGAGGCTGAAATGCCTTCAAAATAATCCCTTATCCAACTCATGAATACTGTTCCGAATGAATTGTTCGGATTAAATGCAGAGGAGCTAAAAGAAAGAATAGGCGAAAACAATAATTTCGTGAATTTCGCCATTGTTTACTATGTTCTTTTGGAAAAAACAGAAACGCCTGAATTCTACAAATATAATGTTGGGGAAATGTATTATGACGGATTTAGGCTCGTTCAGCCATTATGCCAGAATGAAACGGAAAGGCTGAATAAAAGGATTAAAAATATAGCTTTACAATATGATACATCGGACCTATACTATCATCATGAAAAAGAAGAGTGTTTTGAAGAAGCCGAAAATAAAGTAAAGGGAATTCCTAAAGATAGTGCATTTGTAACATACTTAAAGTGGAATTTTTGGAGTAGTATGTTTATGTATGCTATTCTGATAATAGCACTTGTTATAAGCTTCATTATAAAACATCCTGCTCCAGTACTATTTGTCACTATTGTTGTTGGTTTAGTGGCATTACTTATCTGGATTCTAAGGAAATAGCAAAAGTGTCCTTATTCTAACTCACGTTAATTTAACGTGAGTTCGACGAAAATTACCTTATTAGCAGCAAGCTGCTTTTTGTTTTACTAAAAATTACCACGACTTGCGTAGCTTGATGAGCTTTTGCGAATAATTGCCAGAAAATTTCCAAAAAATAAATTCCTGATTTAAATTTTCTGGTCATCGTCGCTAATTTTGGTTCCAAAGCCAAGCATCGAAGATGCGTTTATGGGGTATTTAGAATTCGTCGAATTCACGTTAATTTATTCTGACTTCGTGGCAAGTCCTATGTAATTCCCTTGCAACTCCCTTGTAAGTCCCATTTTCGCCCATTCTAAGGAACGGACTTAAAACGGAGGTATAACGGACTTACGACGGAGGCAGAACTCTAAGTTTGCATCGTCTAAGAAAAAGATATGATAATCTTTG
>CAMKEM010000088.1 GCA_946411565.1 uncultured Prevotellaceae bacterium | reverse complement strand
CTCTCACACATTATCCCGTAGACAAGCGTGAGCTTGTTTGCGGGATTTCTTTATTCTCTCCATTTTCCTGCTTTTCTCCGTAGAGAGACACGCTCTGCTTATTTCGTGTTCTTCCCTTGTATTTTCGTCTTGTTAATTGGTATAAGCTCATGTTTCAGAAATAATCATTACATTTGCATCGCGAATGATTGAATTAAAACATAAAAACAACAATGAAAACAATGCTGAAAACCATTATGGTATTTATCGCCCTCTTCGTGGGCACAGTAACAATGAACGCTCAGAAGCACGGTGTCAAGGTGCTCGTGCTCTGCACAGGTAACACATGCCGCAGTCAGATGGCGCACGGACTCCTTCAGTCCTACGGAAAAGACCTCGCCGTATATTCTGGCGGTGTGAAGGCAGAGCCACGTGTCAATCCGAAGGCGGTACTCGTAATGCGCGAGATGGGTATCGACATCAGCGACCACAAACCTTGTCAGGTAGATGAGTATATGAACGAGGATTGGGATTACGTTATCACCGTATGCGATAATGCCAACAAGACATGCCCTGTCTTCAACGGCAGCGTGAAGCATCGCATCCACATGCCTTTCGACGATCCAAGTAAGGTGACAGAAGGCACCTACGAGTTCCGAATGAACGAGTACCGTCGTGTCCGCGACGAGATCAACGACGCCCTCTTCAAACTCTATTGCAATATGGAGGAAAGGAAGAAGTAGAGATTAAGAAATTAAGAGATTGATATATTAATATATTAAACGCGAAGGTGCGAAGGTGTAGAGAAAAATTCTGCGTCTTCGCATCTCTGCGTTTAAAACAATTCATGTCTTATCTTCGAGGTGCTATCTTTGCAAGAGATGATATGCTTAATAAACAAAAAAAGAGGATCTCATCTCACGATGTGATCCTCACTGACGTTTAAAAAACTAACCATAAAACACGGATATCTCATTTTATATCCAAAAACATTTTTTATTTCTTTAGGAATCTGATGCAAAGGTAGTACATATTTTTCGGACATACAAGAATTTATGTTACCTGAAATTAACGGTTTGTTACAAAATGCTGAAAACCATGAATATACAACATTTGTGTACGTCTATTGTAACAAATATGTATGTTTTTATGCGCATTTTTGTAGCTGAAATGATATATTTTTGTTCGAAGACACAAATTTTCTATGTTGTATTGTTGGTGTTATGGAAAAAATATATTACCTTTGTACCTAAATTATAATAAAGACGATAAAGTAATGAAATCAAAAATATTATTAATTATCTTCTTGTTCCTTGCCACTTTTGCAAAAGCTAATGACGGTTCTTATTATGTTAGTGGCAATCAACTTATCCCGATAGAAAATACCGACGTTAGAATCGATAAGGAAGTGCTCACTATTCGACTTTCCGATGATGGCTTTGCCTATGTGGATGTTGACTATACATTCTTTAATAAAGGCGAGGCAAGAATCGTGAAGATGGGCTTTGAGGCTTCCAATGAATTTATGGGCGATGGTGAGCCTGTCAATCCTGATAGTCTTCATAAAGGACATCCGTTTATCTATGATTTCTCTGTGGAGGTGAATGGGCAGAAACAGTCGTTCCAGAATCTTTTTGCGTATGTAAATGTAAAAGCTTCGAAGTTTGGTTCCGCCCCTGAAATGGATTATGCCGATTTTCCTGCTGAGCCTATTACAGAAAATGAAAGGAATGCTATGGCTGAATCTGCAGAGCGAGTCGATGCTGATTTGATGCAGATTGGCGGCTATCGCCCAAAGGCTCATGTCTATTATTTTGAGGCAAATTTCAATCATGGGGCTAATAAAGTGCATCACACGTATAGGTATAAGATGGGAGGCGGTTTTTCTGCTGCGTACTATTTGGGGTACTGGCTTACTCCTGCCATGCGTTGGGCTGGCGGAACGATAGGCGATTTCACGCTTAGGATTTCTACAGAAGGGACAGCGAAGCATTTCTATATAAAGAATGAGAAGTGTCTGAAAGGGCATGCTTTCAAGGTGGTGAAGGGGGCTGGTAAGGTAAGACTGGGAATTGACCAGTTTAGGGATTTTGTGTCATCAAAAATCATATCAAACGAAATTGTTGAGGTTGCACTTCGTGATGGTGTGGTGGAGATGCATGCTGAGAATTTCCGCCCTACGGATGACTTGTCGCTGATTTCTGCGGATGCCTTGAGAGTGGTTGACGAGTTTGGTGAACATGTGAAGTATCATGAGCTTGGCTCTTTTTATAACAGGGATGGCGCTTTTGACTTGATACAGCAAATGTCGCATGTCAAGGAGAAGGGAACTGCCCTTGAAAAGAAAATCCTGAATAATCTGCCATACGCAAATCGTGGTCTTGTTTTTCAGGATAAGGAATTGCAGGATTTCTTTGAAAAGCAATGGTGGTATATGCCAGATCTCTCATATAAGGCTTCAACCGATGACTTTACCGAATTTGACAAAAAACTTTTGGAAGTCAAATAACCTTAACACAAACACACACCTTAATGTTTGAATCTAATAGAGAGTTTCTTGTAAACAAATATGCCTGCCAGAATGTTCTGACAGGCATACTTTGTTTTACTTAATTGTCGTTTCTGAGAAATAATACTCTCTTAGCGGTTTGTTGACTTTGTCGCCTGTAAGCGTGATGTCTTGCTTGAGCTTGATGTCCTGAGAAGAAGCACCGATCTTGACGGTGAACTTACCCGGAGCAATGTTCCATTGGCGATTACCATCGTTATTGGTGTAGAAGCCGAACTGCTCGGTGTACATCTTTATGCTGACGGTCTTTTTCTCGCCCTTCTCAAGATGAACGCGAGCAAAGCCCTGCATCTGTATAAGACGGATATTCTGATCCTTAGCAGTAGGGGAGAGGTAGAGCTGCGCAATCTCGTCGGCGGCCACGTTGCCAGTGTTCTTGATGTCGAAAGTGAGAGTAACAGCCTCGCTGCTTGTCTTTGCCTCGTTGTCAATCTTAAGATTGCTGTACTCGAAAGTGCTGTAGCTGAGACCATAGCCGAAAGGCCACTGTATGCGTGAATCCTTTGTATCAGAATAGTTGTAGCAGATAGGCTCGTTGATCTCCACGTTAGGATAGCTAACGCTGAGCTTTGCAGAAGGCGAAATCTTTCCATAGAGAATGTCTGCGAGTGCATTTCCGCCTTCCTCGCCTGGATACCAAGCCTCGATGATAGCGGCGCAACTCTTGACGATTTTCTCGGAAAGAGGCATTGCACGACCACCGAAGAGAACGAGCACGACAGGCTTTCCTGTAGCGATGAGCGATTCTACATACTGCTCCTGCTTGCCTGGCAGACGGATGCCCTTGCGGTCGCGGTTCTCGCCACACAGCATCACGTTCTCGCCCATTGCAGCAACGATAACATCGCTGTTCTTTGCCATAGCGAGAGCCTCCTTTGCATCAGCTTTTTCGCCAGACTCCACCTTGCGGTGAAGAATCTCGTATTCCCATGCACGCTCATCACCAGCACCTACAACATCATACTTTGTCTCAATCTCCTCTGTCCAGTTGCAACCGCGTGAATACTTCAGATTGAAGCCCTGCGGCATACGCTTGGTCATACCCTCATTGACTGTTACGATATGAGGATTCTCACCGCCAACGTCGGTCTTCTTCCAGAAATAAGCCATTGAAGGATAGCTGTAATCGCCACACATAGCCCACATAGAGTTAGCGTTAGGACCTGTAAGGAGAATGTTTGGGGTCTTTGTCTGCAAAGGAAGAATACCGTTGTTCTCAAGCAGAACGATAGACTGTGAAGCTATGTCGTAGGCAGTCTGACGCTCTTCTGGAGTATCGAGTTTGATATCCTCCTTGCTGTATAGATAAGCGTCCTCATCGAACATACCGAGACGGAACTTATGCTTGAGCACGTTCTTTACGGCACGCTCGAAGGTCTCAGGCTTCACAAGACCTTTCTCCATAGCCTCTGGCAGAAGGGCATAGTTTGAGCCTGAAGGGAAATCAACATCGTTGCCTGCATTGATAGCCGCAGCAGCACGGTGGAGATTGTCCTCTTGATCTGGTATCTGGTCAATGGCTGTATAGTCGCTGACAATAACACCGTCAAAGCCTACATAGCCACGAAGAATGTCGGTAAGTATCTCTGTGTTAGCCACGCAGTTAGTGCCGTGTACTGCATGATAGCCAGGCATCACCATACGGTTCTCTGCCAGGCGAATCATTGCCTCGTGAGGCATAAGAATCTCCTCCATAAGCTCCTTCTCGTCGGCATCGCCACCGCCACCATAGCCGAGGTAGTGCTTTGAACAGGTGCTCACGCCTTTCTTCAGTCCACCTTTCTGCAAACCCTTTACGAAGGCTGTGCCGAAGATAGCTGAGAGATAGGCGTCCTCGCCGTAAGACTCCTCAAGACGGTTGAATGATGGTGTACGGCATACGTCAACCATTGGCGAAAGCGACTGCAAACCGCCCATCTTACGCATAGCTATACCCGTCTGTTCTGTCTTGAGCTGTGCAAGTTCTGTGTTGAAAGAGCATGCCTGTCCTATCTGCTGTGGATAGATGGTTGCATCCTGAGTGTTTATGCCAGTCAGCACTTCCTCATGGAAGAGAGCTGGAATGCCGTTAGGAGTGTTGTGGATGAGCCAATCCTGAAGCTGTGCCACACGGTCACGGAGCAGATTTGCTGCCATAGGCTTCTGACTGGCATATTGAGAGAAATGTCCCATACCATTAGGTATGAGCTTACGGCACTGGGCGGTGTCGAGCTTGCCGTCCTTGTCGAAGAGGTCGTCCATGAAACGGCTCTGGAGCTGTGCCAGACGCTCTTCCTGTGACATCTTGTTATAGAGTTCGTCAACCTGCTGGTCGTAGTTCTCAACTATTGCTTGTTGGTTGTTACAGCCTACGAGGGCTGATGCGGTTAGGAGCATTGAAATGATTTTCTTATTCATTTAGTTTAGGTGTGGATAATTAAAATACTCGCTTGCGCGAGGGGGTGGAAAGTAAATTCTCAGTAAATGAAATCAGTAAATTATAATCAGTAAATTATTTTTCCGTATTATAATTTATTGGTCTTAATTTACTGGTTTAATTTATTTTCAATTTACTTTCAAATATCTTCGCGTAAGCGAATTTACTTTCCCCCAAAACGGGAATTTACTTTCAATTTTACCCTAAAACACCGCCTCTGATTATTCAGGGGCGGTGTTTCTGATAGTTTGATTTGATTATTTCTGTATAAATTTCTTGTAGAGTTTCCAACCGAGCAAAGCACCATCGATTAGCCCCACGCTTGATGAAGCCATAGCGAATAGGCGCTGGGCTGGAGTCTTAGGCATTGGAGCCGTCTTCGGATGGAAGATGGCGTTCCAAGTTGTTTTAATCTCTTGTTCGCTACGCTGAATATCTTTGTTTAGTTGAGCCTTACGTGCGCGGATAGCCAGGAGCGACTGATACTTTAGTGGTTCTTCTTCTGTCATACCTCTTCTAATAGAATGGTTGCAAGGAACCTGACGAGTGGACGCTCAATCCAAGCCTTCTTGCGTACGTAAACAATTATCAATAATAATAGATAGAATGCGGCTACGCAGAGGAAACCAAGTGCGACGGAATCGAACATGTCCCCCAGTGCGTATGCAGCAGCGAAGGAAGCGCAGATGGCAACAGCGCATACGATGAGCAGGAGCACGAAGCCGAGGATGAGGGCGGAGATAATCTTCACCGTCTTCTCCGTAGCATCGAGCTTAAGCATCTCGAGTTTCAGTCCGCCGTATTGCTTAACCTGCTCGACGAGCTGTGCTATTGTCTCTATGTTTTTGTCGCTGGAAAACATCTGCTATGCAATGTCTGCGTCCTGAACGTCGTTAACGAGTTCCTCTACCTGTTTGCGAGTAAGTTTGATATCGTGTTTGTCACAGAAACTTTTCACTGCGTCTGAGAGCTTGTTTCTTGTGTCTTCACCAGCCTCTGGAGCGAGAAGAATACCGAGAGCTGCGCCTGCAACGGCTCCGCCGAGGAATGCGCCTATGTAACCTAATGCTTTCATAATTGATTATTTTTAAATGTTAGTGACTAATAAATTAATTTTATCATTAATGATTTAAGTTTTTGAATATAACGTGCGAATTCTGTTCGCTCGTCAAAGATTCTTTGAGTGCAAAGATAAGAAAACTTTCTGAAAATGCAAGTTTTTTTTGTGTTAAAAACCCTAAATCCTGCTTTTTTCGTAAGTAAATGCGATTTTTATGGCTAATTTAACAAACTTTATGCGCATTTCTTTCTTGTGTTCGCAAATTTTTCGTAATTTTGTGCACAGATTTCAATTGAATTTATAAAACTATAGTCATAGAGAACATGAAGAAGATATTCATTAATGGCGCAGCACTTTTAGCTGTTGCAGTATGCACCACGAGTTGCATGACCTCTAAGGAGAGCGCTTATCGTAAGGCGTATGAGAAGGCTAAGGCTCAGGAAGAGATTGTTGAGCAGCAGCCTCAGTACCAACAGCAGCCTGTTCAGTACCAGCAGCAGCCTGTTCAGTACCAGCAGCAGCCACAGTATCAGCAGCCTGTTCAGTACCAACAGCAGCCACAATATCAGCAGCAGCCTGTTCAGTACCAGCAGCAGCCACAGTATCAGCAGCAGCCTGTTCAGTACCAGCAGCAGCCACAGCAGCAGTACGTTCAGCAGCAGCCTCAGTACCAACAGCAGCCACAGTATCAGCAGCAGGTTGTTCAGCAGCCAGCTAACGATAATGTTCCTGTTCGTCAGGAGCGCCTCACAGTTGTTAATGGTGCAGGTCTCAAGGCATTCTCTGTTGTAGTAGGTTCTTTCGGCGTAAAGGCTAATGCAGAGGGACTTCAGCGTACACTCGTTAACTCTGGCTATTCTGCACAGGTGGCATACAACCAGGATCGTAACATGTACCGTGTAATCGCATCTACTTACGATACAAAGCAGGACGCTATTATGAGCCGTGACAACCTGAGTGCTAACTACCCAGGTGCATGGTTGCTCTATAATAATAATTAATGGGTAGAATCCTATCTATTGATTACGGCCGTAAACGCACAGGACTGGCAGTGACCGACCCGTTGAAGATTATCGCAAACGGACTGGCCACTGTCAGTACTCATTTGTTATGGGACTATCTCAATGACTATCTATCTCGCGAACAGGTGGAGAAGGTGGTCATAGGGAAACCTATGCAACCTAACGGTCAGCCAAGCGAGAACCTTGCGAGGGTGGAGGCTTTCGTCAACAGATGGCGAAAGGGACATCCTGAGGTGCCGATAGAGTATGTGGATGAGAGATTCACATCGGTGCTTGCCCACAAGGCAATGCTTGATGGCGGACTGAAGAAGAAAGCCCGTCAGGACAAGGCGCTCGTCGATGAGATAAGTGCCACGATTATTTTACAAAGCTATATGCAGTCTATATGATTTTACCTATTTATACTTATGGTCAGCCTGTTCTCCGCAAGGAGGCTCAGGATATAACACCTGACTATCCAGAACTTAAGAAATTTATTGAAGATATGTGGGAAACCCTTGCTGAGAGCGAGGGTATTGGTCTTGCAGCACCACAGGTAGGACGCGATGTACGCGTTGTGTGCATCGACCTCGACGTGCTGTCAGAAGATCTCCCAGAATACAAGGACTTCCGCAAGGTGTACATCAACGCTCATATCGTGGAGTACGATGACACAGAGAAGGATACATCAGAGGAAGGATGCCTTTCATTGCCAGCAATCCATGAGAAGGTAGTTCGCCCTACACGCATCCGTGTGAAATACATGGACGAGGACTTCCAGGAGCACGATGAATGGGTTGACGGCTATCTCGCTCGCGTAATGCAGCATGAGTTCGACCACCTCGATGGTAAGATGTTCATCGACCGCATCTCACCACTCCGCAAGCAGCTCATCAAGTCAAAGCTACGCGCCCTTCTTCAGGGACGTTTCCGCTGCGGCTACAAGGTGAGGATTCCAAGGGGAAAGTAAAATCCTTTTTGGAAAGTAAATTAGAAGCAAATTATACTCAGTAAATTATGGGGCGACATTCGTCGCTTGGAAATTCTCTGTGGTATTTTTCAATTTGTAATTTACAGAATTAATTTATTCTTAATTTGCTTTCTATAATCTCCGCATAAGCGGAATCCTGCAATTTGCTTTCTTTCAATAAAGACAAATATATGAAGAATAAGGAACGCATGGGTATTATAATAAGGAGAATGATGCAGTCAAATGTCTTCTCCCGATTATCCTTTGCATTCCTTATTTTCTTTTCTTTTTTCTGTTCAACTAAAGTCCAGGCACAGTACAATGTTGACCGCCTGATAACATCAGGGCGAGTGGCTGTGTATTACGAAGACTACATCCTTGGCATTCAGTATTTCAATCAGGTGATAGCCTTGAAGCCATACCTCTACGAGCCGTGGCAGATGAGGGCTATCGCAAAATATCATCTCGACGATTTCAGAGGTGCAGAAGCAGACGTGTCCGAGGCTATCAATCTTAATCCCTACATCACGTCGCTCTACGATCTTCGCGGCATCTCGCGTATCCGTATCGGAGACTACGAGGGAGCTATTGCCGACTACGACAAGGCACTCTCCATCGATCCTACGAACCAGAATTTCTGGTACAACCGTGCGGCTTGTCGTATGGAGACAAAGGACTACGAGCGTGCCCACCTCGAACTCGACACCATCATCACCAAGTGGAAGAAATACGCATCGCCCTACCTCTTGAAGTGCGAGGCATACCTTCAGCAGAAAGACACGCTGAAAGGTATGGAATGGCTTGGCAATGCTTTGGAGGTGGATCCGTACAACGCGGAGGCATGGAGGCTCAGAGGCGCTATCTGCATGTCGAGAAATGAGTGGAAAGAAGCCGACGAATATCTATCAAAAGCAATCCACTTGAAGCCGAAGAAGGCAGGCAACTACGTAAACCGTGCTGTGGCTCGTCTTCGTCTTAACAACCTCCGAGGCGCGATGTCCGACTATAACCTTGCCCTCGAACTTGAGCCGAACAACTTCCTCGCACACTACAACCGCGGACTCCTTCGTCAGCAGGTAGGCGACGACAACAACGCCATTGAGGACTTCAACTATGTGCTTGCCCTTGAGCCTAATAACATGATGGCTCTCTTCAATCGTGCCACTCTTCTCGACCGTACAGGCGACCTCAAGGCGGCTATTGCTGACTATACAAAGGTAATCGACGAGTTCCCTAATTTCTGGACAGGACTGCATTATCGTGCGGCTTGTTATCGCCGTCTGGGTATGACAGGCAAGGCAGAGCAGGACGAGTTCCGAATCCTCAAGGCGCAGAACGACAAGCACCTCGGCAAGCAGCCACGCTGGAGCCGAAAGAAGCTGGAGGCAATGCGTAAGAAGAGCGAAATTGATCCAAGCAAGTACGACCAGATTGTCGTTGAGGACGAGCAGACCGACGAGCACGAGTACAAGAGCGAATATCGTGGCAAGGTGCAGAACCACCGTGTAGAGTCACGCTATCAGCCTTACATCTGTCTGTCGCTGTTCGATTACAGCAACGCTATGACCAACTATCATCCATTCGTCACCGATGTCGAGATGGCGAACAAGCAGTTGGCTAATGCCCGACTCACCGTTTCCACCGTTTCAACGCAGCTCACCAACGAGGAGATAAAGAAGCAGTTTGATGTTACCGATGCCCTCACCACTGTGATATCCACCACCACGCAGCTCGCGCCAGTCAACTACCTTGCACGAAGCGTGGCCTACTGCATCGGTCAGAACTATGGCGATGCCCTCAAGGATGTGGATGCATATCTGGCAGAGAACCCAAACTCAGCCCTCGGATGGTGGCATAGGGCGGTATGCAATGCCCGTCAGGCTGACTATGAGACTGGTGCAGAGCCACAGACCGCGCAGCTCCGTCTCAAGAGCGTGAATGCCGATTTCGAGAAGGCAGAGGCACTCGACAAGGACAATGCCTACATCCTCTATTGTCACGGCACCTTCCTCGCGCATCGTCAGGACTACGACAAGGCGATACAGTATTTCACCCGTGCCATTGCTCTCGACGACCGTCTTGCAGAGGCATATTTCAACCGTGGAATGGTGTATTATTATAAAGGTGACAAGCTGAAGGGCAACGCCGATCTCAGCAAGGCTGGAGAGCTCGGCCTATACTCTGCTTATAGTATAATCAAGTCAAACAGCAAGAAGTAAAGACCCTCTCCCCGCTCCCCCTGCATAGGGGGAGAGCCGGAGCGCTAAAAAAGTCTCCCTATGCAGGGAGATTTAGAGGGTCTTCTAATAACTAAAACGTATGAAATCCAAACTAATGTTGATGGCTATGGCACTAATGCTTGTGACCGTGGCAAAGGCAGAAAACAAGAAAGTGACACCAGACCTCAAGCACGTCACCGTGTTTACAAATGGTGCACAGGTAGAACGTACCCATTCCATGAACCTGTTGGCAGGTGAGCAAATCGTCACCTTCACAGGACTTTCACCATATACCGACGTGAAAAGTATGCAGATCAAGGCTCACGGCAAGCTCACCGTGCTTGGCGTGAACTATCGCACCATTCACCCCGACAGCCTTATGCGCATAAAGCAGTTGCGTGAGGCTGAACAAAAAGTGAAGCAGACCGAAGATAAGGAACGCGAGGTGAAATCACAGTTGGAAGTGGTGAATGCTCAGCTTGAGATGCTGAAAACCAACTGCTCCACAGGCAACCGCACCGCCGTTACTCCTCTCGCTAACATCAAGGAACTCAACGACTATTATGCCCAGCAAATGCTTGAGCTGAAGAAGAAAGCCATTTCCATTGATCAGGAACTTGCGCAGTTGGTAGAGGTACGTGAGAAACAGCAGAAGACTGCCGATTCCATTGCCCACCTGAAGCTGAAAACCATCACCGAGGCTGAGCTGAAACTGCAAGTGCCACAGGCATGCAAGGTGGATTTCACCCTTACATATTATGTGAAAAACGCTGGTTGGTATCCTACCTACGACATCCGTTCCGAAGGGGTAGGGCAGCCTCTTCAGCTATCCTACAAGGCTAATATGTTCCAGAACACAAAGGAGGAATGGAAGAACATACCAGTCACTCTTTCCTCTGCCAATCCTAACCGTTCAAACGTTGCCCCGGAATTGCGCACCTATTGGCTCGACTATGGCAGGTCAGCTCCTCGCTATGATAATGAGGCTACTGTGGAAGGCGTATCTGGTGTAGTTCGTGATGAGGACGGAGAACCGCTGATAGGAACAACGGTCAAGGTGGAAGGTACAAGTCTTGGTACTGTTACTGACTACAAAGGATGTTATAGCATCGCCCTGCCTCGCGATAGGAATCAACTGACATTCTCCTATGTCGGTTTCGTGACTCAAACGTGCACAGTCAAAGGTCCAACTCTGGATGTCACGTTGAAAGAAGACAAAACCGCTTTGAAGGATATTGTGGTTGTCGGTTATGGTGTCAGCAACTCAAGATCAAGTCGCAATGAAGTTGCTCATGCTCTCGAAGGAACGGTTCCTGGTGTAGCTATTACAAAGTCAAAAGCAAAGGCAAAGCAAGAGAGCGACCTTGTTGAGGTTAAGGAGCAAAAGGCTCAGTTCGGCTACGAATTTGAAATCAAGCAGCCACTCACTATGACATCCGACGGCAAGACCACCACAACCGAGATTGCACGCTATCAGTTGCCTGCCACCTATCAGTATCTCGGCATTCCACGCGCCGACAAGGACGCATTCCTTATGGCAGACGCAACCCAATGGCAGCAGTACAGTCTGCTTGAAGGCGAGGCAAACGTATATTTCGAGAACTCATTCGTAGGCAAGACGATCCTCGATCCAACGGTAATCACCGACACGCTTCATTTCTCATTAGGCAGAGACAACGGCATCCGCATCCAGCGCACAAAGGTGGCAGACCGTTCTACCCGTCGTCTGTTGGCTACCACACAGGAGCAGAGTCTCACATGGCGCATCACTGTTAAGAACAGTCGCAAGGAAGCCGTTTCCCTCACGTTGCGCGATCAGATTCCTGTATCAGAAAATTCAAATATCACCGTTACCACCGAGGAACTCAGCGGCGGTCAGCTTGACAAGACGACTGGCATCATCGAATGGCAGTTACAGCTCCAGCCTAACGAGCAGCGCGAATTCATCGTTGCGTACCGCGTAAAGTATCCAAAGAGCCGCTGGCTGAATGTGGAGTGATGCGCGGATGAGTGAATAGTGAAGAATTTAAGTTAACGTGAGTTCGATGAATTCGAAACAAACGCATCTCCGATGCTGAACTGACAATAATTACC
>CAMKEM010000087.1 GCA_946411565.1 uncultured Prevotellaceae bacterium | reverse complement strand
GACCGTTGAGCCACTGAACCATACCGCGGTCGATTGGCTGAACGATAACGACAGAACCATTGAAGTTAGTCTTGGCATTCATGTTCCATACAATCCAGTCAACGAATGCGCGGAGGAAGTTACCCTCACCAAACTGGATGATTCTCTCTGGCATTACACTCTTAGGTGCAGTGCGCTTGCTTAAAGCTGGTAATTTTGCCATAGTTAGTTTTGTTTTTTTTTTATTTAAAGTTAACCAAGTTTTATGTGGGTGCAAAATTAGTGATTTTTCACAATATAGAAGGCCTTTCAGAGCGGAATTTCTTGATCGTTAATCTTTTTTAACGCATACGCACATCCACGATAAGACCTTCATTAGCAAGTATCGTGTTCTTGAAAACTTGCTTTGCTTCTTGCAAAAGTGGCTCGTCCGTGTTATATCTCTGGCTGTAATGACCGAGCATGAGTTGGCTGGCGTTAGCATCCTTTGCCGTTGTTGCTGCCTCTTTTGCTGTGGAGTGAAGGTATTTTACAGCCTTTTCCTTATATTCCTCAGTATAAGTGGATTCGTGATAGAGTAGGGTAACGTCCTTTACTCTTTCAGCAAGTTCTGGATAATACCTTGTATCAGAACAATAAGCATATGAGCGTACTGGATCAGGCTCTGTCGTAAGCAGTTCATTCTTAATTACTTCTCCCTCTGGGGATGTCCAGTCAAGTCCGGCCTTGATGTTATTGATCTGTGAGATTGGAATGTTGTAGAAATCAAGCATATCACGACGGATATGACGTGAGCCTGCTTTTTCCTTGAACAGGAAACCGCAGCAATGCACTCTGTGACAAAGAGGTATGCTCTCCACGGTTAGCGAGCGGTCTTCATAGATTACCTGCTGCTTGTTCGTATCAACGGCATGGAAAACGACCTCAAAGTCGAGTCCTCCACAGAAAGTCTTGAGCTCAAGATTCAGAAGCTCCTCGTATTCGCCGGGAGCATATACGTGGAGTGGGGCAGTACGGCCGTTAAGTCCGAACGTGCTTATCATTCCCACCAAACCGAGAACGTGATCTCCGTGAAGATGGGAAATGAAAACTGCATATATCTTTGTAAAGTTAAGGCGTGACTTCCTTACTTGCTGTTGGGTGCCCTCGCCACAGTCAACCATAAAGAGTTTTCCCCTTATCTCCACGATCTGTGAAGAAGGGGTATGTCTGGCTGTCGGCAGGGCAGAGCCGCATCCTAAGATATGAACTTTGAATGGTTGCATTAAATCAAGTTAAATGAAAAATGAAAAGTGAAAAATGAAAAATACGAGTTAGTGTTTCCGCTCACTAAGATTTTTCATTTTGTAATTTTTCATTTATCATTTGTATTTTGTCTTTTATAAACAAATATTCCCTTTGAATTCTCCAATTCGAGACTATCAGCACCGAGGGTTAGGACATCGAAAGTGTCGGTGTTGAGAATGAGCTTGGCATTGCAGATAGTCCATGCGGTGTAAGGCTTGCTCTCAGCCTGTACGTTGCTCTCTATGCTACCATCCTCATTGATAGTGAAATTCTTGTCGAGGGAAGTCCAGCGACCGAGCAAGGTTGTGAGGTTGATAACCTTATGTGCGATGTTTTCATCAGCGGTTTTATAATAGGTAACAGCCATTCTGTCGCCGCTCATCATACCGCCCTGAACATCACTACCTTGCTCTTCGTCGATAGTGAATGTAAGAGTTTTGCCCTCATCGGTTACGAGTTCGAGAGTATGCATCATAGAGCCTTCACCACATTTACCATAAACGGTAGAGTCGGCTGCTTCTGTCTTTAATGTATCTCTCTGTGCGTTAGCGTTATCTGTCTTGCCACCGTTACAGCTGGCAAGGAGAATTAAACTGCAAAATAGAGCCCCCCAGCCTCCCAAGTGGGAGTTCTTTTTTATAGTCTTATTGTTATTGGGGGATATATTATTATTCTTTTTCATATTTGACAATCTATTGATTAGAAATACTATCTATTTCAACTCCACCTTGGGGGGCTTTCTCGTTTTTCTTCGCCTCATCCCACAACTTATCCATTTCCTCAAGAGTCATCTCGGTCATTGGCTTGCCGAGTTCCTTTGATTTCTGTTCAATATAGTTGAAGCGACGGGTGAATTTCTGATTTGTCTTTTCGAGAGCAGTATCTGGATTGAGATGATACAATCTGGCAGCATTGACGAGAGAGAAAAGGAAATCTCCAAGTTCTTCAAGAGAACGCTCCTTGTCTTCCTTACGAAGCTCTGTCTCAAGCTCTTCCAGTTCTTCATGTACCTTTGTCCAAACGTCCTCCTTCTTCTCCCAGTCGAAACCCACATTGGTGGCTTTATCCTGAATACGATAGGCTTTTATAAGGCTTGGCAAAGAACTTGGAACGCCTGAAAGAACAGTCTTGTTACCGTCTTTCTCTTTCTGCTTTATCTGTTCCCAAACAGCACTCACGTCATCGCTTGTTTCTGCCTTCACCTCACCATAGATGTGAGGGTGACGGAAGATGAGCTTGTCTGCTTCCTTGTTGCAGACATCTGCAATGTCAAACTCACCCTTCTCCCTACCGATAATAGAGTAGAAGATGACATGCTCAAGCACATCACCGAGTTCCTTTTGTATCTCTTTTGGCTCGTTCTTCATTATGGCATCGCAAAGCTCGTAGGCTTCCTCAATGGTGTGAGGACGCAGACTCTCGTTTGTCTGCTTGCGATCCCAAGGACATTTCACGCGCAGATTGTCGAGAACGTCAATTAATCTGCCGAATGCCTCAAGTTTTTCTTCTCTTGTATGCAATTTTTGTTCGTTGTTTTAATATTTTCATTGCAAAAGTAGAAAAATAATGTGAGATACCCAAATTTTTGAGAAAAAATGTGTATCTTTGCACCTCGATTATAAGGAACGCGCCCGAAAGGAGGGCAAAAGGCAAAAGTCAAATGGCAAAAGACCTTAGCCTTTAGATAAAAACGATAACAAATAAATATCATTCAAAATAAATGGAATTAGCAAGTAAGTATGCCCCAAATGAAGTGGAGGCAAGATGGTACCAGTATTGGCTGGACAACAAACTATTCAGTAGCAAACCAGATGGTCGTGAGCCATATACAATCGTAATCCCACCCCCAAATGTGACTGGTGTGCTTCACATGGGACATATGCTCAATAATACAATTCAGGATATTCTGATCCGTAAGGCTCGTCTTGATGGTAAGAATGCGTGCTGGGTACCAGGTACCGACCATGCTTCCATTGCAACTGAGGCAAAGGTTGTGAACAAGCTCGCTCAGCAGGGCATAAAGAAGCGTGACCTTACCCGTGAGGAGTTTTTGAAACATGCCTGGGCATGGACTGAAGAGCACGGAGGCATCATTCTCAAGCAGCTCCGTAAGCTCGGCGCATCATGCGACTGGGATCGTACGGCATTCACAATGGACGAGCCTCGTTCTGAGTCTGTTCTCAAGGTGTTCGTTGATCTCTATGAGAAAGGCTACATCTATCGTGGTCTTCGTATGGTGAACTGGGATCCAAAGGCTCAGACCGTACTTTCAACTGAGGAGGTTATCTATCGTGAGGAGAAGTCAAAGCTCTATCACCTCAAATATTATGTAGCTGATGCAGAGGAGAACCCTGTTGTTCTCACAGGCGAGGAAGGTGAGGTTTTCCATAAGGATGAGAAGGGCTACTATGCAGTTGTGGCTACCACACGTCCGGAGACTATCATGGGTGATACCGCTATGTGTATCAATCCTAAGGACCCAAAGAACCATTGGTTGCGTGGTCATAAGGTTATCGTTCCATTGGTAAACCGTGTTATTCCTGTTATTGAGGATAGATACGTTGATATCGAGTTCGGTACTGGCTGTCTGAAGGTAACACCAGCTCATGATGTGAACGACTATAACCTCGGTAAGACACATAATCTCGAGATTATCGACATCTTCAACCCAGACGGTACAATCTCTGAGGCTGCTGGTATGTATGTTGGTCAGGATCGTATGGATGTCCGCAAGCAGATTGCTGTTGACCTTGAGGCTGCTGGTCTCATGGATCACGTTGAGGATTATGACAACAAGGTTGGCTATTCTGAGCGTAATCAGGACACAGCCGTTGAGCCACGTCTTTGCAAACAGTGGTTCCTTGCTATGCAGCACATGGCTGACATCGCACTTCCACCAGTACTCTCTGGCGAGTTGAAGTTCTATCCTAACAAGTATGTAACAACATATAAGAACTGGCTTGAGAACATTCAGGACTGGTGTATCTCTCGTCAGCTTTGGTGGGGACATCGTATTCCTGCATACTTCCTTCCAGAGACAGCCGACGGCGAGGAGCGTTTCGTTGTTGCTCTCACAGAGGAAGAGGCTCTGAAGAAGGCACAGGATATTGATCCTTCTGTAACAGCAGCAGACCTCACACGTGATGAGGACGCTCTTGATACATGGTTCTCTTCTTGGTTGTGGCCTATCTCTCTCTTTGACGGTATCAACAACCCAGGCAATGAGGAAATCAACTACTACTACCCAACATCTGACCTCGTAACAGGTCCAGATATCATCTTCTTCTGGGTAGCACGTATGATTATGGCTGGTTGTGAGTATCAGAAGCAGATACCTTTCAAGAACGTATATTTCACAGGTATCGTTCGTGACAAGCTCGGCCGTAAGATGAGTAAGTCTCTCGGCAACTCTCCTGATCCATTGGATCTTATTGAGAGATATGGTGCTGACGGTGTTCGTATGGGTATGATGCTCTCTGCTCCTGCAGGAAATGATATTCTCTTCGACGAGTCACTCTGTCAGCAGGGTATGGGCTTCTGTAACAAGATTTGGAATGCCTTCCGTCTTGTTCAGGGCTGGGAGACTGCTGATATTGAGCAGCCAGAGGCAAGCAAGATTGCAATCAAGTGGTTTGAGGCTAAGATGAAGACTGCATACGCTGAGATCAACGACCTCTATTCTAAGTATCGTCTTAACGAGGCTCTGATGACAGCATTCAAGCTCTTCACCGATGAGTTCTCTGGCTGGTATCTTGAGATGATCAAGCCAGGCTATCAGAAGCCAATCGACAAGCAGACATACGAGGCAACTCTTCGCTTCTTCGACTATCTGATGCGTATCATCCACCCATTCATGCCATTCATCACAGAGGAAATCTGGCAGCACATCTATGACCGTAAGGATGGCGAGAGCATCATGGTTAGCACAGTTAAGTTTGATGCCGTTACTGCTGAGGATGAGGCTATCATCGCAGGTGTTGAGACAGTCAAGAATATCGTTGCTGGTGTTCGTACTGTTCGTAATCAGAAGAACATCGCTCCAAAGGAGGTTCTTTCTCTGAAGGCTGTAGGTAGCAATGCTAATGCTGAGTATGACAGCGTTGTCATCAAGATGGCTAACCTTGACGGTATTGAGGTAGTGGCAGATAAGAGTGCTGATGCAAGTGCGTTCATGGTAGGTACTTCTGAGTATGCCGTTCCACTCGGTAATCTTATCGACGTTGCTGCTGAGATTGAAAAGCAGGAGGCACAGCTCAAGCACCTTGAGGGCTTCCTCGTTGGTGTTCGCAAGAAACTCAGCAACGAGCGCTTCGTACAGAATGCCAAGCCAGAGGTCGTTGCCCTTGAGCGTAAGAAGGAACAGGATTCGCTTGAGAAGATAGCTGCTCTGAAGGCTTCGCTGGAAGAGTTGAGGAAAAAATAAGACCCCTATCCCCAGCCCTTTCCCCGTGAAGGGGCAAGGGGGTGGAGGTTAGTATTTAATGCTAACATATCCCTTGAACGAACAAAGGTGATTTTATCCCTTGCCCCTTTATGGGGAAAGGGTGCCCGTAGGGCGGGAAAGGGGTCGTAGATTTTTATTACTATGGAGTCAATATATCAGTCTCGTGGTTTCGTCTCTTGCTTGAAAGCAGGATTCACATTTGTCTTAGCTAATCCGAAGACAGTAATGAAAGCAATGTGGGTGTTGATCTTGATAATAGCAATATCCGATGTGTTTTTGGAGGGCTTTGTAGAGAAAATGTCTATGGACGTCGTACAGCAAAAAGCAGGAACAGGAACCGTGCTTGCGGCATTGGGATTTTATGGATCTATATTCTTCCAGATATTTCTTGCTATCGTAGGCTTGTTCTATTTCGGAAGATTTATGGTGAAGCGTGAAGAGAAGAAATATAAGGTGAAAGTTGGAAAACTTATCCGTCGTAATTTCTGGTCTTTTCTCGGAATATTCCTGATGGCATTATTCTTGCAAATTCTGCTGACATTGGTTCCTATGATATCATTTGAGGTATGCAAGTTCGCTTATAACAATTACATTATGTCTCAGATGATATATGGTGATGCTGTCTCAATTCCTACATCGGGGTATGTTTCAATGTTTGTGATAAGCATCCTCGCCGTTGCTGTCGTTGAATATCTTGGTCTTGTCATTCCTGCAAGTCTGATATATAAGTATGGCTCGGTGGTTTATAATGAGAATGAGAAATAGATAACCAACAGCCCCTCACCCGTCGCTACGTGACACCCTCTCCCTTAAGGGCGAGGGGGAAGTTAGTAATGAAACCTTATGGGGATTGCTAACAGCGATAAAATGTAACATCTTCCTCGCCCCTTGGGGAAGTCCGATGTTGATAACATCGGAGTATGTGTCAGAGGATGCCCGAAGGGCAGGTGAGGGGCTGTAATCCTTTATTTTTATGAAACGCTTACTTTTCATAGATCGTGATGGTACGATCATAAAAGAACCTGCTGATGAGCAGATAGACTCTTTCGAGAAACTGGAGTTCGTTGAGGGGGCAATAACAAACCTCTCATTCATTCGTAAGAAACTGGACTTCGAGTTTGTCATGGTTAGTAATCAGGATGGACTTGGTACAGACTCTTTCCCAGAGGAAACCTTCTGGCCTGTTCATAATTTTATCCTCAAAACCCTTCATGGTGAGGGCATAGACTTTGACGATATGCTTATTGATCGTCATTTCCCAGAGGATAATCATCCTGACCGCAAGCCAGGTACTGGTATGCTCAAGAAGTATATAGAGAATAAGGAGGAATATGATCTTGCCAATTCTTATGTTATAGGTGATCGTGAGAGTGATGCCAAGTTGGCTGAGAATCTCGGATGTAAGTTCCTCAAGATTACCGCTGGTGACTCTTCTTCATGGGAGGCTGCTTCTGAGATATTGTTTGCAGGAGAGCGTACAGCTGAGATTACCCGTACTACTCATGAGACAGACATTACAGTTCGTCTTAATCTGGACGGTACAGGTAAGTGCGATATCCAGACAGGTCTCGGCTTCTTCGACCACATGCTTGAGCAGATAGGCAAGCATGGCATGATGGACCTCTACGTGCGTTGTAACGGCGATCTGCACGTTGACGAGCATCATAGCATAGAGGATACAGGTATTGTGCTTGGTGAATGTCTTCTGAAGGCTCTTGGCGACAAACGCGGTATTGAGCGTTATGGCTATACCCTCCCTATGGATGATTGCTTGTGTCAGGTGGCACTTGATTTCGGTGGTCGTCCTTGGCTTATGTGGGATGCAGAGTTCCACAGGGAGAAGATTGGCGAGATGCCTACTGAGATGTTCTTCCATTTCTTCAAGAGCGTTAGCGATGCTGCTAAGATGAACCTTAACATCAAGGCAGAGGGCGATAACGAGCATCACAAGATTGAGGGTATTTTCAAGGCATTTGCCCGCAGCATAAAGATGGCTGTAAAGAGAGATATCTATCACTATCAGCTCCCAAGCTCAAAAGGAGTGCTGTAGGATAGAGTAAGGTAGAAAGTAGAAAGATTAAAGTATAAAGTAAAGAGTGTGAAGTTCGTTTTGAATTTCACACTCTTTGTTTATGAAGTCATAAGATAAATGTAATAAAAAAGCCCCGCCCTGGTGCGCATTGCAAAGAGGCGTGGCGGGTTCTGTCGTTGCAAAATTACAATAAAAGTTTTAATTGAACAAATTTTTGGAAAGAAAAATATGTTTTGAATGTTTATTTCTAGGAAAATATAAACATTATGGATGTCAAGATGGGGGTAAAGTGTAAGAGTAAGAATTTGTGAGGTAATAGCAATGCATAAACTCCATTTCTTCTCCATCGTTACTCCACCGTTACTCCATCGTTACTCCATCGAAACGATGGACTTGCGATGGAGTAACGATGGAGTAACCTCGGACAAACATAGGAGGAAGAGCGGAAAAACAGGAAATAATTGAGAAATTATTTGGAGAAAAGCGAAAGAATAATTAATTTTGCAGATGTGTTGCGATTCCTTTGGAATGAAACGACACATGACATATTGAAAATAACATAAGCAATACCATGTGCGTGTATTCGTAATACTGAGAAAGAACACATAGATATTGTTTAATAATATGTAAATTCGCATTCTGGGTACATTTCCCAAAAGATTTTCCGTTTTGTTGCAGATATAAAAAGGTGGCATGCACCCCCCAAAAGAATGTACATATTTATCTGAACATATACCGAGTTTTAAAACATTAGAATATGAAAACATTTGAAAAATCAACGATACATTTTGTTCTCAGAGTTCCAACAGACAAGGATAAAGATATAATTTCTCAACTGTTGGGAGGTATAGACATAGATCATGTTGATTTGAAAAATTATACAGAGAGGTTGGCTTACGGATTATATAGGATTCGCAAGTTGTTTGGGAAACACGATGTTTCTCAGTTTCAATGGGGACCTGACCAAGCCGGCTTTCTAAGAGTTGCAGAAACCGCATGTGCAATTGTTTTCAATACATATAAACTTGCTTTGGCAGGACGTAGAGAGGAGGCATTAGCTCAGCTATACTCTTACTATTTCAGTAGCGACATCATAGAACAATTCGTTGAGGATATTCAAAAAGATAAAAAATTCTATAGGTTAAGGTCGTCAGATTCTTATCGACTATTTAGTGAAGAGGAGATGTTCCATATCCCATTTGAGAAATGCCATAAAGCTTCAAATTATAGATTCAGCATATCTGGCTTGCCGATTTTATATTTAGGAAGCTCTATGTACGGCTGTTGGCTGGAAGAGAATCAGCCAGATATTGAGAAGGCAAACGTTGCTTTGTATCAGATAAACAGCGAGACACGTGTAAAATGCCTTCCTCTGATTATGCCGCAAAGAGGAGATAAGGTGACTAAAGAGCGGATTAAACTATTGCCACTTATACTCGCATCCACAATGAAGGTGCAACACCCTAATGAACCCTTCCGACCAGAATATGTTATACCACAACTTGTTACAGAATGTGTATTGAAGTATAATGCTGAACAAAAACCTGGTTATATACTTGGAATTAAGTATCTTTCAACGAAACGCTATACAGAAGGGAATTTCTATTCTGGAGAGAGATACAATTATCTTTATGAGAACTATGCTTTCCCTCCAATTGAATACAATTTCTATGGTGTATGTCCTAAACTCGGCAAATGTTTTGTGCTAAGACGCAGTTCTTCCATATTCATAGATACTCATGTAAGACCTCAGAAGATTGAAATTAAAGAAAAAAATGAACCAAGAGATGAATATCAAGATTCAACGTTCAGGAAACTTGAAAGATGGTTAGCAGCCCCGCAGATGTTGATCTACTGAACAAAAATGATAGCATCGGATTAAAGACTGACGGCAAATAGTCTATTTGAAATATATTCATAATACAGCAAGTACAAGTTTCTTGACATCTATCACTTAAAAGGTGTTTGTATATTATGGGAAAGAGAAGATCAGATGAAGAACTTGCAGCAATAGCTGCAAAGTATAATGTGCTGAAGGATTTTTTCACGAACGATTATACTGTTTATCGGACGATTCGTAATCGTGGGCTATTCGACAAGCTATGTGGCCACATGAAGCGCGAGTCAAGGCCTGATATGTCGGACGAAGATTTGGCTGAGATCGCATTAGAATATGATGATTTGAAAGAGTTCCGTACAAAGAATTACCAAACATACGCGATAATCCAGCAACGCGGTCTGCTTGACAAACTGTGTGGACATATGAAACGCAAGATAAGAGACGATTTGACGGAAGACGATCTTGCTGCCATAGCATCATGCTACAATAATCTTAAAGAGCTTCGCGAGACAGATCCCGTTACCCTCCAAATTATTTACAAGCGTGGACTTTTTAAAAAACTATGCGGACATATGGAAAGAGAACGCAGAACGGTTCTGTCTGACGAGGAATTGGCCGAGATCGCATCCCAATACAACGTTCTAAGGGAGTTCCGCGAAAAAGAAACGTCTGTTTATGCAATTATCAGCAAAAGAGGTCTGTTGGATAAGTTGTGCGGACACATGGAAAGAGGACGCAGAACGGTTCTGTCTGACGAGGAACTTGCAGAGATCGCCTCTCATTATCATATTGTAAAGGAGTTTCGTGAGAAAGAACCATTGGCCTATTCTGTAATACAACAGCGTGGGCTGATTGGTAAATTGTGTAGCCATATGCAGCGAGGAAAGAGGCAGGGTATGTCCGAAGAAGAGCTAGCTAATATTGCGTCTCAATATGATGTTTTGATGGATTTTAGGACATTAGACAATGCAGCCTATTCTACGATATGCAAACGAGGCTTGTTTGATAAGCTGTGCGGTCACATGAAAAGAAATTGTAGAATTTTGTCTGATGATGTTTTAGAGGAAATTGCGTTGAAGTATCATACGCGACAAGAGTTTGCGGAAACTGATTCGTCTGCATATAGTACGGCATGCAAACGCGGAATCATAGACAAAATATGCAGCCATATGGAAAGGCTGAGTACTCCGATAGGCTATTGGACTAAGGAGTTGTGTCACGAAAAAGCCTTAGATTATGACTCTAGATCTGAGTTTCAAAATGATGCTCCGAAGGCATATGGTGCAGCGCTGAGGAATGGTTGGCTTGATGATATTTGTGATCACATGATACCAAAGGGCAACTGGTTCAAGAGAAAGATATATATATTTACTTTTTCGGATGGCTATGCATACGTCGGTTTAGCACAAGACCCTAAAGATAGATACCGTGCTCATGTTGCGGGGAAGGGGCGCTCACCAATTTTACCACATATCAAGAAAACGGGAGCTACATTTGAGTTTAAAATATTGACCGATTGGATTGACAAGGATGTTGCAGGAAAGGTTGAAGATGATTATATCAATTTGTATGCAGCAGAAGGTTGGAAAATGCTGAACAAAGCTAAGGGTGGGGCTCTTGGTGCAACAACTAAGCTATATACTCATAAACGATTGATGTGTGAAGCAGAAAAATATGAATATATAGATGATTTTAGGAAGGGTTCTCCGCGCTTTTATAAATTCATAAAGCGCCATCATCTACTTGATAAATACTGCGCTAAGATGAAATTTAGAAAAGCTCCTATGGGTTATTGGACACTTGAACACGCTATAGCCGTAATTCCGGAATGTAGTTCTCGTGAAGAACTCCATAAAAAATATGGCCAAGCCTACAATGTATTGAATAATGCGCATTTGCTCGAAAAGTATTATCCAAATAACTCATCGAAGATAAAATGGACATTAGAGAAGAGCCTGTCTATTATTCCGTTGTGTAACTCTCGCAAAGAACTGCAAAATAGGTTTGGACAAGCCTACAAAGTGCTATTAAAAGCAGGAGTACTTGATGATTACTTTCCACTAAAATGGAAACCGTTCTCCACAAACGAAAAAATATCTGTAATTACTAGTTGTAAATCGCGTGTGGAACTACACAATAGACATAGAACCGTTTATAATTGGGCATCAAAGAATGGTCTATTGGATAAATACTTTCCTTCGAAGCAAAAGCATTGAAGGCAAGGAAATGAAACTCCTATGCAAGTCCCTACCAAATCCCTTGCAAATCCCATTTTTCTCCCATTCTATGGAACGGATTTACAACGGTTTTATAACGGAACTGCAACGGAGGTAAGACCTAGGTGTCATCATCAATAATCCCTCAGCGATTTCAATTATTTCAATAATTTCAATTAAATTTGGGCATACCTTATTGTGGGCATTATCTAAACTTTAACGGATGTGCGTGTCCTTTTTTAATTGAAATTATTGAAATAATTGAAATTTTGGGGTATATATGGGGGAATTGTACTATTGCTTTGGATAGTGGTATTTTCATAGTTCGTCAAGATTAACTTCTATTCAAAATATTTGATTACTCCAAATAATTGCATAAAAAAAGAGCATTCTCGTGGAGAATGCTCTTTGATTTTATATTGGGATTATCGATTAAACGATACCCTGAGCCATCATAGCCTTAGCAACCTTCATGAAGCCAGCTACGTTAGCACCCTTTACATAGTTGATGTAACCGTTAG
>CAMKEM010000086.1 GCA_946411565.1 uncultured Prevotellaceae bacterium | reverse complement strand
AGCAAAGATTATCCTATCTTTTTCTTAGACGATGCAAACTTAGAGTTTCAAGTCCGTTCCCAAGAATGGGAGAAAAATGGGAGTTACATAGGACTTGCATAGGACTTGCAAGGGAGGCAGAAGGGAGGCAGTAACAAGTAACAGGTAACAATAAGGAAATTAGTGTCAACGTATCTCGTTTCAGACATAACACCCCCGTCTGGATATAGTATAACTAAATGCAAAGACGCGAAGCCACAAAGAAAAACTCTGCGACTCCGCGTCTTAGCGTTTTAATATCTTAATATCTTAATCTCTTAACATCACTTCACGACCTTCTTGCCATTTACGATGTAGAGGCCTGAAGGGAGCTCATCGAGGGATGTGGCTGGCATACGCATACCGTTGAGGTTGTAGATGCCCTTTGAGGTGTCGATTGTCTTGGCTGCCTCTACGTTGTCGATGCCTGTGACTGGCTCACCACCATTGAGTCCGCGAACGAAACCTGCATATACATGTTTGCGGTAGTAGTTGAGATCCCAGATGCCGACTGGTGTGTTAGCACGCCATCCGCTGTTTGTTGGAGAATCGGTGCCACACCACTGGCAGATGCCCCACTGCTGCTCTGGAGGTACGAGACGGAAGTATTCCTTGATGATCCACTCGTAGAAGTCGGCCATGTTCTTGTGCTGTTTCTCTGTCATATTACTTGTATGAACATCCTGACCGCTTGCATTTACATAGCCCATATCCATCTCGCTGACACGTACCCACTTGCCTGTTTCTGCCATGAGCTTGAACATGTTGGTGATGGCTTTCTTCTTGCTGTTCAGGGTGCTGCTGTTCTCGTAATATGAGATGTGCATCTGTGTGCCGATACCGTCAATCTTGGTAACGCCGTCAGCCTCCCATTTCTTTATCCAGTTGATGAGTGACTTGACTTTCTTGTTGCCATCCCAGTCGGATTCAAGGTTGTAGTCGTTGATGAAGAGAACGATATCCTCTGGTCCGTACTTACGAGCCAGACGGCAAGCCTGACGAACATATTCAAGGTCGCCCATATAATCCTGCCAGTAGAAGGCATCACCACCAACGTCCCATGTGCCGTTAGGGTTGTAGCCTTCTGAATGCTGAAGGGTATAGTTGCCCTCACCATCGTTACCGCCACCTGAGATAGCCTCATTTACGAGATCCCATGCCTTTACCTTACCGTCGCAGGCTGTCATCATGCCTTTGATCCACTTATCCATTGCATATACAAGGGTGTCGTGACGCTCCTCGGCTGTGAGTGGTATGGTGCTTGGCACATAGACGTATGAGAGGCTTTCGCAGATAGTTGGGGCTGTAGGGGCTCCACTATTTTCCTTTACTTGGAATGTGCTTACATCTGTGCCTTCGAAGTCGCCGTTCTTGATTTTCTCAGTACCGCCAATCTTCAGGCTTACGTTGTCGAAATAGTAGTTATTCTCGTCGGCCAGTTCGCTGAGGTTTAGGGCTATGCTCTGACCTGCGTTGCCGAACTTTCCGCTGAGTGTTACGGTCTTCCACTCGGTAGTGAAATTGATACTGCCTATACCATCGCCAACGTATGAACCTGGGGCTTTATGTACCTGTGTAGATGCGTATGCTGGCTTGTCGGCACGAACGTCAGCCGTGAACACATAACTTGCACCTGAAGCAAATGAACCAGGGACAAGCCACATCTGATTGTCCCATACATCTGATTGTCTTGCTGTGGCATGAGCCTTGAGGCAACGACGCTCTTCGTTCATAGTCTTACCCTTCGTTGTTGTCTCGAACTTGATGCTCTTGATATACACATCGCCTATGTAGTTCGGAATCTGCAGAAGGAGGAAGCTACTCTCCATAGTAGGCTTGATGTTCAATTCTACATCCTGCCACTCTGTGTTGAATGAAACATTGACACTTGCGCCACTTCCCCAGTCTCCGAGACGGCCACTAACCTTACCCGTCTTAGAGCCTTTTACGGTCATCGTCATCTTGTAGCTCTTGCCCTTCTGAAGCATGATGTCAGACATGGCAACGAACTGCACTTGATACTGGTATGACTTTGTTGTGTTTACCTTCAGACCGTTAGTCGCATCAAATTTAATGGTATATCCAAATTCTGATTCTGTAGCCTTCCAACCAACGCTCTGCGTCTTGCGGAAATCCTTGCTTGCAGCTACGGACAGAACATCCACGTCACCATCTGTTAGCTCTGGAGCTGGCTTATCGGCAAGGAGCTTGCGCAACCATCCGTTAGGCTGCTGTGAGTGCCAAGCGAGGGTATGACCATAGACGTTAAGACCTGATTCTGTGGCTTTCTTTACATAGCTCTTCACTGTGCTGAAGTTCATGTTACCATTGCCATCCACACAACTTGCCATCTTCATTGCATTGCCTGCAACAGTTTCAGAAAAGTTCTTGTTTGTCAGATTCCTAACTAATGTGTTGTTGAGATAGTCGTTTACGGTAGTTCCAACGCCGAGCTTGAAGTTTGGATATTTGGTGTGGTCGATATACTCCTTTAGTGGGAGATACGCATCCAAGTATCGGTAGTTGTCGTTGTTGGGTTTTCCCAACTCGAATTTCTCTTGTGCCATAGCCGCGCTCGAAAGACTGGCAGTGAGCATTAATAAGTATAATTTCTTCATTTTTATAGTGGTTTTAGTAGTTTCAGTAGAATAGCGGACGTGAAGACTTTTTTGTCTTTGGACTTTAGCCTTTAGTCCTTTTGCAAGTGCAAAATTACTAAAAACTTTCGAATTTTCAAATTATAAGAAGTAAAACTTGCAGTTTTGCAGAAAAATTAGTACTTTTGCATCTTAAATGGACTAAGGTCTAAGGACTAAAGTTTTTTACCTTTGCCCTTTGACTCTTGACAAATAAAAAAATTGTAAATTGTAAATAGTGAAGATGCAACAGACCGCTATATTATTGTTACATTGCCCTGATCAGTTGGGTATTATCACAGATATCACCAAGTTCATCACAGACAATCACGGTAACATCGTTTACCTTGACCAGTATGTGGATAAGGTTGACGGACGTTTCTTCATGCGTGTGGAGTGGGAGCTTGCTGAGTTCTCCATCCCTTCAGATAAGATAGAGGAATATATTGAGACATTATACGGTTCACGCTATGAGATGGAGTTTGACATCTATTTCAACTATGTCAAGCCTCGCATGGCATTGTTCGTAAGTAAGATGAGCCACTGTCTCTACGACCTTCTTGCACGCTATAAGGCAGGTGAGCTTGACGTGGAGATTCCATGTATCGTAAGTAATCACGAGGATCTTCGCTATGTGGCTGAGCAGTTTGGCATTCCTTACTATGTATGGTCAATAAAGAAGGACTGGTCGAACAAGCAGGAGGTGGAGAAGGCAGAGATGGAACTTCTGAAGAAGGAGCGTATCTCATTCATCGTACTTGCACGCTATATGCAGATTATCTCTGAGGATATGATTAAGCGTTATCCTCATAAGATTATCAATATTCATCATTCATTCCTTCCTGCATTCATTGGTGCGAAGCCTTATCATCAGGCTTATCAGCGTGGCGTGAAGATTATCGGTGCTACCAGCCACTATGTTACTTCTGAGCTTGATGCAGGTCCTATCATTGAGCAGGATGTTGTTCGCATCACTCATAAGGATACTCCTGAGACTCTTGTGCTCAAGGGTAAGGATCTTGAGAAGATTGTCCTTTCTCGTGCGGTTAAGAAGCATATCGAGAGGAAGATTCTCACTTACCATAACAAGACGATTATCTTCTCTTAATTCGTTTAGATAATAAAAAGTTAAGGCGCAGAGATGCAAAGTTATCAATAACTTCGTGTCTCTGCGCCTTTGTTATTATTCCTCAGCCTTGAATAATGGGGCGTCGTAAGGAATCAACGTTGACTTCTGCAACAGATTCTGTGAGTTTAAAATCTTGTAGAATTAGAAATTTGAATCCATTAAATCAAGAGGGTCATATTCCCATGCCCATGGTAAACCATTGTATTCTTTTTCATCACTAAATCTACCATGCCCAAGACGAGCCAGGGCTTCTACGTCATTAAAGTTCTTATCAACCAACTCTTTCATTTCAGGTGTAACATTATAAGACTTGATGATACTGTTGAACATATAGCAAAAAAGTTTCCATTCTTTCCTGATATATTCCGCAGTGTATGGCGGCTTCTTCATCGCTTCTCGTCTGTGGAGCTTGCAATCCATCATAGATGTAAAGATGCTTGCTTTCTCTTCTTCTGTGAAAGCGATTGATTCCCATCCATACGTATCCGGTTCTTCCTTAGGTCTATGGTTATCAACCGAATTATAATGCCATCGTCCTTTAGATTCTTTATACTCCAAAATAATTAGACTTTCCATAATCTGTATTTTTTATCATTATTCACGCTATTATCCTTTAGCTTGCGTTGTCGGAGCCTGATGTACCCCATTCACAGAGAAACGGGAGAGCAGAGCCGTCAAGTCAGCTGGCGTTGATTAGTGCCCCTCTATCCCTATCTTTTCTTTAGTCAACAAACTTTTCCTCTTACTCCTCAGCCTTGAACAATGGGTCGTCGTAAGGAATCATTGTTGGCTTCTCGTCCTTCAACTTGAGGATGTTCTCAGGAACGTATTTCTTGTCAACGACAAGGCGGAACATATACTCTCGGAACCATGCCTCGGTCATGATGGCGTAGCCCTGCTGACCGGAGCCTGCGCCCCAACTGTTCTCTACCTTCCATTTACGTGGCTTGCCGTCTTTGTCGAGGTCAACGGCTGTCAATGTCATGGCGTGGGCTGACATACTCTCGAAGGTGGAGATTCGCTCTGCCTTGGTCATTGGGAACTGGAGACCGAAGAGGGTGGAGTAGTCCCAGAGGTCGAGATCCATATATCCGCGGTTTCGGTCCATCTGAGGGAGGTCATACGAACTGTACATCTTACGGCCGTCCTTCAGGGAGGTGATGGCGATTGACTCGATGTCGTCGATTGGGAGGTTGATGTATCGCCAGTTGTGACCGTCGTATGTGTGGCGGTCGTATTCCACTTCATACACCTTGTAGTATGGATGGCGTGGGTCGTTCATGAGCATGATGAAGGTGTCTTCGATTGGCTCTTTCACGGTTTCCTTGTAGAATTGCATTGGGGTGTATGTCTTTTCTTCGCCCTTGATGTTGCCGTTCTTGTCGCGATGGGCGTATGTGAATTCCTTGACTGGTTCGCCGAGTGTCATGGAGAGGATGCGATATACCTCTGCGAGCATCTCCGTCTTACGGGTGTTTATGGCTGCTGCCTTTTTCTTGGCTGCTACCATTGAGCGCAGTTCAAGTCCGTATTCGCGAAGCTTTGTCTCGATGATCTTTGACATCAGTTTGGTGTTCTCTGCCTGATAGGTTTCTGGGCGTACACATTGTGGCACGAGACCGTATTTCTTCGTGAGATCCATTATTCCGCAGAAGGTGCCGCCATCGCTGAGTGGTGACTTGAAGAAGAATTTCACGTCGGCATCCTCCATTGACTTTGATGCGGTCTCTATTACGCCTTGCAGGAAGAGGTTGGCTTTCTCTAACTGGTCGTAGAAGAAGAGATAGTCCTGTGAATATTCCACGGCGAGGGTGTCGTTGTGTTCGAGTGCGAAGCGTGAACGGAGTACGTTCATGCTTGAGAACATCCAGCAGCGTCCTGATGACTTCTGGTTATGGATGTTCTGCTTTGGTGTCTCGATGCTGAACTTGGTGTCTATCTTTCCTTGCTTGGCTGCGTTCTTCGCAAGGTCGTTGATGCTCATTGTCGCCATTGCGTTGGCGAGTGCCTTCTCTGCATTGCCCTGCGGGCGTGTCTGCTGAATCTTGGTGAGCATCTCGGGGGAGATGCCGCCTGTCTGGGCATGGGAAAGGGTACTTAGACCGAAAAGGAGGACAAGAGCCCCCCATCCCCCCAAGGGGGAGAATTTTTTGATAGAATTTATAGTCATTGGCATATTAGTTGAAGTTGATGGAAAGGTAAACGGATTTACCTGAAACTTCTGAATCTTCTGAATCTTCGCTTGCGCGAAGGTTGGGGAAAGTAAATTGGGAGTAAATTAAATCAGTAAATTAGAATCAGTAAATTAAAACTGAAAATTTTAGCAGCAAGCTGCTGTTTTACGGAACAAAAATTTTTAGAAAATTACCAGAAAATTAGTCCAAAAAATTCAAATTTTCTTAGTTAAATTTTTTGGCCATCGTCGCTAATTTTTGTTCCAAAACCAAGCAACGGAGTTGCGTCAATTTACTTGTTTTAATTTACTTGTTTTAATTTACTGATTTAATTTACTCCTAATTTACTTTCCAATAATAATTTACTTTCCAATAATGATTTGCTTTCAAAACAGGGCGCAAGCCCTCTTTCGGATTTTATTCGCTTACTCTGCTGACTCTTCTACAGTTTCGGTAGTATCATTACCTTTTTCTTTAAGGGCCTGTCCGTTATTCTCTGTGAGAACCTGACGAACCTTTGCCTCGATTTCCTCGGCAAGCTCTGGGTTATCCTTGAGCATAGCAAGACCCTTGTCGCGACCCTGCGCAATCTTTGCACCTTCGTATGAGAGCCATGAACCGCTCTTCTGGATGATGTCGTACTCAATGGCGAAGTCGAGGATCTCACCGAGCTTAGAGATGCCCTGTCCGTAGAGGATGTCGAACTCACATCTTCTGAATGGAGGTGCTACCTTGTTCTTCACTACCTTTACCTTCGTGAGATTACCGAGCTGTGTCTCTCCGTCCTTGATAGCGGCAGCCTTGCGGATGTCGATACGTACGGATGCGTAGAACTTGAGGGCATTACCGCCTGTAGTTGTCTCTGGGTTGCCGAAGGAAACACCGATCTTCTCGCGCAACTGGTTGATGAAGATACAGGTGGTGTTGGTCTTTGAGATGGTTGAGGTGAGCTTACGCAGAGCCTGTGACATAAGGCGTGCCTGAAGTCCTACCTTGTTGTCGCCCATCGTGCCTTCGATCTCTGCCTTTGGAGTGAGGGCTGCTACTGAGTCGATGACTACGAGGTCGATAGCTGCACTTGAGATGAGCTGGTCGGCGATTTCGAGAGCCTGTTCGCCGTTGTCAGGCTGTGAGATGAAGAGGTTATCTACATCTACTCCGAGTGCCTCTGCATAGAAACGGTCGAAGGCGTGCTCTGCGTCGATGATGGCAGCGATGCCACCGAGTTTCTGTGCCTCTGCAATGGCGTGGATTGCGAGGGTTGTCTTACCTGATGACTCTGGACCATATATCTCGATGATACGGCCTCTTGGGTAGCCGCCTACGCCGAGGGCGAGGTCGAGGCCTACGGATCCAGTTGGGATGACATCCACCTTCTCTACCTTCTCGTCGCCGAGCTTCATGATACTTCCCTTACCGAAGTCTTTCTCTATCTTGCCGAGTGCTGCCTGCAATGCCTTCAGCTTTGCCTCTTTTGCATCGAGAGGCTTCTCTTCTTTTTTTGCCATAATGTTATTTACAATTTACCATTTACAATGTACAATTTAAGCACCATACTTGGGGCTTTTTAATCCAGCTCCAAATCCTCATTGAAGATCTCATGCCAAGGGAGTCCCTGGGTGTTGAGCTGCTCCATGAATGGATCTGGATCGAACTCCTCTACGTTGTGAACGCCTGGCTTTGACCAGATGCCCTTGAGGAACATCATTGCACCGATCATTGCAGGAACACCTGTGGTGTAGCTTACACCCTGCATTCCAGTCTCCTGATATGCGTCCTGATGCTTGCAGTTATTGTAAACGTAGTATGTCTGCTCCTTGCCATCTTTCAGACCGCGAATACGGCAACCGATGGATGTCTCGCCCTCGTAGTTCTCGCCAAGCTCCTGTGGATTTGGAAGTACTGCCTTGAGGAACTGAAGAGGTACGATTTTTACCTTCTCTACGCCTGTGCCGTCAGCCTTTGGTGCTTCGTACTCAACCTCGTCGATGCGTGACATACCGATGTTCTGGATAACTTCGAGATATGTGAGGTACTGCTGACCGAATGTCATCCAGAAACGTGCACGCTTGATTGTTGGGTAGTTGATGACGAGAGACTCAATCTCCTCGTGGTGGAGGAGGTAAGACTCGCGAGGACCGATGTTAGGGTAGGTGAGAGGCTTGTGGATCTCCATTGGCTCTGTCTCGATGTACTTGCCGTTCTCGTAGTACAAGCCCTTCTGGGTGATCTCGCGGATATTGATCTCTGGATTGAAGTTTGTAGCGAATGCCTTATGGTGGTTACCTGCGTTACAGTCAACGATGTCGAGATACTGGATCTCGTCGAAGTGATGCTTTGCTGCGTATGCGGTGTAGATGCTTGTTACGCCCGGATCGAAACCGCAACCGAGGATGGCGCAGAGACCAGCCTGCTCGAAACGCTCGCGGTAAGCCCACTGCCAAGAGTACTCGAAGTGTGCCTCGTCCTTTGGCTCGTAGTTTGCTGTGTCGAGATAGTTGCATCCGCAAGCAAGACAAGCGTCCATGATTGTGAGGTCCTGATAAGGCAGAGCGAGGTTTACCACGATCTCTGGCTTATAGTCGCTCATGAGTGCCTTCAACTGCTCTACATCGTCAGCATCAACCTGTGCGGTAGAGAGGGCAGCCTTGCAGTTTGGCAGTTTCTCGTTGATGTACTTCACGATGTTGTCACACTTAGCCTTTGTACGGCTTGCGATCTTGATCTCCTTGAAGATGTCACTATTCATTGCCATCTTCACGATAGCTACGGTAGCAACGCCACCGGCACCGATTACTAAAACTCTTCCGTTCATTTTATTATTTATTTTTCAATTTTCAACTTTCAATTTTATTAGTTACAACTCATTAAGCTGAAGCAAGTCAATTTTCAATTAGTTGTTAGCTTTAATTTCCTCGCTCTTGATGCCGAGTGCCGACATAAGCGAGTAACCGAGTATCTCCTGTCGGAAATTGCCTCCTGCAAGGGGCTGCATGGCGAATACCGTGATTCTCTTCTCATCGTCAGCATCCTTGAGGGCATGACGGAGATAGTCAACCATAGTGCCATCGTCGCAGTTGGCTACTATCATCACTCGCTTCACGTCCTTGTGGTTGGCTGCGGTCTTTACTATGTCGATGATGAAATCATCCTTGCTTACCACCTTTTCTACGGGGAAACTGCTCATCACGAATTCGCCGAGGTTGTCATGAAATGCCTTCTCGTTAAGGTCATCCTTGTATTTTGAAGGACGGAAGTCCTTCATTTCTTCCTTGTCATTATCGTGGATGAAGATTACAGAGGTCTCCGTATCCTGTCCTTTCAATCCACCGTCAAGTGCAATGCAGTCAAGCCAGTGTGCAAGGTCTGCCTCTGGTATATGACGGCCTATCATACGCTCGAAATTGACAATGAGATTGAACGCAACGGAATCTACGTAGTCACCATCTACGATGATTACGTTCTCACTCCATTTCTCGGTAAAATTGCTGTTATTCATTCTTTACTGATTTAGACTGCAAATATAGTGAAAAAAAATGAGAATATTAGTTTCCTCGCACTTTTTTTTATTTTTAAACAAAAAAAAGTTGCCAACCTTGCGGTTGACAACTTTTTTATGCTATTGTAATATTCGATTTACCAGTTATCAGAGCTATCGCCAATGAAGTTACCTGTAAGGATACCATTGATGAATGAGTTGAACTCAGACTCTGTGTAAGATGCGTTGTCCTGGAACTTAGCCTGGAGAGAAGCCTCCTGATACCAAGAACGAACGAGCTTAGAGAAGTCCTTATCACGTACACCATCCTTAGTTCTGGTAAGGATTTCGTCAACTACAGGAGCGTCAACTTTTACCTTACCGTCCTTTACTTCGAAGTTCAGAGTGTAATAGCCACCGAGGTACTCTGTTGGCTTACTGTAAGTAAGTTTTGGGTCGTATGCACGAATGTTTACAGAAGAACCGTCGATAGTGATGATAACCTTCTGCTTTGGATCTCTATACACCTCTGATGCATTTGTGAAAAGTGTTGAGTAAATCTCATGAGCGGTCTTGCCTTCGAAAGGAACAACCACGAAGTTGCGACCATCTCTCAAATGGAATGTACCATCTGGAGATACTTTAAACTCTACCTGTGCGCTTACAGATAATACTGCAGACAGACACAGAACTGCAATGAACAAAATCTTTTTCATGTCTTTTGTTTTTATTGATTATGTTAGTACTTTTATTCAATTATACTCTTTTTTGTGCGTCTGACAGGACTCGAACCTGCACATCGTAAGACACTAGATCCTAAGTCTAGCGCGTCTACCAATTTCGCCACAGACGCAACAATAGTATTTCTTATGGATTAAACATCATTATACTATTTTTATCATTTCAGTGGCAAAGGTAATAAAATTAATTGATTTCCTACAAAAAAAATGGTTGAAAAAACTACACATTTAACATTTATTAAGAATACCAAGGCGGTTTTTCCGCTCCTTGTTAAAAAAATGCGGTTTCAATTATGGTATCAACGCATTTCTGATAGTCTGTGCTTGATATATCAACCTTTTTCGTCGGCTCAATTCCAAACTCGGTGCTGTTACGCTGATTGTCGTACATTGGACAGGCAGAAAAACGTACTCCCCAACCGTTAGGAAGCTCACTTGAGAATGGCATTCCTGCACCCCCTCCAGTCTTGTCGCCTATGATGGTTGCGCCAAGCGTTTTCATGTACTTTACAAACTCATTTGCTGCGCTGTATGTAGAGCGGTTTGCAAGTACGCAGACCTTCTTTTGCCAACGTATTCCCTTGCCTGGTTCTATGTATTGTGCGTCTAATTCCGAAAAACTATTGTGTGCTGTGCCAGTCTTGTGTTGCATGTATCCCACAAGCACTTTTTCGTTTGTGAATCTTCCCGCAAGTGTCTGTGCCGATGTTATCATTCCGCCACCATTGTTTCTCACGTCAATTATGAGTGAATTGCAAGGTGCAAGATGCAAAAGAACCTCGTCAAGATTTCCTGCTCCGAATGAGTTTTCAAACGAGCCGCAATAGATATATCCTACATTGTTCTCAAGTATTCGGTATTTCAGTCCGCTGGCTATCTTATAGTCCGTGCCAAGATATTTTCTTTGCAGGGAGTCTGAGAAGTTTGCCGGAAAGTCTTCCTTCCACGACCAGTTTCTTCCATAGTCGAATGAAGCGGAAAGGTTCACGTGTCCGTCTTTCAGTTCTCCGATCATGTTGCTCAGGAACTCAAAGAGCTGCTCGTCACTCATCTTATCTGATACCTGTGACGAATAGCGTGCATATACGTTTTGCCAGTCAACGCCGAGTTCTTTCTTCTTTAGGTCGAAGAAACAATAGTGCTCGTCCATTATCTTCCATAGTGCCTCAAAATTGCCTGTCGGTGTATTTGCATACTCATCTTCCTCCACACACGAAACCAGCGTGAAGATTTGCAGGAGTAACATGAACAATATGCTCAGGTGTTTCATTTTATATAATATGGTGTAACATTTTGTCATTTTCTTACAACAAATCCAATCATAAAGGCATTGGTATAAGTATGTTGCTTCAGACTGTTAGGCTTGCTCTGGCGATAGTCTCCAAGATAGCCGATGCTTATGTCCGTTTTGTGGCTGATAGGAAATTCGATAGCCAGCGTATGTCTTATCTGAGGAACGGCAATGGATGTAAATACTATGTTATTATCGTAGTTTCCATTATTGAACAACTCATAATATGATTGTCCGTATGCAGGGGAGAACATGATGCCAGCCATTGGAATTCGAGCATCATAGACCAATGTAAATGAAGTGTTGCCAATAAGACCTAAATTGTATTTTGCGGTAATTGCTCCTCCAATCGAAAGGGAAGCATATCCTTGTGCGGGATTGTTAGCCCCGTTACGCATATTATAGGCAAAGCCTGTGTATAGGTCGGTCATGGCTCCTACACTTACTCCATATCGTATTTGTCTTGGTGTTATGTTTTTTTGCAGAGAGAAGGCAAAGTTGTAATGCCCAGCTAAGGTATTCCCGTTGTTAGCACGGTTATGCGTGTAGTCGAATGCACCTTCGTGGGTGAACCTTGGTTCCAGATGCCACTTCCCTTTTGGCTTTCCTTGGTAATCATAAATGAATCTGATGTCTGTTCCTTTATATTCTTCAGGTGACAGATAGGTGTCAAGTCGTTTTGTCTGACCTATGGCGAAAGATGTGGTGCGATGTGGATGTGGGCCTGATATTACAACTAAATCATCATTTGCCTCCTGTGCATGGGCAAAGGAAGCAAATAATGATGCTAATATAATAAGGAACGTGCGCATTATATGAACATGGTAAATAACGTGAGTTCGACGAATTGCCTAGATGGCAAACAGCAAGCTGTTTTTA
>CAMKEM010000085.1 GCA_946411565.1 uncultured Prevotellaceae bacterium | reverse complement strand
TTCGAGTATATGAGAAAGTACGCGCACATGCGTCTGCGTACAAATACATTCGGTGCTGTGATGCGCATCCGTCATAACATGGCGATTGCCATCCACACATACTTCCACCAGCACGGTTACTTCTACTTCCACACACCTCTCATCACAGCTTCTGACTGTGAGGGCGCAGGTCAGATGTTCCAGGTAACAACCAAGAACCTCTACGACCTCAAGAAGGGTGAGGACGGTAAGATTGACTACTCTGACGATTTCTTCGGCAAGCAGACATCACTCACCGTATCAGGACAGCTTGAGGGTGAGCTTGGTGCAACAGCTCTCGGGGCTATCTACACCTTCGGTCCTACCTTCCGTGCTGAGAACTCAAACACTCCACGTCACCTCGCAGAGTTCTGGATGATTGAGCCAGAGGTATGCTTCATCGACATGGACGAGCTTATGGATCTTGAGGAAGACTTCATCAAGTTCTGCGTAAAGTGGGCTCTCGACAACTGTAAGGACGACCTTGAATTCCTCAACCAGATGATTGACAAGGGACTCATCGCACGTCTTGAGGGTGTACTGAAGGAAGACTTCGTTCGTTTGCCTTACACTAAGGGTATCGAAATTCTTCAGGAGGCTATCAAGAAGGGTAAGAAGTTCGAGTTCCCATGCAACTGGGGTGACGACCTCGCATCAGAGCACGAGCGCTTCCTCGTAGAGGAATACTTCAAGAAGCCAGTCATCATGACCAACTATCCAAAGGCTATCAAGGCATTCTATATGAAGATAGACGAGAAGAACCCTGTTCTTGACGGTAAGGAGATGGCTCCAACCGTACAGGGAACTGACGTTCTCTTCCCACAGATTGGTGAGATCATTGGTGGTTCAGTTCGTGAGGAGAGCTACGACAAGCTTCTCAACGAAATCAAGGAGCGTAACATCCCAATGAAGGACATGGAGTGGTATCTTGACACCCGCCGTTTCGGAAGCTGCCCACACGCAGGCTTCGGACTCGGTTTCGAGCGTCTCATCCTCTTCGTGACAGGTATGCAGAACATCCGCGACGTAATACCTTTCCCACGCACTCCAAACAACGCAGAGTTCTAATCACTCAAATAAAAACATCAAATCCCTATAGCCCCACGGTTATAGGGATTTTTTGTTTTGTCCTCCATCGAATTAAGATATTAAAACGCGAAGACGAAAAGGGTGTTTTTTGAACACGGAACTCACGGAATTGACGAAAACTTTCGTTTCTTTAGTGCATTCCGTGTTCGTAAAAAGAAACTCTCTGTGTCTTTTGCGTCTCTGCGTTATATTAACGTGAGTTACTTCCCTATGGTCAGTGGGTCTGCGACAAATCTCGACGAATTGCCTATATGGCAAACAGCAAGCTGTTCATCATTGGGAGATGCGTTTTATTCTTTATATGCGTGTCCTTTTTTAATTGAAATTATTGAAATAATTGAAATTTCCTTGACACTGCACCAGCCTACATCCTGCTCCGACTAAGATACAGATCCGTCTTCGCAAACCTACCCGTCGCGTCTTCCTCTATATAGCCACGGTGCACCCAGAGGCTAACCATCTGTCGGCATCCCTCTTCATCCAGTCCTTGCTGCAAGCGCACGTCAGAGGCATTCTGAAGTGTAAATGAATCTGGCAACATATCAAGAAGGTTATGCCTTCCCCTGCGCATATTCACCTTCTCCCCAGCCTTCTCCTCACTTACCTGCTCACCGAAGAAATGACACTTGCACCAAAGGTCATACCTCAGACTCCACTCCGCAAAATCCGCAATATCCTTCGTCCATGTCATATCATTTGCGATATACAGCACCATAGCCTTCTGATAGGCGATAGTCACCGCACGATATGCCAGATCCTGATACACGTCATCGTCGCTCAGCGCACCCTCGTCCGCGCATTCCTCACTCATTCTGCGAGCCAGCTCCAATGCCTGCTTGCATTCTATGTTGCCTGTCGCAAGGTTAAGGTTAGTGATATAAGGCTTCAGCACCTCCGCATACTTCTCGTCATACTTGCCATACACAAAGGGCTTTGACTTATCTGGAATGATAGTACAGAAATTCACTCTCGACAGCGTACCATCGACCATCCTACCCTTGAAGAACTGCAAACCCTTCTGTATCGTAGATGACGCATTCCAGTTCCAACGCACATCCACACGGGCAGTAACCGACTGCGTACCCACACGCTCCTGACCGTACTTGCCATTGTCAAAGCACAGGCATATTATCTTACCCACATCCTTAGTGCCGTTTGTCTGCAACTGTTTTAGCAAATCCAGCTCCTCAAGATTAGTGTAGAGATACCTTCCGTTAGCGTCCTTCATTCTCTGCACAAAAGCCGCGTTAGTCATATCCGATACAAGAACCTGCACGCATAGGTCGTCAGGACGCTTAGGCTTCTCCTTGTTAGCCCCTTTGTTGGCAGACGCATCCTTCCAGTCCTGCTCACGCTTACGGTTCAGCTCGTCACGCTCCACTATATCAGCCACAATATACTCTATCGGCTTATTCACCGCACTCTTGCCCGATGACTGCCTCGCCATAGTCACGCACATAAACGTAGCCTCTTTCTCCGTACCGTCAATCAGCCAGAACTTAACGCCGTTGAGATGCGCGGCAAGGGCAGGAAACACGGCATTAGCCACGGCAGGCCTACACACCTCCGGCACGTTCTTCGTAAGATGCTGAATGAGTTTCGGCAGTTTCTCAGGCATCTTAGGCGGCATATCCTCACCACTGGCATTACTCTCCCCTTTCTCCACCTTACACCGCTTTGTCGCATTCTCTATAGCACGCTTCACTATCTGCGGCATCGCCTTATACTGCGCCCTCTGACACGCAGAATCAATAGTCCTGCGCCACTTATCCCTTGCCTCTCCATACGTCGGCAGAATGCTCGCTATCCACTCTGGATCATCATCGCACACATACCTCAGATATGCCGCCATCGAGAATATGAAGTTATTACGCGATCCATGCGCAGGAATACCGCCAAGAAGCTCTTCTAAGCAGGAAACAAGGAGATTATAAGGGATAGAGTAACCTTGCTCCCAACAGCCCCTCACCTGCCCTACGGGCATCCTCGCCCCTTGGGGAGAGGAAAAAGTTACATTCTGCACGTAGTGGGTAGGGAAAGTGTGTGTTGCCTTTTTCTCTTGTTGTGCATCTTCCGTTTGTGTATCTATTGATTTCTCCTTTGAAGGTTCATTACTAACATCCCCCTCGCCCCTTGGGGAGAGGGTGTCCGTAGGACGGGTGAGGGGCTGCTGGGGCTGTTGTGCTGTTCCTTCAAATAGCGCTTCTTCGTTTACATACAGCCAATACCCCTCCGGCACACAAAAGCTCAGTCTTGCCAAGTCCTTCGTACACGCATCCACATTCTTCAATCCGAGAGCCTTGACGTAATACCCCTGCGCCTCCACAATATCCATCCCTTCAGGAACAGGAAACACAAGTCGCAGACCCATAGTCGAGGGTGTGACATGAGCGGCAAGCAATCCCATTGCCTTTGCCGACTCAGCCACATTTTCAAACACCTCACGCGGTTTCTCCACATGATCCAAGTCCAGCATTATGAGACCAGACGGATGCGCAGCATAGTTCTTACGCTTACCCTCGTCAAACCACGCATGCCAGCAGAAAGCAGGCAGTCCGCGCTTCAACCTACCAATCTCATCCGTGCTCGTAGCCTTCGCTATCAAGTCGCACGTATTCTTCACATCCTCACGAGTAATTATCTCGTGGAAAAGCTGGCGGCTCACCTCCTGCGCCTTCCCAGCAATACTATTTACAAAACTAAAACGAAACACAGCCAAATAATTACAAATTACGAATTACCTATCTACCTCTGTCACCGAGTTCTGTCACCGAGTTCGGTGACAGAGGGCGGTGGGGTTTTAGGCCACAACTTTCCCGAACATCTCCCTACGGTCAAGAGTAATATCCCCGATAACCTTCGGCACTATATCCAGAAAGCACTCCTGAGTCTCCTCACGACTCTCAATGATAGGCACCTTGATCTGCACGATATAGTGGCGAGTAGTGCGCTTCAGCTTATACTTCTCATTGTCCGTCACCGTGTTGATGTCAGGCGGAAGATTAGTGCAGCGAGCATCCCTACGGAAATCCACGCAACCATTAGCCTTGATACCGAGCCGCCCCATCATTGACTGAGCCTCAACAACCTGTTCATTACCTGGCAGTCCGCTCTCAAAGCTGAAACCACCCTCACTAAATGTAGCAATACCTTCAATCTTTTGCATAATACACTTGAATTAAATTATTGAATAAATCTATTTTTCCAAACGCAAACACGCAGAGACACAGAGTTTTCCTTTTTTTTACGAACACAGAATACACTAAAGAAACGAAGTTCGTTTTTTCTGTGATTTCCGTGTTCAGAATATATCTCTCCGCCCCTCCATCTTCGTCAATGCCTTGTCATAAATCTGATGCACCCTTGTAGGCCTCAGATTCATAATACGAGCCACCTCCTTAAAGCCCTTAGGTTCGTTGCAAGTCACCTCCTTGCAGTAGGGTAGGGCAAAGACAAGACATATCACCTTCCTCTCCTGCTCGTTAAGAGAGTTTAGCAGCAAGGCGACATGCGCCTCTTTCTCCTTCTGAGCCTCCTCCTCATCATCAGGCATAACGTCAGAGATGCACTCTATATCCTCATCAATGGCACAATCCTCTTGCTTGATCGCCCTTCTGATATACCTTTCACACCAGAAATGCATATAAGTCTTGAAGTCCGCACCTTTCTCTGCATCATACTTACTTGCAGCAACGCATAGTCCTATGCACGACTCCTGCTGAAGATCCTCGCAAGAAATGCCTTTGGCTAACCCTATCGCCTTGAATTTTATACCCATGTTCATTGCGTATGAAACATTCATCTCAACCAATTTGCGCTGTGCCTCATTGAGAGGCTGAACACGCTTCATTTTCTTTTTCATAATTGTAATATGATTTATTATGATTTTCAAAACCTTTACACTTTAATTATACCCTTACGCCTCCCTAAAATGGGTTTCCCATATCTATCCCGAAGGTTCATTATGGGAGTGTAACAATCTAAGAATGTATTAGTTACTATATTAGAAAAAAATTCAGAAAAGTTTATCAACAAGCTCATAATGCTCTGGCAAAGCCCTGCAACACCGCTTCTGCCGTAGCTGTTTCAGAGTACTTACCCCGAATAGCCTTTGCAGTTCTGCGGCAGGAAAGCACCTTTCACCCTTCTGCCAAATTCTCATACCTCTTCCTCTGCTGAAGTAGGCACTATCCCCGCAAAACAGTCTGCCGAGGAAATAAGCCAGAAGCGTGTTATTGCCAAGCATCCACACCAGATGCCCATCGTCCGTCATACGGATATACCCCTCCTCTACCGCCATGTCAAAGGCAGAATCACTAAGCATACGCACCTGAAGCTTACGAGGTAGTTTCACCCCACCACTCTTCTCGCACATATTATTAAATGTAGGCATACCATCCTCCATGAAAGGCAGTTTTACCCCACAAGCCTCAGCCAGTACCTGCTGATTCTTCAAAATACCATGCAGCATATTATTGAGCGCTGCGTTCTCAGTAAGAACATTTTGTTCCATCTTCTTAATGTTTTAGGCGGGCTCTATAAATATTTCAAAACGCTAAGACGCTAAGTCGCAAAGTTTTATTTTTGAGCACGAAATCTTTCGTTTCTTTCGTGTCTTCTGTGTTCCCCCAAAAATATATCTCTGTGTCTTCGCGCCTCTGCGTTTGAATTCATATTACCCTTTGGTTAATAAATGGAACAGCCGGCTGTCCGTTGTCTTGAATTCGTTGGCAAAATTAAGCATTCCCCACAACCTATCCAAAGAATTTATTGTAACCTCACTCTCGTAACAAAAGTGCTGAAAATCAGCATTTCAGCAACGCGCTAACTATAAAGACGACACTTCTCCCTCACTCTCGTTACGACACTCTCCACTCTCGTTACGAAACACCATACACTCCCCTTTGTCTCACCCCAAAGTCGTAACGAAAACAAGAGTGCACCTGCCGCATTCCCAACGACAAGTGCACCCATAAAACGAAAATCGGATTAACCGCCATGCGACTAATCCAATTCTCAAGCACAATATTTACTTGCTATACGCTCAATCTCATCCCTTATCTCCCTTTCTCCCGTGTCATCACGCAGCAGCTTGTTCTTTGCTGTATTCAAGGTAGAAGAGGCTATCGTGTCATAAACTCCGTGATACGCCTCGTTGAAATACCTCTCTACGAAATACTTCTCCTTCTTCGTATCTTTCACCTCACACCACTTCATAAACACCGCCAGATGCTTGCCGCTCAGACGATACCGCCCAGAGTTACCCACCTGTCTGCCACGAGGGTTCAGCTCGTCAAAATGCTCTACTATCACGCGAGCCCTAATCGCCGTTGTGTGATCCGTAGGCCAGAGGAAAGTCTCAATGTCACTAAGGTCATTCGCCTTGCCCTCACTATACGCCTTGTGAAGCACGTGAATCTGAAACTCATTCTTGTTGTGCATGTGGAAATGCCCGCTGACAAAATCCTGGAGCGACGGCAGTTTGTGCATCTCAGCCGACATACTGTCCTCCTTGGCAAAACCTTCCTCGCCAAAATATTCAATAAACTCATACGAGCGCTCTATCACATCCTCGCAGCATTGCTCATACAGACGCAGACAGCGTGCCGTGTCCTTGCGTATTATGCTCTCCTCCTGCAACACATCCTCGCACATCAGCACAGCCTCCTCCACATCCTTGAAGAAGCGCAGCAGTTCGTCAATAAACTCCTTTACGCAACTGTCGCATCCCTCCATGCCAAAAAACACAGGAGAATAAGGCACCGCACGGCTCAGCATTGAGTGGTCGATGACAGAAGCCTTCTGCTCCTCACCCTCTGCCACATGAGGCTGTCCCATAACCCTTGGGCAGAATCTCTTCAACAGCTTCAGAGTCTCGCTCATATTGCTCCTTATAACCCCGAACAGCCTTTTCGCAGTAGAGAAACACTTATTATGATTTGTGGCAAACTCCTTGTTGAATGTCTTTGAGAACTTCCTCAGCGATTCAATCTCCCTCTGCTGACGAGAGCATTTCTCACGCAGGTGTAACGTATATTCCACTATGTCATCATGCGACAACCTCTTGTTCAAGATTGCCGCCAACACCCTGTCCTCCTCAATGTGTGCCACAAGCGTAGCAACATCATTCAACGTCTCAGTTGTCCTATCTATTTTAGTAGAATACTGCATCAGTTTTACGCTTTTTCCTTACCGTTTAGATTTTCACGTAGATAATACAAATTATCACACAAAGATACAATTTTTTCCTTTATCATCAAAGAAAATCAACAGAAAAATACAATCATTTAAAATATTTTCCCTGAAACTTTGCTGTTTTTCCTTTTTTTACTATCTTTGTGTTTTGAATTAAATCATTATTCACTAACGAGCATCCATGTGAGTCAAAGGTCACAACCTTTGTTCTATAAACATAATCTCATATATGGTGGAAGGATATTTGAATTTTGACGAATATATCCGTCAAGGAGAACCCTCTCAAAGGGAAAAGGCTGGATATTGGCAGACGGCTATAGGTCTTCAGGCTGTAGATGGCTTGAAGGTTTCGAGCTATCTGCAACACACGGCGTGTCGGCATATTGAAGGAGATATTACGATAGATGAAGCGCGTGAACTCGTCAATCAATACTATATTACCAAGACTGCCCATGATGCTAACGATGAAGACAAGGAAGAGGCAGACCGTGTTTCATCGAATATCGTAAAAGTATTGTCAAGTCCTACCTTCGATTTCAGCACAGGCGGCTATCAGTCTGTTCATCGTCGCATTTTCGAAGGTGTGATGAAACATGCTGGGGAACTTCGTAAATACGACATTACGAAAAAGGAGTGGGTACTTGAAGGTGATACCGTGCTCTATCTTAACTGGGAAGACCTGCACCGCGCTATCGACTATGATTTAGAACAGGAACGTGAATATAGCTATAAAGGAAAGAGCCAAGATGAAATGATAAGTCATCTGACAAAGTTCGTCTCTGGATTATGGCAGATACACGCCTTTGGTGAGGGAAATACCCGTACCACAGCCGTTTTCACTATACAATATCTGCGCTCTCTGGGTTTTGATGTGAACAATGACCTGTTTGCAAATCATTCATGGTATTTCCGTAACGCATTGGTTCGTGCCAACTATCATAACGTATCAAAGGGGATAGACTATACCCCAATATATCTTGAGCGTTTCTTCCGTAATCTGCTATTGGGAGAACAGTGGGACTTGCGTAACCGCTATCTGCATATTCATCCAACGGCAGAATGGAGTGTGCAGCCAAATCTAAACACCCCACAAGTACAGGACAAGTATCCGACAAGTACCCCGACAAGTACCCCGACAAGTACCCCGACAAGTTTAATTCGCACCAACAATCAAAACGTCATTAGAGTGGTCTTGGCATTAGGTGAAGAACAATTATCGACCAAAGAATTAATGGGGAAGGTAGGATTAAAAGATAGAGAGAATTTTCTCGAATATTCGCTAAATCCTTCTATCACAGATGGATTGGTGAAATTACTCTATCCTAATTCCCCTCGCCACCCACGCCAGAAGTATCTGCTTACGGTAAAGGGATTAGCATTATATAACGAATTAATAAAGAAAAAATAGCTTATGTCACATTTCAATGAAGCAAGGATACCCATCCCTCCTTGGTGATTCTCTCACCTCGAATAGGTAATGTACTTTACATGTAAAGTATTGTATTATAATATTGTGTGTAAATAAAAATATTAATTAAATTACATCTCGGCAAAGAGCAGAGATGAAGAAAAATTGAAAAGATATGGTATTAGAAACTGCAGCAATGACAATGGTAGCAAAGCCTTTGGTAGAAAATTTAACAAAGAAATTGATTGTTCCACTAATTGATAAATTTGTAGAATCGTGCAAAGATAAATATAACGAAGACTTGATTCCGAAAGCAGAACATTTTGAGGAATATATATTACGAACTTATGAAAAGTATTCGTTTATCAATACTCTTGTTTTTAGTAACACGCAGTTGAAATTAAAGGATATTTATGTAGCTCAGACATTGATAAAAGAAAATCAATATAATGACAAAAAGGAGGTAACAGCAAAAATAGACAAATTACCCATAGAATTAATAAAAAAGTACAAGAAAATATTGATTACCGATACTGCTGGTATGGGAAAATCAACTATTACTAGACGAATGTTTATTGATATAATAGACAATAGTTTAGCAGATGTTGGTATTCCTATTTATATTGAGTTGAATAGACTAAGGAAAAACCATGACATTATAACAGAGATTCATGAAGGATTGAATTCTTTATCAAAAGAATTTGATAAAGAATTGTTGTTAAAACTTATACAAAAAGGAGGTTTCATTTTTTTCCTTGATGGATATGATGAGATTTCTTTAGCAGACAGAATTGCAGTTACACAAGACATTAAATCTTTTATTTCTAAAGCAGGAACAGATAATTACTATATTTTGACATCCAGACCAGAAGATGGGTTGTCAACTTTCGGGGATTTCCAAGCATTTAAAATAATGGCTTTAACTAAAGAAGAAGCCTTTGAATTATTAAAAAAATACGATATGACTTCCGACAAAGAGATGTCTAATAAAATTATAAAAGCGCTTAAATCTGGAGAATATAGGTCTATTGATGAATATTTAAAGAACCCACTTCTTGTGTCTTTGCTTTTTTCTGCATACAATCACAAACATGAGATTCCAATAAAAAAGCATTTGTTTTACAGTAATGTTTACGAAGCATTTTTTGATGCTCATGATTTTTCAAAAGGTATTGAAGCTCATCAAAAAAAATCAGGATTGGCAATTGATGACTTTAGTAGAATACTGAGATATGTTGGATTTGTTTGTTTGGTAGGAAATAAAATACAATTTAATGATACTACTATTATAGCAATAATAAAAGATGCTAAAAAGCGATGTGTCAATTTAAATTTCAATGAATCCGATTTCTTTAATGATATGCTGACATCTGTACCACTTTTTTGTAAAGACGGAAATGAGTATAAATGGGTACACAAATCATTAATGGAGTATTTTGCTGCGCGTTTTATTGCTGAAGATGCAAAGAATGACCAAGATAGAATTTTGGGAACTATATATAAAAGTGAGTCCGTTGATAAATATATAAATTTACTTGATTTATATTATGATATAGACTATCTTGGATTCGCAAAAAATATAGAATTGCCACTTCTTCAAGATTATATAAAATTCTATGACGATAATATTTTTGAATCTCAAAATATAAGAAAAGAATATATAGAAGAACGTATTGGCTGTTTATTTGCACAAAAAACATGTGTTAAGAGTAAGGAGAGAAATTATAACATAAAAATGGCCCAAGAAGAATTTATAAAAGTATTGGGAAATAAGAATATAGTTGTAGTAAATTCCCGTTATACATATATAGGAATTCACATTCAACCACAGACAGAAATATTACGAATTCTCTTTAAAAAAAGAAGGACTGACTTATTCGAACAAGTTCCAAGAGTCGCGATTGGTGAGTCTGAAGGTTTATATAAGACATTAAAAACAATAGATATTCACACAGGAGAAGAAAATGAAGATCTATATGATAAAACATCTAATTTATTGATATTAAATCCTTGGGGGCACTTTTGTCATCTCAATTACCAGAAGTGCTGCAAAGAAGTAGAAAAGATTAAAAATCAAATCAAGAAAAATGTCGATTTGAAATCTCTGTTAGACAGTATCTAATCACATTGAAGTAAAGACGAGGCAATAAGATTGGTTAGAGACATCGAATATAGTCTCTGCAACACTCGGAGCATTACATATTGATTTTTACCGACATCCCTCGTCAAGTTCACCCCACTGAGCTTTGACGAGGGAACAGTGATTTAGAGGGGATATGCGTGCATCTTTTTAATTGAAATAACCGCTTACTTTTCACAACGAACATATAGTTGACGTGAATCTCACGTAGCCGAGCGCAGCGTCAAATTTCATCAAATTCACGTTATTTTAGCGGCAAACGGCTTTTTGTTTTCCACGAAATACCTGAAAATTCTCGCAAAAAATAAAATTTTCTGAGTTAAATTTTCTGGTCATCGTCGGAAATTTTCGGTTGAAAACAAGCAACGAAGTTGCGTTTATAGCTTATTTGTGAATTCATCGGATTCATGTTAATCAAAAGAATTTACTGAATTAATTTTCTCGCAATTTACTTTCCAAATTCATAGCTTGCCGTTGTAGGATGATTATCCTCCCTTACCCCGCGCAAGCGGAGAATTCTCCTTTTTTACTTCAAGCTCATTATCAGTCATTTTACGCATACAACCCCAATGATATGTGTATCTTTTTTTATTGAAATAATTGAAATAATTGAAATTTTGGGGTAATCGCAGACGCACGATTATGATATTGCAAAACTAACATTTCTGATACCTACTCACACAAGCGTCATTTCAATTATTTCAATTATTTCAATTTAAAAAATGCACGCATATCTAAGTAAGAATGATATCTATTATATATATAAATAAATATTTATTTATATATATAATAGAGTTCTGTGAACACATTTTCGGCAGCGTGTGTCTCTAATTAATTGAAATTTTTGAAATAATTGAAATTTCGGGGTATATATGGGGTACAAACGGGTAACCCAAATTTTCGAATGTTTGGGTATAATTATAGTGAGGGGTGCAGGAAAGTGAAAAAGCAAATCAAATGCAATTCCAGACCAAAGCCCTATCAAGACCTCACCACGAGGCCCCCACCTACTCCCCTTTTAGGGGAGAGATTGAAGATAGTACTGCAGGCTATTGAGCAATCATGGGGACTACTAACAAATTATTAACTTCATTATTAACAATTAAACCCCGCAATCCTCTCGGCGGTTATGGCTCTAAGGCTATATAAACTCTCCCCTCGGGGAGATGGAGGGGGCAACTTATGGCAATTCTAAATGGCATTATCTCAAGAATCTCTGGCTCTGCCGGCAATCTTTCTTTCAGTCGCATGGGCGGCCAGACCGTTATCCGCGAAAGGGTGACTCACATCACTAACCCTCGTACTGATGGACAGATGAAGACTCGCACTAGGTTCACTAACATCGTGTCTATGTACCGTGGCATCCGTCCGCTCCTCAACTATGGTTTCGAGGCTAAGCCGAAGACGCTGAGCGACTACAACATGTTCGTCAAGGTGAACATGCAGCGCACTCCCGTCTATCTCACTAAGCAGCAGGTGGCTGGCGGTGGATGCGTGGCTACTGCCTATCAGATTTCGCAAG
>CAMKEM010000084.1 GCA_946411565.1 uncultured Prevotellaceae bacterium | reverse complement strand
CCTATGCCACCTGCTATTAGAAACTGGTTATCATTTTCCTGTATCACCAGCACACCAGCAACATTCCTGTCGGTCATCTTTACCTGCTCTCCAGCAACACCAACAAGTGCCTGTGCCTGACTTGTACTGTAAGGTGATACGGCTACTATGTAGCGCCCCATCCGGATACTGTCAGTCTTACGGGTATCACCGTCGAGCAACAAGCCGTTGATACGGTGCTCACGTCTATACTTCACGATATATGGTGTAAGGTGCCTGAGCAATTTATAGGCTTTGTCATAGGCATGATCTTGCGGGTCGGCACTATTCATGATACCTCCTCCGTCAATGCCGAAGGGCGAGTAACAGAGAGTCTGATAACGGCCAAAGGCATAAAATGCACGTGCAGCACCATCAGATGAGCAACGTGTCTCTGGCAATATTACAGGATTGTCGGCCATGTCATAACGCTCCATTACCCAATCAAACAGCTCTGTAGAATATATGTCGGGGCACAACAGGTCTATATCGGGAGCGGCAGCACGCCATATATCTGCCAAATGAGGATGTGGACCTCCAGATGGATATTTACCAGGCTCCCTGAAATCACCTTTTATCCAGGCATTAACGAAAAGGGGTAACGGATAAATGTTTTTTGCAGTCTTAGCAAGTGATTCCATATAGGAGGCATAGTTCCATGTATTGAAGAGTTCTTCCGTAAAATATGGGAACTGCCACTTCCATCGTTCACTTTCAACAATGTTGTCGTGCTTCACTTCAAGTGGATTATCCTTGTCGCTGCATCCGAATACCTCTTCCCAAGAGCCTTTGCTACGGCATCCCTGTTGCTCCCAGGCTGTAAGCAATGCCAGTTGCAACTGCTTTTTGTGAGTCTTCATATAATTGATAAGTTCTGTGGGCACCTGTCTTCTAAAATGTTCCTCAGCCAAAGGAGAATAGTCACGCATAGCACGGTTGGGACCTCCTGCCCAACTTGAAGCAGCATCAAGCGTGCCTACTTCGTTTTCTATCTGAACGGCAATTACCGTATGTGCTATGCTATCCTCATGCCTGACGTATTTCATCAGTTCACCAAAAGCCCGCGTATCAGCCTCCATTGCATTCTTGCCCAATGCCGATAATGCAGCTATAGGCTCTCCATCCTTGAAGTGAGCCAATGGGAAACGCTTCGTGTCGCGTTTCACCCAGCCAGGCACATAACTTGACATGCCATTCTTCCATGAACCAAACCATAGTAGTACCAAGCGGAGATTAGACTCACGTGCACCACGTATCATTTCTCCAACAAGCGAGAAATCGAATTTCCCCTCTTCTGGTTCTACTAATTCCCATGATACTGCGGCAATAACCGTATTCAGGTTCTTTTTTGCCATACGTTGCCAGGTGTCTGCCATATAATGACTGCTGCCTGTAGATGAGTTATGCAGTTCCCCTGCCAGCATAAGATATGGCTCTCCATCTACAGTCATCTGCCAAGTGCCATGCTTTTTCTCCACCTTGGGTAACTGTTGTGCCATTAATGATGATGTCGTAAATACTGTCAGCGCAATATATAACGCAATTTTCCAAATGTTATAATACTTCATATTTCCTTTATTTTTTTACTTCATATTCAAACCAGTCTATATCAACATATCCTTTATCGTTTTCACTATTGCTCTGCGCAAATAGTCCGAGCATTACTCCGGTGAAACCGCCATTTGTCTCCGTACTTAGGTATCGATATTCCATCTTGGCAAGCGTAATGTAGCTTGCATCGTCAGTAGATGCCATCATATAATAGTAGTCTTTGTCAGAGGTTATACGCAGATAGGCGTAGTTACCATTCAAGGTTATTTGATTGTTTCCACTATGATTGGTCTGACCAAGACGCACATTTGGCCTTATGATAATCTTCCCGTCTTTCTTCTCTGCCACCAAGTCATAGTGGCTCAACGAAGTGGCATAGGCAGTAATGCCCACTTGCATTCCTTCCGTAAGATGTGTGAGGTCTGCCTTTGCCGTTGCAGAAAAAGACAGTTCTGTCTGCCTACGTGCAACAAAGGTTGGTGAAGCCGTTTCACTTAGGTCTATGGTGCTGGGATAGAGACGCAGAAAACCCTTATGCGCCGTGAGTGAGTATTTTGTATAATCCGGGTTACAAAGACTCATCCAGCCCATAGGCAAGCCCAAGGAATGATAGCTGTCTTTGGGAGCATGTCGTTCCGCATAGTTAAATTCTTCCTTTACAGGGTCTTCTGCCAAAGGCACTAACGGCAAGGTCTTACATTTCATATCTACCTGCAATGTGCCGTCACCATTCACCACAGGCCAACCGTTTTTCTCCCATTCCACCGGTGCAAGCATAGTCTCACGCCCCATAACGTGCTGTAAGTATCCGCTTGTTCTGTAGCCTAAGCATATCATCCACCATGAAGAGTCTGGAGCCTGAACAAGATCTGCATGTCCGAGTCCCTGAATAGGACTGTTCTGCATCTTCATGTTGAAATGTGAGAGAATAGGATTGGCAGGATTAGACTCATAAGGACCGAACAGGTTTTTACTACGCAGAATATTGACATGATGCCCATGCTCAGTACCACCCTCAGCAAGTAGCAGATAGTAGTAGCCGTCTTTCTTATAGATATGTGGTCCTTCCGGGTAACGCCCTCCAAGACCAACCCCCAGATGATGTATGTCACCCAATTTCTTGCCTGTGTTCACATCAATCTCACATATCTTGATATCGCCCTCTTTCCATAGGAAATAGCATTTGCCTTCATCAAAGAAAAGCGTAGGATCACAGCTTCCGATAGCAAAGTCGATTATTATTGGATCTGACCACTCCCCGGAAGGATTATCTGTCCATACATAGAAATGGCGGCGTGAAGGGAATACCGTTGTCACCATATAATATCGCCCATCATTATATCTGATAGTAGGGGCATAGATTCCGGCATTACCATCTGTACCCTTCAAATCCACCTGAGAAGGACGTGTGAGGCAGTAGCCCACCTGCTCCCAGTTCACCAGATCCTTACTATGGAATACTGGCACACCAGGGAAATACTGGAAGGTGCTGTTTACGAGATAGAAATCATCACCCGTCCTACATACGCTTGGATCTGCATGAAATCCACCGAGCACAGGATTCTTGAAGCCCGATGCACCCCTTGTTGTCAGGGAGGAGAGTATGCCTGACAATATCATAATAGCTGTCAGGAGAAGGAAATTACGTTTTTTCATATTGCATTAATAACTTTACGCGTTTTAGTTTCTGCAAAGATAACATCTCCAAATGCTATTTTGCAAAAAAACGCGTCTCTTATTATTGCAATAATGTTTCAGAAAATCATGGAATAAGATAACTCCCTATCTGACAATTATTTACTTCTCTCACGCTCTTTCCATTCATTAGGTGACATTCCATAGAGTTCACGAAACGAATTGATGAAATATGATGTGTGCTTGAAGCCTACCTTCGTGGCTATCTCGCTTACGTGAAGGTTTGTTTCGAGCAAGAGCTTCTCAGCCTGCTTCAGTCGGACGTTCCTTATGAAGATGCTTGTTGACTGGTTGGTTTTCTCCTTTAGTTTTCGATGTAGGCTGGCTCGGCTTATGCCTACCTCCTCACATAGTGTTTCTATGGAAAAGTCGGCATCGCCTATGTGGTTGTTGACAACATTCATCAATCGCTCCATGAGCTTGTCTTCATAGTCTTCTGCTTCAATTGTTTCCAATCTGTCCTCCTGTAGTTGCTTTCCCTGATAGACATTACGGAGTTGTTGGCGAAGTTGTATGAGGTTAGATATTTTCTGGCGTAATATCTTTATGTTGAATGGTTTGGTAATATATGCGTCTGCACCTATGCCCAAGCCCTGAAGCGTAGCTTCTTCATCGGCACGTGCAGTAAGCAGAATGACAGGAATATGGGCTAACTGAATGTTCTTCTTCAGTTTTCGGCATAGTGTTATACCATCCATCTGAGGCATGGTTACATCGCTTATTATTGCGTCAGGTTTTTTCTCGAATATGAGTTGCAAGGCTTGTTTACCGTTTGTCGCCTCATGTATATGGTAGTCGGTGGAAAACTGTTCGCAAAGGTATTTCCTCACCTCGTCATCATCTTCCACGATAACGAGATGCCTTGTGGTGCGCGATTGCTGAAGGTCGGTTGAAACATTGTATTCTGATTCTATGCCAGGAACTGGCCCTATAGGCTCTTCGTCAGTTGCCTGAGCTGCAAGATGCAGAAGTCTCTGAGCATTATGTAGCATAAGATTGTAGGTCTTTTGTCGCTGTTCGTCATGATCATTGTCTATGAGTTGGATAAGAGGACTAATAATGAGCGACATCGGAGTGCGTATCTTATGTGATATCAAGGCAAGTGCCTTAACCTTTTCCTTGCTGCGAATCCAGAAATATATCAAGGTTGCTATTATAACAACTATCAGACACAGCACAGTCTTTGCCCATACACTTCCCCACCACGGATGACGTATCTCTATGCTCACCTCCTTTGCCTCAGAACGCTTGCCGTTATACTCAACGGCATAGCGGAGTAGGTGACAGCCAGCATCAAGGTTACTGAACGAAATGATATGTCCGCCATCAGGAATGGATATCCACTCACCATTATCGAGTGAATAGCAGTATGTGCATCCTGCGGGACGGTCAATCTCTACGGTTGACAGTTCTATGCTGAATGAATTATTCTCGTAGGCTATGCTGAAATTTTGAGAATCTAATATAGAACTGTCAATAATGACCTTCCCTCCAGTAAGTGTCTTTGTATTGATAGCCTCGTTATTGATATATAAAGCGGTGATTCGAGGGTGTAAATTGAAACTTATCTGACTGACGTTTCTTGATGAAAAATACGTTATGCCCTCATTTCCGGCAAACCAAAGCGTACCATCGTCATCCCTGACGACAGCACCTTTTGAGAACTCATTGCCTTGAAGTCCGTCTCTTGCAGAATAGTTGGTGAAGACACTTTCATGCTCATCAAAGCATGAGAGACCAGTGTTTGTGGAAAACCAAATCTTTCCCTCTTCATCCTCAGAGATGGCAAAGACAGTATTTGTCCCCATTCCATCGGATGTGGTATATGTTTTCTGCTTGTTCTTGTCAATAACAGTCAAGCCTTCGGATGTACCAATCCATAATCTTCCTCTTGTATCCTCATATATAGTATAAACTATCTTTTTCGGACATAGGTTTTGGTGCTTGCTGATATTGTATATACCATTGAATGTTCCTACGAGGACATCGCCATTTGACAGGATACAGATGCAATTCACAAAGCGGTTCATTCCCTTATAGTCAATATGCCAAATGCTATGTTTGCTTAGATCATAGCAATACAGGCCATTCCCCATAGTGCCAAGCCATACTCTTTGCTGGCGGTCTTCCCTGATGCAAAAAACACGAGGGAAATCGGGGAGTCCCTGAACCTTGCCTGACACTCCATTGACACGCCTACAACAAGGATAGCCATACGAGCCTATCCAGAGTGCTCCCTCTGAGTCTTCCATCAAGGCATTTATCATGGGAGGTACACCTTCTGATATGTGCTGCGACTTATTACCTTCGAGATAATACAATCCATCGCCATCTGTGCCTACCCACATGCCTCCATTACGGCTCTTCACTATTGATTGTACACAATGTGAGCCTATAAGATTCTTCTGAGATGTTCTTGAACCTATATAACCGAACATTCCCTTATGGCGTGACATCATCACTATACCTTTCTGATAGAGTGCAATCCATAGGTTCCCACTTCTGTCACGCATAAGATGATGAACTTTCTGCAACTGTTGTGGAATATTCGGTATATCAAGCGGATAGTCAATATATGTGTGTTTAATTTCATCGTATAGTTTCACCCCATCGCCATCAGTACCTAAAAGCAAATGACTATCGTCATATCGCAATGTGGTGCGGATGTTTCGTTTCTCAGTAAACTCATCTGTCGTCTGACTTGAAAAGTATGGTTTTGCCATTCTTAGAACCTCTATTCTATCCTTTCCCTTTGTCCTTATCTCACACGAAACATCTCCCGTTCCATATAATCTACCATCTTTCTCCAGCATCAGTCTGTTAATGTTTACCTTCATTAACTTTCCTTCGGGAGTAGCACCCACAGGCGAGAAATCGTCTGTGTCGTGCCTGTATATCTGCAAGCCATTATATGTACTAACTATTAAATTGCCCTGCGCATCTTCAATTAGCATACTCACATAGTTGCTTGCCAACGATGACTCATCTCCTTCCCTATGCTTGTAGGAGGTTATCTTAACGCCATCATATTTGTTTAGTCCATCCTCTGATGCAATCCAGATCAACCCATATCTATCTTCAAAGATATAGTTTACCAGGCTACTCGTTAATCCGTTCTCGGTAGTAAACAGCCTATACGTTTGTGCTGAGGCTCCCACAATCATGAGCCACAGCAATAGAAGTATCAGGATGTTTCTTTTGTTCATAAAAGTCCGTATTTTATTTGGAGTTGGGTGTAAAGGTACAGATTTTTATCCAAACGAAAGAGAAAAACGGGAAAAAACACATAAATAATGTGAGTTTGATGAATTGCCTATATGGCAGTAAGCTGTTTTTTGACTGAAAAATTAATGTCACAATTAATGTTTCATCAATGTCCCAATTAATGTTATGCGACAGAAAAAAAATCGTCTAATCCACGTTAAAGTATGTCTATAAACAAAATACTCGGGACATATCGCGATGATGTGCCCCGATTATCTCTATCATTTTTTATATTCAGAAATGAGCCTTAGAATCTGTTCAGCTCACTACTTGTAGCCTCGCCCTTATACTTCTTCTTTGCAGGGTTGAAAGTATATTTAACGGAGAGCGAGAAAATCCTTCTTGTGTAGTCCGTCCATTTGTCATTATATATTCCGTTGGTAGCCATATACCATCCGTCATAACTTGTGTTGAATAGGTTCTCAACCATGAATTTCACGCGGAGCTTATCCTTGAAGAATGTCTTTATACAGTATGCGTCAAAGTTAAAGATATTATAATTAACATGCATACTATTGTTTCCTTCAAAATTCCAGTCTATGTCAGCACCCAAGATGAAGCTATGAGGTATGTTCACCGTATTTTCCATTATAAGATCAACGTATGGTTTGTTGTAGTTCTGCCCATTGTAGGTAACAAACTGTTTTGTGATATCAACCGTGAACACAGGTTTCCATATTTTGAACAGAGTTGGCGAATAAACAGCCGTAATGTTTATCCTCTGGAAATCCTTGATGTTTACAGGGTGGAATATAACTATTGAATCACTTCCATTATACATATCGAGAACAGTGACAAAATTGTTTTTCAATATTCCGTAATCAACATTAAGTTGCAAGTCTTTCCATCCAAGTGAAAACGAGAGCATATTTCTCTGCACGTTCTTCAGGTCTGGTGTACCTCCTTCGTATGAGTATGGATTATTCAAAGCTGTGGAGCTTCTAAGCAAAGAGTAGTTAGGGCGTCTTGTTGTGTATTTATAAGACAGAGCCAGACTTATGCCATCACTCTCGTATGATATGGATGCAGAAGGGAAGAAACTGTTGTTGATGGTGTTAGTCTCGTTTTCTGCGTTCTGAATGTACTTGAACTCTTCATGTTCAAACCTTCCACCTGCACTCATGTTCCAGTTTTTTCCCAATGCCCTCTCATACTCTACGAATGCAGAGAAAAGCCCTGTCTTTGCCGTATTCTTTGAGTTGCTAAGCTCATTGTCAATCGTTGTATTCTCAAGAATCCTATAGTCGTTGTCGTTTTGGGAGTATGAACCCTCAAAACCAGTATTCAGCTTACCTCCAGCCATAGGAGCAACAAATTTCAGTTTGCCGGCATATAGCTTGTTATTGCTATCAGTATTTGTGAACATAGCATCCTCGCTATCAAAATAATCCTGAGACTCCTTCTTTCTCAGATTAAGGTAGTCAACATTCAATTGTAAAGAAGTTTCTTCTGAGAAATTATAGTTGAAGTAACCGTTAATATAGTGTCGTTTGCGGCTTTCGTATCTATCATCAACGCTTTTCGCAAAGTATCTTCGCATGGAATTTTGCCTTACTGTCAGTTCTGAAGAGATATTGCCAGGATTATTAGGAGAATACAAGTTCTTATACTCCATGCCGAACGACAATTTATCGTTCTTTTGATAGTTGAAGCCAATACTGCTGTTCAATGGAGTGCTATTACCGCTTATAACCACCGTATCTTCTATTTCCAAATTGGAATAGCGTTCGGTGAGCCTTTGGTTATATTCATAGTTAAATCTACTATAATTCACACTTCCGAATATATCCAGTCCGCCCTTGCGATAGTTCAATGAAGCAGTTCCATAGTGCGATATATTACGTTCAGTCTCAACACCTTCACTAATATATCCACCCAAGCCTTCACCCACTGGACGTGAGGTGTATATCTTGATTACGGCATTTACCGATGCTTCATATTCTGCACCAGGATTGGTAATTACCTCTATCTTCTTGATGTCAGAAGACTGAATCTGCTTTAGCTCGTCATTGTCAAGCAATTTGCGGTTGTTGATGTAGATGAGCGGTTCACCCTTGCCCAATACACTGATATCCTCGTTCTTGACCATAACGAATGGGATATGTTTCAATACATCCTTTGCATCGCCGAGCTTGCCCAGAACCGTATTTTTTACGTTCACGCTCAATCCCTTAGCTGTGCGGACAACGCGATTAGCCTTTACGGTCACTTCGCCAAGCATATTCTCGTCTCTCTGAAGATAGATAGTGCCGAGATCCGTGTTGTTGTGTACTTCAATATCCTTCGGTTTGTAGCCAAGAAAACTGATATTGACCTTACCTTCCGTTTTTGAAGTGTTGAGTTTGAAATAGCCGGTAGAGTCGGCAACGGCATACGCGATGATTGTAGAGTCATCGAGTGCGGTGAAAGTTACGTTTGCATATTCCAGTGAAGTGTTGTTATCCTGTTCCTTTACAAAACCTTGTATCTGTGCTATGGAAGCTACACTGACGCATGAAAATATGAGCGATAGAATAAATTTTCGTTTCATTATTTTTTTGAGTAATCTTTTGCAATGCAAAGTTACGTAAAAGTTATGATACCCACAAATTTTCCCTACTCAATATGGTTCCATAGGGCTTGTTTTGTCAAATTGAAATCAAATATGATATGATATTTTCATTTCATTGCTTTTTTGCATAAAAGTTTTGCTTAACGTCAATTCAATGAATTGTTATATAGTTCATGTTTCGCAAGTTAGGAACTCTCTATATTTAATGTGTGCAGGAATAACCCCGAAGGGGTGAAATAGCTTAGGATAACGTCAGTTCGACGAATTCGAAACAAACGCATCTTCGATGCTGAACTGACAATAATTACCAATCTTACCAATCTTCAACCAATAAAAAAGACATAAAAATGAGAATTATTGGACTAAGATTGGTAAGATTGGTAATTATTGTCAGTTAAAAACAGCTTGCTGTTTGTCATATAGGCAATTCATCGAACTCACGTTAGGATAGGGTGCACCCCAATCATTCAGGGTTTAGAGGTATCCCAAGCCCCCAATCTACCGAGAGTGCTGAAAGCACGATATAACACAGGATAGGGTAGAACCCTATCTATACGATGCTCAATCCCCCAAAGTCCTGTAAGGACGATATATTTTCATAACAATCCTAATCCCTCATTACATGGAATTATGTCGCACCTACGGCGCTCTGGAATGGGGTGGGGTATCATTCGGTGACAGGGTTATACCCTGTCCTGTGTTATGCCGTGCTTACAGCACTATCATTCGCAACATCGAAATTCATTATTCACTATTCATTATTCACTATTCACTATCTTCCCCTCCCTCCTTATATCGAAAAAATTGTGAAATTATTTTGCAGGTTCAGGAATTATTACTATTTTTGCAATCACATAATAACAATCTATAACATTGTGCATTGAAAAACAAGAAACTCTTGTTGCTCTCTGCAACCTAAATCTTTTTTTATAACGTGAAAAAAACTACCATTTTATCGCTCCTTCTATTACTTATGGGAGTAGTCCTGCCAATGAAGGCAGACAACGTAAATGTAAACGGTACTAACCGTACTTACAACGTGTATGCACCAAAGAATCTTGGCGAAAACCGTCCGTTGCTCATCTTCTGCCACGGCTACAGTCAGGATGCCAACTGGATGCAGAACAACGAGTTCAAGAACGACAACGTGAGCATGGAGGCTGTGTGCGACACCGCCAAGTTCGTCGTGGTCTTCCCTAACGGCATCGATAAGTCATGGGATATCTCAGGCGATCGTGACATCAATTTCGTCAAGGCTATCATCGAAAAGATGGTCACACAGTATAAGATTGACCGCAACCGCGTATATCTCGGTGGTTTCTCTATGGGCGGTATGTTCACATATCATGCCATGAACAAGATTCCTGACCTCATCGCAGCCTTCGCTCCTGTCAGCGGTTACCCAATGGGTGGTGCAACGGCAAATGCCAATGTGCGCCCTATACCTATCCTGCATATTCATGGCACAGGCGATGGAACCTGCGCATACAGCGGTGCAAAGCCAGCCTTGAACGTGTGGATAAACCATAATGGATGCCCTACAACGGCAAAGGTCACAAACAATTACAATAAGTTCAATTCCAAGCTCTATGTCTGGGGACCTGGTAACGATGGCGTTGAGGTGAGATTGCTCGAACTTGCCGACAAAGGTCACTGGATTTGCAAGGAACCACAGGTTTATACGGGTAAGGAAATCTGGAATTTCTGTAAGAAATATTCACTCAACAAAACTGCGCCAAGCGTTAGCATCACATCACCAAAGACAGGAGGCAAATATATCAGTTTCGCTACAAACGGCGAGACTTCCTTCCCTGATCTCACCATTACTGCTACGGCTGACGACTCAAATGGCAAGGTAGAGAAGGTGGAGTTCTATGACGGCACCACATTGTTAGCCACTTGCGATAAAGCCCCATATCAGGCAGTCCTGACTGGTGCTAAGGCAGGAAAGCACACCTTGAAAGCCGTAGCCACAGATAACGACGGTGAGACAAGCACCTCTTCTGTGGAAGTCACTCTACAGAACACTACAGAATTCACCATTTCATCGGAGTTTACCGAGGGTGGTGCCTTGCCTGCTGGATGGGCAACCTTCGACAGTAATGATAAGCGTACAGGCTATAGCAACGGCTATTCACAGGGCTGTCGCGTATTGCAGTTCACAGGTTCACCAAGAGGACTTAACTATGGTCTCTACTTCCGCAATATTGGCGGAAAAGAGCATCAGGGATGGGCAAAGTACGGACTTGCTGACGCTGGCACAACGCTCTCCCTTGCCCCTGGTCACTACACGCTGAAATACAAGATCTGCAACTGGAACATGTCAAATTTCGGAGCCGTGGAGCTGAACATTGAGAAGCGTGAAGACAACGCAAGCATTGCCAGTCAGACATACACTCCAAGCGTAAACATCGGCAATGTGGCTTCAAACAGCTTTTCCAACATCGACGAGCAGACTTTCGAGTTCGATGTAACCGAGCAGGGCGACTATGTAATCGCCATTTATTCTGCCGCTTCAGAGTGGAGTGACTGCATCATCGGTCAGCTCACCCTGTCTGCTAACAGCAATGTATCTTCAGGAATCAAGGAACTTAATTCCAATAGCGACGCCCCTCAGTCATCCGCAGTCTATGACCTTCAAGGTCGCATCGTTTCAGCATCCTCTAAGGGATTATATATCAAGAACGGCAAAAAGATGCTGAAGAAGTAAGTCAGTTATTGATATTCAAGCGCAAGACGCAAAGACGTTAAGTTTTTCTTTTCACGAACACGGAATGTACCAATAAGCGGAAGTTCTTCGCAAGCTCAACAAGCTCGCAAGTCGTTAATTCCGTGATTCCTGTTTTCATAGAAACTCAGCGTCCTTGCGCCTTTTTCTTTTGGATTTAACGTGAATTCGATGAAAATAAAATGCTTGTACTTTGGTTTAACACATTAATTTAGACATGACTTGCTTTAGCTTGATGAGCCATAGTGAGAAAATTAATGTCACAATTAATGTTATGCGATAGCAAAAGAAAATTCGTCAAAGTCACGTTATTTATTTGATCATTGTTTGTACCCAATAATATTCAGAATGAAACAGATAGAACGAATAGAACGTATGGAGCGAAATCTGGAGCGAGTGAATCATGCGTTGAGAGTGTTGAACGAAGCTCTCGATGAGTACGAGTCTGTGCAAGAGGCTCTCCATGAGCTTGACACCTACTATGGTAGTGATACGTGGAAACAAGATCTTGCCGACGATGAGCAAGGGAGGCTACCCAATACTCTGAAACGAGGTGTCCTTTCCGAAGATGCCATCTGGAATGTGCTTGAAGACTATCGCACTCTGAAGGAAAGACTGGACTGCCATTCTTTGCAGCATTAATTCATCGAATTCACGTTACAATAATCTTTAAAATAGGAGATAAGCGTTATTGCCTTATCTCCTATTTTAACGTGAGTTCGACGAATTGGCTATATGGCAAACAGCAAGCTGTTTTTAACT
>CAMKEM010000083.1 GCA_946411565.1 uncultured Prevotellaceae bacterium | reverse complement strand
AAATGACAAAATGTCAAGGCTGATAATGTTAAAAGATTTTAGTGGACACTAGTGTATCGCATTAATCTCTTCAGATAAATAGATAAATCCGTTTCCCTTTATTTCATCGAACTCACGTTATTATATCTATTATGTTAGTGGATTTTATGGATGTTTTATATAAAAATAGAAGTCTTAATTGTTAAAATAATGAATTTGTGTGGAAAATATGGATGTTTATTTGGTAGTTTAGTAAAAATGTTGTAATTTTGCCCATTGTAATAAAACTTAACTCTTACACTAAACTAAACCCCATTATTATTCTATGAAAAATAAGAAAATAGACAGAATTATAGTTCTATTGTTCGTTTTCACGATGTTCTTCCTAATGGTTGTCTCAGCACATGCAGATAACCGTTATTTCTTTACGTCGCAATCTATGCCATCATCTATTTCTTTGGATGGTGTGACGATTACGCCGACAAATACAAATGGTCAGATAACTTCTAATCAGAAGACTATATTTAATATGGAAGTTTCTCATTTTGCTAGAGTGCGTGAGGATCAGAACAATGCCACAAAATTTACTATTGAGGCAAAAAAAGATGGTATACTACTTGTATATTATACGAGATCATGGAGTAGCTCTGAAGGGCCTGCTGTTAATGATAAAGACGATTTGAATATTGATGGTAACAATGGTTTCGCAGAATATTGTGATAAATTAAACTCGCCTATTTTGGGAGTGAAATATTTTATTCTTAGGGCTGGTATGCCATATACTATGACAGAAAAAGGTTATACCTGTGGTGTATATGGTTTTGTCTATATGCCAGGTAATGTGGCTGCTTATAATCCAAGGAGAAATATCGGTTGTGAACTTTTCGGACAGTGTTGCGACAATTATGCCAATTTATCGATAATAAGAGAAGATGGTTGGCATTTTGAAGGCTGGTATAAGGATGAGGCATGTACAGAGGCTGTGATTAAAAGTGAAACGATAGATGAACCTACTGTACTCTTCGCAAGTTTGTCAAGGTGTGTATGGGATTTCGCAGATTGTGGTGCGATGGAACTAAACAGTAACAAAACTTTCGAGTATGATGGTATCACGCTTTATGGTTCTGAAACTGGGGAACGTGATTATGCTTTCATATCCGATAATCAGTGTCTTTACCTGTTTCAGCAAGGTTCAGAAAATTATGACCATATTAAATTTATACCGAAATATGATGGTGAATTAACTGTGACGTACAAATCTACCAATGAGAATGTTAATAACAGAATATGTGCGGTAGGAACAGAAGTTGTTACTGGTTCAAATATTGATGTTCTTAAGGAAAATTCAAAAGTGGTTGCATGTGGATATGCTGGTACAGGGAGTTGGAGTACTCTTCAAGTAAAGCTGAAGGCTGGTACCACATATTACATATATCAGGCAACAACTGGTGGTATAGCTATTTCTAATATGAAATACATGGCTTCTGCATCTTCTGCCGTTGTGAGTGGAGATAATGTGTCTCTCACCACTACTGCCAATATGCAGGGATGGCGTGCTTTTTATGATAATGAATATAGTTATACCGTTGATGACAATACGAAGGTGTATATGGTGGTGGATTCGGAGAACAACGGGGAAGTGAAATTCTGTAACAAGACAGGAAATAAGGTTCCGATGGGTAGTGCAGTTGTATTGCATACTGATGCTTTGCAGTCGGATGGCACATATCTCATAACAATGACAAGGGATGAAACACCTTATGTATATGAAGGTACTGACAATCTGCTCAGGCATTCGAATGAAGGAGAGGAAATTAATGCTTATCGCCTTGGATATCGTTCTGGAGAGGAAAATGGAGTGGCATTCTATTCTTGGAGTACCCCAAATGCAAGTGCAGGTATAGTGTATCTGTATCAGCCAAATAATAATGGTAATGCCAAGATTGCCTTTGAGATAGAAGAAAGTGCTACAGGTGTTACTCTTGTTCAAAATGAACAAGAAAAATGTGATTTTGTTTTCAACCTTAATGGGCAAAGATTGGCTGCTCCACGAAAGGGTTTCAATATTATTAATGGTAAAAAATATATTGTACGATGAAAAAGGAATATATTAAGCCTACCTTGAAATTTCATGTGTTGAAATTCAATAAGGTGATTGTAACATCGCCTGGTGATGAAGTGCGCGAAGTTAAATATCGTTATGAGCAAGCTGATGAATGGTCTGATTGATTATATTCTTGGTTTTGTCAGAAGAGCGTAAAACAAACATTTTGTATAGAATAGCATACCGTTTTGCTTTCAAAGTGAACAAAAAAAAGTGGAATTACAAAAAAAGTGCTGAAATGTTTTGCTGTTTCAATACTATTACGTATTTTTGCAGTGGAATTTTCGTTTTAAGACTTTCCCTATAGGATTTTGTAGGAGGATAATCATTTATGGAGTATGTGCAGCAAATCACGGAATTAGAGATTAACAGTAGGGCGGAAGAGGTCTTTACTGCTATGTCACCACGATGTACCATCGATGAGATGGAACTGATGAGGCGTGCCTATCAGTTGGCACATGATGCCCATGCCTACCAGAAGCGTATGACGGGTGAGCCTTATATCATCCATCCTATCGCCGTGGCAAGAATTGTTGCTGTGGAGATGAAACTTGGTGCTCCTCCTGTATGTGCTGCCTTCCTTCACGATGTCGTTGAGGATACCGACTATACCGATGAGGACATTAAGCGCTTGTTTGGCGATGACGTGGCTTTCCTTGTCAGGGTAGTGACGAAGCAGAAGAAATCGAACTATTCCATGTCAAAGCAGCTCGATAATTTTAGACAGATGCTTGACTCCATGCACTATGACGTGCGTGCTATCCTTATAAAACTTGCTGACCGTCTGCATAATATGCGTACGCTCAGTAGTATGCGTCCTGCCAAGCAGATGAAGATTGCTGGTGAAACTGACTATTTCTATGCTCCGCTTGCCAATCGTCTTGGCTTCTACAACATCAAGATTGAACTTGAAAATCTGTCATTCAGGTACAGATGTCCGCAGGTGTACGAGAATATCGTGCAGCTTATAGAGAAAGAGAAAGAACAGGACAAGATACGTATGGCTTCATTCTCAACAAAGATTGATGAGGTGCTGAATGCCAACGGAATACGTTATCGTAGGGAGGTGGCTTACCGTGCTCCGTATAGCCTTTATCGTAAGATGAAAAACACGAAGGTTGATTTCGAGCATGTAGAAGGTCGTCATTTCACGCGAATTGTTTTCCCTGAGGATGTATATGTATCTGAGAAGAATATGTGTCTGAACATATATTCATATCTCACTAATTGCTTCCGTGAAAAATCTGGTTCTATGATCAACTACATTGATCAGCCTAAGAGTAATGGCTACCAGAGTTTCCACGTACATCTGCTTTCTGACTATGGCGTATGGGAAGAGGTGCATATCTCAAGTGAGAGGATGATACTGAACTCCCGACTTGGTTGTGTGGCTCGCAGAAGGGATAATGATATAACCGCATGGATTGACGCTATGCGAAACGTACTTAGGGATGTTGCTAACAACTCACACGAGAACCCTGATGGTGACTCTTTCTTTATCGAGTCTGTTAGAAGTCAGTTCTATAATGATGATATCACATGCTATACACCGCAGGGTAGGGCGTTGCGATTGCCGAAAGGCTCTACTGTGCTCGACTTTGCATACAACATTCATACTCAGGTTGGTATGCACGCTAAGTATGCAAAGATTAACGGACACCTCGCTTCTATAAAGACTGTGCTACATCGTGGTGACTGTGTAGAGGTGGGAACTGACGAGAGCGTGATGCCAAAGGATGATTGGCGTGGGTGTGCAAAGTCGTACAAGGCGTTGAGACATATCCATCAATATCTTGATAGACTGCCAAAACCGCAGTATGACAGGTGTCCTGTTTGTCATCCTATCCCTGGTGAGGAGGTTATCGGCTTTACCGAGGATAACGGAAGGATAAGTGTACACAGAAGGGATTGTTCTGAGGCTATTGCCATGTCTTCAAGGTATGGTGACTCTATCGTTGCCGTTGATTTTCTTGCAGAGGAGTCGGTTCTCTATCCTGCAAGCATCACCGTTCATGCTGTTGACCGTCAGCATCTTTTGAGTGATCTTATTGATAGTATATCCAATAAGTTCCGTCTATCTATCAACAATCTCCACACGGTAACAGAGGATGAAATTGTTACCTGTACAGTGAATTTCTACGTTCATTCATACGATGAGCTTCAGACTATTGTTGATACTATTTCCGATATCCCAGACGTGGATGAGGTGAAATATCAGAATGATTAATGGTCTCTCCCCCCCGCCCTCTCCCGTAGAGAGGGAGAGAAAGTGCGAAAGGGCTGTAAATTAACGTGAGTTAGACGAATCTTCATATAAACAGATTTCTTTGCGATTATACTGAAAAAATAATAAGGGAAACGGATTTATCCGATGTATCTGATAGCTGGCGCATTAATCTCTTCTGATAAATCCGCTTCCCTTTATTTCATCGAATTCACGTTAAATTATAAAAATAAAACCGCTTAGGGATTGCTCCTTAAGCGGCTTTTTTATTGCTGTTTTTGACTGATTCTTAATCGTAGAAACCTGGCTGCTTGTACTCAATGCCGAGTTCCTTGTCAACAGTTGCCATGACACCCTGAATCTGTCCCATAGCGAACATACGACCGAGGAGTGTATAGCCTGAGTTGTGACCGTGGTTAGTCTCGTCGAATACACCTCCAGGCTCGTCGGTGAATGTCATGCCGTGGTCAACACGCATTGGGAGACGGCGACCTGAGTTACACTTGCCTTCTGCCTCTGCCTTCTCGAAGATACGAGTAAGCTCGATGAGGTTACCACGACCACCGAGGTGACTTGCCTCTGTGAAGTTGCCGTTAGGGAAGATGTGGCAAGAACGGAGGTGAACGAAGTGTGTGCGGTCAGCGAACTTCTCTGCCATAGCCACACAGTCGTTGTGCTCTCCTGCAGAGAATGAACCTGCGCAGAATGTGAGACCGTTGTGCTTGTTTGGAACAGCATCGAGGAACCACTGGATATCCTCTGTGTTGCCCACGATACGTGGCAAACCGAATACTGGATAAGGAGGATCGTCTGGGTGTACGCACATATTGATATCGTACTCATCGCATATTGGCATGATAGCCTCGAGCCAAGTCTTCATGTTGTCCTGAAGCTTAGCCTTGTCGATGTCCTTATAGAGAGCAAGCAGGTCACGGAACTTCTGAACAGGAGCAGAGTCGCCCTCGCTGAAGTTACCTGATACGAAGCCCTGTGTCTTGATGATGATGTTCTCAACCATTGCATGGTCGAACTCTGGAGTAGCCTTTGCCTTGATTTCGTCAGCCTCTGCCACGAGGTCACGTCCCCACTTGTGAACCTTAGAGAACTCAGCCCAATCCTCACGAGCACCTTCGCGCTTGAGGATATAGATGTCGAAGTATGCAAACTCGCCCCAGTTCATGTAGAGGTTGGTTGCACCATTTGGGTTCTCATGCTCGAGGTCGGTACGTGCCCAGTCGAGTACTGGCATGAAGTTATAGCAGATGCACTTGATGCCCTCTTCTCCGAGGTTGCGGAGGCTCTGCTTGTAAACCTCAATCTGGTGGTCGCGGTCAGGACCACCGTACTTGATTGTCTCTACTACAGGGAGTGACTCAACGACGCTCCACTTCATTCCGTAAGACTCGATGTACTCCTTGAGCTCATGAATCTTCTCTCGTGTCCATACTTCGCCGAGTGGCACGTCATGCAATGCTGTAACGATACCCTCAACGCCTATCTGCTTTAACTGTGCAAGAGTGATCTTATCCTTCTTGCCAAACCATCGCCATGTTCTTTCCATAGAAGCCAAACCAAGCCTTCCCTACAACCCCTTTCCTGCCCTGCGGGCATCCTTTCCCCGTATAGGGGCAAGGAAGGAGTTACCTTTTATTGCTTATGTGGGAAAGTTGTTATTTAAATTGTTGTTTTTAATTATTAATTTTAATAGCCCTCCCCTTATGATTAAAAATACTATCCCCTTGCCCCTTTACGGGGAAAGGGTGCCCGTAGGGCAGGAAAGGGGTCGTAGGGCTTGAGGCCGTTTATCTTACACTCACATACTTATGCAATGTCTTCCTTACTGCGCCATTGCCACCGTAAAGTTCCTTGACGTAGCCCTCAATCTGCTCACCGAGACCAGCCTCGTAGAGGTCAAGACCGAAGACATCCTTGCGTGTGTAGAGCTTCTTGAGGCATGAGTAATCCTGATCTGCTTTGCCAATCTCAAGAGGTGCAACGATAGCCTGAAGCTCCTCGAGCAATGGATCGGTAGAAGGCTCGAATGCCTTACCGTTGTCATCTATACCCTTGAGGTAACGAGCATAGCCTGCAAGTACGAGTGGGATGAGCTTGAGGTTATCCATATCAAGACCGCGTGCGATATACTTCTTGATAGTCTCACCGAAACGGATTGGGAGCTTCTGGGAAGTATCAGTAGCGATACGCTGTGGAGCATCTGGCATAAATGGATTTGGAAGACGCTTGTTGATAACGGTGCCGATGAACTCGTAAGGGTTGAGAACACCAGGATCAGTAACAACAGGCATAGCCTCGATATATCCTATCTTCTGGATGAATGCACGGAGATCATCGTCTGCCATCTCTGCAGAGATAAGGTCGTAGCCGAGCATACAGCCATAGATTGACATTGCGGTGTGGAGTGGGTTGAGACAGGTTGTAACCTTCATTGTCTCTACCTGATCAACGGTCTCGCGTGTTGTGTAGAGAGCACCGCCAAGCTCCAATGGTGGGCGACCGTTGGTGTAGTTGTCCTCGCAAACAAGATACTGAACTTCCTCAGCATTAACGAATGGAGCGGTGAAGGTCTTTTTCTCGGTAATGATAGTGTTGTTATCCTCGAAACCGTCCTCAGCAAGCATAGCCTGTACCTTCTCGTGTGGACGTGGAGTGATCTTGTCAATCATTGACCAAGGATATGAAATCTTCTTGTTGTCGTTTACGTATGCAAGGAACTCCTTTGGTGCAAGACCATCGTTAACCCACTTCTCTGCGTATGCAAGAACACCAGCCTTAACCTTGTCGCCGTTGTGAGAACAGTTGTCGGTTGACTGGAGTGTGAGAGGAAGCTGACCTGCATTGAAACGCTCAAGGAGAAGTGCTGTGAGCTTACCCATAGCGAATACTGGTGTGAGACCACGCTCAAGATCTGCAGGAGCTACGCTATAACCCTTCTCTGTGATGGTGAATGTTACCATCTGAAGTGTTGGAGCCTTGAAAATCTCAACGAGACGAGCCCAGTCCTCTGCGAACTGGAAATCAGCTTTGAGAGACTCGGTAACAGATGCGATAACCTTCTTCTCGATAGTGCCGCTTGACTGAAGGCTTACGAGGAGAGAGAGGTTGCCGTAAGGACGATATGCCTTGTCGATGATCTCGTAGTCGAAGCTCTCAGCCACGATAACGCCACGGTCATACTTTCCGGTGTTAAGAGCATCGTTGAGGATAGCAGCAGGGAAGGCACGGAAGATGTTTCCTGCACCGAAGTGAACCCAAGTTGGCTCATCGTGAGTCTTCTTGGCTACTGCTGCGATATCATACTTAGGAAGCTCGTAACCCTTGCTTTCCCATTCTGCAACATTTGCGTTGCCTGATAGAATTTCAGTAAGTTTCATAAATTAGATTTATGTTTATATTATTTGTAATTTTTTAAACGCTACAATTTTGCTCGGCAAAAGTACAAATAATTTATGAAATAGCCAAAAAAAAGAATAAAAAACTCACTAACAGCCCCTCACCTGTCCTACGGACACCCTCTCCCCTAAGGGCGAGGGGGAAGTTACTTCTTATCACTTGGAGATTTCTGTGTCATTCCCCTTGTTACCGCCATTACTATCTTTCCCCTCGCCCTTAGGGGAGAGGGTGTCCGTAGGACGGGTGAGGGGCTCCTTCTTCTTGAACTTATCTGGAAGATAATATCCTAAATGTGGTGGCTGGTTGTATGCTACGTTCTGCCAGATAACTGACATACGATAGATATGGTCGTGCATAGGTGTGACTATGCGATATTGCGTTGGGATATTAGTACTGAACACGTTCAGGTGCGCATTGTCAGAGGCATCATACAGTATGACCTCCTCACGCCAATCGCCGAAAAGGTCTGCCTGAAGGCATGGGGTAGCCTTTGTTCCATTACAAGAAGATGAATATCCCCATTCGCTGAAATCCTTGCCGTTGATCTTTATACGCTCAACGTGGTCACCTTGCCATTTGGCAATGTAGTACTGGTAGTTAGGGATAGGAATTTCACCCGGATTAACCTTGTTGTTTACAGAGTTACCGAGCAATTCATCGTAGAGATCACCATCCCAATAGATACGGAAGTTAATTGGGATAGAGTTCTTTGTCGTTATAATCTCATTGCCATGACGATCGTGCACAACCTTGTGTGAAGAGCTCCAAAGCTCGCAGCCACGATGCAGAGAGTCTATATCTGCAGCCATACCACGACCTGTGTCGCGCTCTCCATGTTCACGGAAAAGCAGCTCTCCTGTTTTTGCATCACGTAAGGACACACCGAAAGGCTTTACCTCATGAGGCATGAAGTATTCAAGTCCAGGACGATCAGGATCTATGTCGCAAAGATGAACGGCATCACCATGTCCAAGTTTCGTGGTATAGAGTGTTGTGCCATCATTGTTGAGGGCTGCAGAACCGAACATGATCTCATCGCAACCATCACCGTCAACATCACCAACGGCTATACCATGAGCGCCCTGACCGTATAATCCTTCGCCTGGAGTCTCGCTCTTATGGAACCACTTGTCTATGATATGCTTGCCATCAAACTGCACAGCCCAAGCGTATGCCTTGGTGTAATAGCCACGCAGGAAAACAGCACTTGGTCGCTTATTCAATCCGTCAAGATGTGCCACACAGGCAAGGAAACGGTCGCCACGGTTGCCCTGAAGTGGTGAACGGTCGCCCCAGCCTCTACCGTCGTATTCTGGTTCGCCACCAAGACCGAAGGCACGGTTAGGGTTGTAATAAACCGTATGAATAGCATGGCCGTCATGACCAGAGAAAACTGTCAGGAACTCAGGACCGTGAAGGATACGTCCGTTAGGCAGAACGTATGAAATACTGTTGTCTGTCTTCTTGATTGTCTTGTCTGTTGCCACCTTACTCACGTACTTTCCTTTGCCGTCCTTTGTGCCAGGGGCAGTCTTGCAGATAAGCTCAGCCTTGCCGTCGCCGTTGAGATCGTAGAACAAGAACTGAGTATAGTGAGCACCAGCACGGATGTTAGGACCGAGGTCTATGCGCCAAAGAGGCTTGCCCGTGTGTTGAACGGTATTTCCGTAATGGAGTTTATAGCAATCGAGATAGACATTACCAGTATGACCATCCTGGGAGTTGTCATGTGAGTTTGACGGATCCCACTTTAGCAATAGCTCGTATTCGCCATCGCCATTGATATCTGCCACAGAGCAGTCGTTTGGCGTATAGGTGTATGCCTTTCCGTTAGGAGCTACACCATCGGCAGGCTTGTCCAAAGGGATAGAGATATAAGGCTTGTCCCAAACATGGAGAGGTTTTGATGCTGTCTTTGTACCATTGCATCGTGTTATCAATACATATTTGCTTGTGCTTGTTCCGAGGGTATCAGTAACGTTGGTTGTGTTCTTGATGTCAGAGGCAATCAACTGTCCGTCTCTAAGTAAGTCGAATGAAATGTGTTCTGGATCAGTTGCAAGGTAGCGCCAAGAGATGAAGTTTCCCTTCTCGCAAGGTATTGCAACTGCACCTCGCGAGAGTGGCTCTATGTATTTCTGACTATATGTAGAAACAGAGAGTAGGAGTGTTATTAACGTAGTCAGTAGCTTGATCATACGTGTCGTATGGATTATTTAGGTGGTGTTGGTTAAAGATTATGGTTAACCTTATTCCTGGCGTATAGGATGCGTGAACACGAAACGAGCACCATTTTGGTATTCGGTGTCAAGCCATATACGTCCACCAAGGTTTTCTATTATACTACGTGTGATAGAGAGCCCCAGACCTGTTCCTTGCTTGAAGGAATCAATCTGCTTGAATCTCTGGAACACGTAGTCTGCTTTGTCGGCTGGTATTCCACAGCCTGTATCTGTCACGCTAATGCGTATTTCATCAATTTTTGTTGATTCTTCTATTGCTACGGTTATAGTACCGTGTTCTGTGAATTTCTTTGCGTTAGACAATAAGTTGCTGAATGCCTGATGCAGACGTAGAACGTCTGTCTGTACAGGTACAGGATGGTCAGGCAACTTCACTTCTATATTTACCTCAGGATCGAGATTTGCACGAGCTGATTCTGCGGCTGTCTTGCATATCTCAACCATGTCAGCATCAACGATGTTGAATTCCATGCTCTTTGCGTCCATCTTCGAAATCTGGAGAATATCGTTCACCAGATTGAGAAGCGTGTCGCTATTCACCTTGATATAGCCTCCGTATTCCACTTTCTCCTCATCGCTGATTGGAATGTCAGGCTCTGTGAGCAACTGTGAGAAGCCTACTATGGCATTTAGAGGAGTGCGTATCTCGTGGCTCATATTGGCAATAAATGCAGATTTCATGGCGTTTGCCTTCTCTGCCTTGTCACGTGCAATCTCAAGTTCATGACCACGATCTATCAGACTCTTTTCCAGCTTCTTACTCAGAATCAGGTAGTGGATAGATATAGTAAGGGCTGTAACGAGGAATATGATGATACCGAGAGTGATGAGAATCTCAGTCTTATGATCCTTCCACAAGCCATTAGGCTTATTGACCAGAATGTAGTCTTTCGGAAGTTTTTCCTCTGGAATGTCGAACTCCTTCAGTTTTGTATAGTCAAACTTATAAAGATTATCGAGCATGTGAAGACCAGGAGCCAGATGGGTGTTTTCGTAGGTAATCACATCTTCTGCCAGTTCGGCACCAACATTGTGATAATTAGGAATATAGCCACCTATTGCCCAATCTCCGAGGCCTGTACTTGTGAGCGATATTGCAGGAATCGTCTTGTTACTTTTGCCCAATGACACCGTGGTATTGTCAAGTGTAAGAGTCTCGGAGTTGTCCATTCTCCATGTACCAACGAGTATAGCAGTTTTTTTGCCCTTTAGTTCATGAATGATGTTGTTTACGTCCTGAAACGACAACTCTCGTCCATCGACATATTGGATCTTGTAGCGGGTGTGATTCTTCATCGTATGAAAGAAATGAGCCTGCAAAGTCAAACCACCAATTGAATTGTCCGATAGGAAAACGATGGAATCCCTGTCTGGATATAGGTCATGTAGAAGGTCGAGATTGCTTTCAATATCTACTCGATAGACGTATCCGCCAATAATCTTATAGTCATCGAAGTCCTTGCTCAGAAAGTATGATTTCTTAGGTCTCCAAGACTTCATGTCTGTGTCCTTGCTCTTTGGGAGCCTGATGATGTTATTGCTTCTGATACCTACAACAACAGGTGTGGACTTTATCTCATTTATAGTGAGTGAGAAAAATGCTGTTGAAGCCTCATTACCGAGAAGTACTATCATAGATGGCTTTTGCCCATTCTCATAGTATTTGCTGAGGCGGTTCCATAGATTCTCCTGCCATTCAGGAGCCTCTGTCAAACTTCCACAATTCATGCTCTCAACCCTGATATTGCTTGCGTCGCCACCCTTCTGAATATATCTCGTAGAGAACTCGTTTATGGTAGCCTCCATACGCTTTTCCCCAGGGTTGTAGGAGGACACGATAACGACCGGTCCCTTGACTTCTGCCTTCACGTATGAACCGAACAATGATGCCATAAAGATTATGGCCAAGATGATTCGCTGGATATGTGATTTCAGGTCTATGGTCATTTGTCGCTTTCTTTTTGCTCGAAATGAAAGTGCATATCAAGCCCTAAGGCTGGCGCACGTTCTTTGATTTGTTGAGTGCAAAGATAGGAATTTATTCCTAATTTACCAAAGAAATAGTGAAAAAATCACAACAATAATGCAATAAAAATACAAATTATGTTCATAAACATTACAATTAGCATTAATATTCGTTCGTAGAATGCTAAAATCATTATCACAAATTCTTCAGACGAATTTTCTCTATGTCAGATTTATGCTTTTCCAAGGTTTGAATAACGTCAGTTATTCGCTAAAGCTCATCAAGCTAAAGCAAGTTCCCTCCCAGTGGTCTGTGGGGCTTCGACAAATCTTGACGAATTGCCTAGATGGCAAACAGCAAGCTGTTTTTCCCCTAAACAGCTGCTTGCAGCTAAAAATAATAAAAGTCTATCCACGTTGCATTATTGCTATTGTTAAATGTTTGACATTGGTCGCTACTTAACGAAACTTCCTATATTTGTGCACTCGTTGTGCACTCGTTGTCCAGTCGATGTTCAGTCGTTGTCCAGTCGTGACTGGAGAAATACTGGACAAGTACTGGACAAATACTGAAGAAGTACTGGACAAGAAATGAACTTAAATGGGTTCTTACAGGATTTATTTCCATAGTCTTGTCATTAGCATTACAAACCCTGAAAGGGTGAAATAGCTTAGGATAGCGTGCAACCCTATCGCAATCGGGCAAATCCCCCCCCAAAGAACCCAGTAAGGGTGATATAATTTCATAATAAGGGAATACTGAATATGAAACTATGTCACCCTTACGGGGTGAGAACTCGCAGAATAAATATCATTGATAGGGTTGCACCCTATCCTAAGCTATTTCACCCCTTCAGGGTTTTCATCGAATTTACTTTAAATAACGTGAGTTCGACGAATTGCCTAGATGGCAAACAGCAAGCTGTTTTTAA
>CAMKEM010000082.1 GCA_946411565.1 uncultured Prevotellaceae bacterium | reverse complement strand
TTAGAGGTTAGAGGTTAGAGATTTAAGATTAAGAGTTCAGTGGAACCCACAGCCGTTGCAGTTTCCGCAGTCGCATTTCTTGCCATTACCGTCACCTGTGTCGCAACAGCTCTTCTTGCCATGATTGCCCTTGAAATAAGAGTATGCAACCATGACAAACGCCAAAATGACGACAGATAGGATTATGATGCTGACGAGGTTCATTTTCAAAAGTTAAGAGTGAATAGTGAAAAGTGAATAATACAAATACTGGTGGCCACCAGAACGCTGTTCACACAAGGGCGTTAGCCAGTATTAAGTATTATTATCTATTCGTTATTCACTATTCACTTACAATTTTCGTTTAGAATATCCAATATGCAAGCAACGCTACCACATAGGCAATGGCACACTGGCCAAAGACAACGGCAACAGCGTATTTCTTTCCTATTTCCCTGCGGATTGAAGCTATTGCAGCCACACAAGGAGTGTAGAGCAAGCAGAACACGAGCAATGATACTGCCGATGAAACCGTCAAAATAGCGTTTATTGACGTTCCTGCGCCGAAAAGTACGGTGAGAGTACTTACTACACTCTCCTTAGCCATAAAGCCGCCCACAAGGGCTGTACATACGCGCCAGTCGCCAAATCCGAGTGGAGCAAAGACTGGAGATACGAAATCAGCCACTATGCCAAGGATAGAGTCATCGGCATTCTCCACATGCTGAAGGTGGAAACCGAACGACTGGAGGAACCATATAACGATTGTAGCCATGAAGATGACGGTAAAGGCACGCTGAAGGAAGTCACGGCTCTTCTCCCAAAGGAGCATCAAAGTAGAACGCGCAGACGGCATTCGGTAGTTTGGCAACTCCATAACGAAAGGTACAGGATTACCACGATAGAATGTCTTCTTCAGGATGAGTGCCACGACGATTCCAACGATGATACCGAGAATGTACAATGCCACCATGACAAGGGCTGCGTTATCTGGGAAGAAAGCAGCACAGAAGAAAGCATAGATAGGGAGCTTTGCCGTGCATGACATGAAAGGCGTGAGCATTATCGTTATCTTACGGTCACGCATTGAAGGTAGTGTTCTACTTGCCATAACAGATGGTACGGAACAGCCGAAACCTATGAGCAAAGGCACGATGGAACGGCCGGAAAGACCGAGTTTACGCAAAGGACGGTCCATTACAAAGGCAATTCTCGCCATATAGCCTGAATCCTCAAGCATGGAGAGGAAGAAGAACAGGGTGACGATGATAGGCACAAAGCTTGCCACGCTTCCCACGCCGGCATAGACACCATCGATAATGAGCGAACGGACTATTTCATTCACTTCCCACGATTTCATCGCATTATCCGACATCTCGGTGAACCACTCTATTCCGCCCTCTAACAGCTCTTGGAGCGTTCCGCCTATAACATCAAAGGTAAGCCAGAAAATTGCCGCCATGATGCCTAAAAACGCGGGAATTGCAGTGTATTTACCCGTGAGTACAGCGTCTATCTTCTCTGAACGGTAGTGTTCCTTGCTCTTATGAGGGTGAGTAACCGACTTCTTACAGATGTTCTTAATGAATGAGAATCGCATATCAGCCATAGCTGCAGCACGGTCAAGTCCTCTCTCCTCCTCCATCTGACAAAGGATATGCTCAATGGTCTCTCGCTCGTTCTGCGACAGTTTGAGAGCATCAATAACGAGGTTATCACCCTCTACAAGCTTTGAAGTGGCAAAGCGGATAGGGATATCAGCACGCTTGGCATGATCCTCTATCAAGTGCATGATGGCATGCAGACAGCGATGCACAGCACCTCCATGCTCTTCCTTTGAGCAGAAGTCCTGAATGGCCGGTACCTCCTGATATGTGGCAATGTGCATGGCATGCTCCACAAGTTCGGAGATGCCCTCACCCTTGGCTGCTGAGATTGGCACAACAGGGATGCCGAGCATAGACTCCATCTCATTGACATGGACATATCCACCGTTTCCCTCCAATTCATCCATCATATTCAGCGCAAGAACCATCGGAATACCGAGTTCCATGAGCTGCATGGAGAGGTAGAGATTGCGCTCTATGTTGGTAGAGTCAACGATGTTGATGATACATTTAGGCTTTTCTTCGAGAATGAACTTACGACTTACAACCTCTTCGCTTGTGTATGGAGAGAGTGAATATATGCCTGGAAGGTCGGTGACTTCGGTGTTTTTCTGTCCTCGGATAGCTCCGCTCTTGCGGTCAACGGTTACACCGGGGAAGTTGCCTACATGCTGATTAGCACCTGTAAGCTGATTGAACAGCGTTGTCTTTCCGCAGTTCTGGTTTCCTGCAAGGGCGAATGTGAGTTTCTCTCCCTCTGGAAGTGGATGGGCATGGGTAGGATCGTGGTAGATTCCCGGCTCTCCGATACCAGGGTGATGACCTGATATGAGACGTGGCTCTTCTTCCTCCTCAACATCAGCCACATCAAGCGTTATGTCTATCTTCTCTGCATCAGCAAGGCGAAGGGTGAGTTCGTAACCGTGAATTGTGAGCTGCATAGGATCACCCATAGGAGCGTATTTCTTGAGTTTAACGACTGCTCCTGGGATAAGTCCCATGTCGAGGAAATGCTGGCGAAGCGAACCGCTACCTCCTACGGCTGTAACGATTGCTGATTGTCCAATATGAAGTTCTTTTAGTGTCATCGAATGCAAAATTACTAAAAATCGACTTATTTTCAATAAGTAGGTATGAAATATTAGCATATCAGAGGAAAAAATACCTACAAATGATGATGAAATCATTAAAAAATGTACTTAATCTTTGACATTCGGCGTTTTATTAGTATTTTTGCAGAGAAATTCAAAAGTTAAACAACAAATAGAATCAAAAAATGAAGAAATCATTAATACTTGGCCTCATTGCCATGATGGCTCTTGTGGCTAATGCACAGGATGATAAGAAATCTTGTTGCGATAATAAGAACAAGACTGAGAAGTGCGAGAAGAAGGACTGCTGCAAGAAAGACAAGAAATGCGATAAGAAGGCTTGCGATAAGGACGCAAAATCTTCTGATAAGGCCAAGAAGACTGACGGTCAGACTGGTGCTACAAAGCAAGAGAAATAAAGCCCCTTTCCCCGCTCTCCCTGCATAGGGAGAGAGCCGGAAGTCGAAAAAAGTCTCCCTACGCAGGGATATTTAGAGGGTCTGTAAAGAATAAAAGAGTAAAGTAAAAAGAATAAAGTATAAAGACAAAAATGGAAAAGCTTATCATTAACAACTACGAGGAGTTTGCTTCATACGAGGGACAGGTTCTCGGCACTTCAGACTATGTAGAACTTACTCAGGAACGTATCAACCTGTTTGCTGACGCTACTCTCGACCATCAGTGGATTCACGTTGACACAGAGCGTGCAAAGACAAAAAGCCAGTTTGGCACAACTATCGCTCACGGTTATCTCACTCTCTCTGTTCTTCCTCACCTCTGGGAGCAGATTGTTGACGTAAGAAACGTGAAAATGCTCGTAAACTACGGCATTGACAAGATGAAGTTCGGTCAGCCAGTACTCTCTGGTCAGAGCATCAACCTCACCACAAAGCTCCAGAGCATCCAGAATCTTCGTGGTGCTGTGAAGACTGAGGTTAAGTTCACTATGAACGTTAAGGAGACAGGCAAGAAGGCTCTCGAAGGTGTAGCTATCTTTATCTACTATTTTGAGGCATAAAAAGCCTAACCAAGCCTTCCCAGAGGAAGTGAAGAGTGAATAGTGAAAAGTGAAGAATTTGAGTTACTTTTTATTGCAGAAAGGCAATCAATGACCTTGAAACTACAATACTAACTCAAATTCTTCACTTTTCACTATTCACTCTTCACTTTAATTACTTCTTTTCTTCATCACAAGCACATTCTCACCTTTAGAAGTACGCTTATAATCTACCTCATCCATCATTTGCTGAACGAGGAAAATGCCCAATCCACCGATTTTACGTTTCTCTGCAGAAAGGTGAATATCCACATCAGGAGCCTGTGTCAAAGGGTTGAACGGCTTTCCGTCGTCCCTAAGCACAAAAGTGACAGTATCAGCTTCCTTGTCAGCATCCAATGTGAAGGTATGCTCTCCACCTTCAGGATATGCATACTGAATGACATTGACCACAGCCTCTTCAAGTACCAGATTCAACTGGAAAGAGAGATTTGAGTCAAGGGCAAACTTATCACATACCTGATTGATGAAATCAGCTAATAATGGCACTTGCGAGATATCGTTCTTTAAGAGCAACTGCATAACTCCTTAGATATTAAAACGCCAATATAAAGTGAGTGTTTAATCCTCAAAATTGAACAGGGCTGTGAAGCCTGTAATGGCAAATACCTGCTTAACGGCAGGCAATGCCCCCTTAATAGTTACATCACCACCTTGAGATATCGTTTTCTTTCGAAGGGAAAGGAACAGACGAAGACCAGAAGAAGAAATAAACTCCATCTTCTCACAGTTGAGCACGATGTGTTTATCAGCGTTTTCTACAAGTTCTTCCATATCTAATGCAAACTGTGTAGAAGCAGCTGTGTCAAGACGACCTTCAAGGATGCCAATTACTGTGGTATCATTTTTTTCAATTGTAAGTTTCATAGTTTATAATGATTATTTGACTTGTTTAATGCTTTTCTTAATAGATTTACGACTGCAAATATATGAAATCTTTTTCTTTTCACCAAGAAAATGTGCTTAAATTCGTAAAAAAAGAAGGAACTGATAGTATAAAAACCATCAGTTCCCTTATTTATGACCGAAAAATATCTAATTTTTAGTCAGCGAGCTTTGCCTTGATGAACTCGCGGTTAAGGCGAGCAATGTTAGCAATAGACTCGTTCTTTGGACATACAGCCTCACATGCACGTGTGTTAGTACAGTTACCGAAGCCGAGCTCATCCATCTTAGCAATCATAGCCTTAGCACGCTTTGCAGCCTCAGGACGACCCTGTGGGAGGAGTGCGAGCTGTGATACCTTAGAAGAGAGGAAGAGCATAGCAGAACCGTTCTTACAAGCTGCTACGCAAGCACCGCAACCGATACATGTAGCGCAGTCCATAGCCTCATCAGCATCCTGCTTAGGAATGAGGATAGCGTTTGCATCCTGAGCCTGACCTGTACGGATAGTGTTGTAACCACCAGCAGCGATGATCTTATCGAATGCTGAACGGTCAACCATACAGTCCTTGATAACAGGGAAACCAGCTGAACGCCAAGGCTCTACAACGATTGTATCACCGTCCTTGAAGCGACGCATGTAGAGCTGACATGTTGTTGCACCAGTCTCTGTCTTACCATGAGGAGTACCGTTGATGTAGAGTGAACACATACCACAGATTCCCTCACGACAGTCATGATCGAATACGAAAGGCTCCTTACCCTCGCTGATCAACTGCTCATTGAGCATATCGAGCATCTCAAGGAATGAAGTATCATCAGGGATGTTCTTCATTTCACGCTCATCGAAATGACCCTTATCCTTAGGACCATTCTGCTTCCAATATTTTATTGTGAAAGAAATATTTGCCATTTTAGTTCTTGTAATTACGTGTTTGTACCTTGATTATCTCATACTCAAGAGGCTCCTTGTTAAGTACAGGGGTTGTATCATCATTGCCCTGATACTCCCAAGCGCCTACGTAGAAGAAGTGCTCATCATCGCGCTTTGCCTCACCTTCCTCTGTCTGGTGCTCCTCACGGAAGTGACCACCGCAAGACTCCTCACGATGGAGGGCGTCAGTAGCGATAAGCTCACCCATAAGGATGAAGTCACGGAGGTGAACAGCCTTGTCAAGCTCTACATTGAGACCTTCCTTAGCTCCTGGAACGAAGAGGTTAGTGTTGAACTCCTGACGAAGAGCCTTGATAAGCTTGATACCCTCTTCAAGACCTTCCTTGGTACGACCCATACCTACATGCTCCCAAAGGATGTGGCCAAGTTCCTTGTGAATAGAATCCACAGAACGCTTACCCTTGATGTTAAGGAGACGTGTAAGCTCTGCGTCAACAGCCTTCTCTGCCTCGTCGAACTCTGACATATCAGTAGAGAGACGTGGCCAGATTGACTGGTCAGCGAGGTAATTCTGGATTGTGTAAGGAAGTACGAAGTAACCGTCAGCAAGACCCTGCATAAGAGCAGAAGCACCAAGACGGTTAGCACCGTGGTCAGAGAAGTTACACTCACCGATAGCGAAGAGGCCAGGGATTGTTGTCTGAAGCTCGTAGTCAACCCAGATACCACCCATTGTGTAGTGGATAGCAGGGAAGATCATCATTGGCTTGTAGTAGTCGAAACCACCCTCAGAGCGAACGAACTCACCTGGGTTAACGTCTGTGATTTCCTCATACATATCAAAGAGGTTACCATAACGCTGACGGATCTCATTGATACCGAGACGCTGGATAGACTCTGAGAAGTCAAGGAATACGGCAAGACCTGTGTTGTTTACACCGAAGCCCTTGTCACAGCGCTCCTTAGCAGCACGAGAAGCTACGTCACGAGGTACGAGGTTACCGAATGCTGGGTAACGACGCTCGAGGTAGTAGTCACGATCCTGCTCTGGAATCTCCCAACCCTGCTTTGTACCAGCCTGAAGAGCCTTAGCATCCTCAATGTTCTTAGGTACCCAGATACGACCGTCGTTACGCAGAGACTCTGACATAAGAGTGAGCTTAGACTGGTTGTCACCGTGTACCGGGATACATGTTGGGTGAATCTGAACGTATGAAGGGTTAGCCATCATAGCGCCCTTACGGTAGCACTGGATAGCAGCTGTACAGTTACAGCCCATAGCGTTTGTAGAGAGGAAGTAAGCGTTACCGTAACCACCAGTAGCGATAACTACTGCGTTAGCAGAGAAACGCTCAAGCTTACCTGTAACGAGGTTCTTAGCGATGATACCACGAGCACGACCGTCGATGATAACAACGTCTTCCATCTCATAACGGGTGTAGAGCTTTACCTTACCAGCGTTTACCTGACACATGAGTGAAGAGTAAGCACCGAGGAGGAGCTGCTGACCTGTCTGACCCTTAGCGTAGAATGTACGAGATACCTGAGCACCACCGAATGAACGGTTAGCAAGCATACCACCGTACTCACGAGCGAAAGGTACACCCTGTGCAACGCACTGGTCAATGATGTTGTTAGAAACCTCTGCAAGACGATATACGTTAGCCTCACGAGCACGGTAGTCACCACCTTTTACTGTATCGTAGAAAAGACGATATACAGAGTCACCATCATTCTGATAGCACTTAGCAGCGTTGATACCACCCTGTGCAGCGATAGAGTGAGCACGACGTGGAGAGTCCTGAATGCAGAAGTTAAGTACGTTGAAGCCCATCTCACCGAGAGAAGAAGCAGCAGAAGCACCTGCAAGACCTGTACCTACTACGATAACGTCGAGCTTCAGTTTGTTCTTTGGGTTAACCAGACGCTGGTGAGCCTTAAACTCGGTCCACTTCTGTGCTACTGGTCCCTCTGGTATTCTTGAATTTAATACTTTAGTCATTTTTGTTTTGTTTTTTTCTAGTTGTTCCAGATATTCAAGACATTCTAGATAATCTAGACTTTCTAGAGGTTCTAGAGATTCTAGTTAACTAATTAGCAGCAGCTACCACCACACATCTCGCTGATAGCGAAATAGATAACTACGATGGCAAAACCTGCGAACAGGAGTGTTGCGTAAGCAATGCTGATAACCTTCCAACGGCAGAACCATGTCTTACCATTCCAACCGAGAGTCTGCAAAGCACTCCAGAAACCGTGTGTGAGGTGGAACCAAAGAGCAACAAGCCAAATGAGGTAAATCACAACGTGAATTGGATCGCCGAAAGCGTTACGAATCCAATAAACACCATCTGTTGCATACATGGTGTCACCACCGATAAGCTCCTGAAGCATCATCTTTGACCAGAAATCGTAAAGGTGGAGGCAAAGACCTACAACTACGATAAGGCCGAGAACGAGCATGTTCTGAGATGCCCACTCTACCTTTGCAGGCTTGTCGGTAACAGCATACTTGTTGTCACCACGTGCTTTACGGTTCTGTGCTGTCAAGACGAAAGCATAGAAGATGTGAGCCACAGCCAATGCAGCAAGACCTATTGTTGCTACTACAGCGTACCAGTTGGCACCGAGCAATTCACAGATCATGTTGTAACCCTCCTCAGAGAAGAGTGCCACTACATTCATTGACATGTGGAACGTTAAGAACAGGATGAGAGCCATGCCAGTTACTGACATAACAACCTTTCTTCCGATTGATGAATTAAATAACCACATAAATGATTGTTGTTTAAATAAAGTTATAAAATAATGTTTGAGTTTTTTCGAATGATAGTTCCTATAAAACCCTAGGATTTACCTAATATTATATGAATTAGACTGCAAAATTAATTAAAAATAGTGATAAAACAAACTTTTCTACTTGAAAATTCAAAATTTCTTCTTACTTTTGTAGAAAATTTTAAAAAAATGACAACTCTATATTACGATGTCATAGTCGTTGGAGGTGGCCACGCCGGTTGCGAAGCTGCTCATGCTGCAGCCAAAATGGGCGCTAAAACCTGCCTCATCACTATGGACATGAACAAGATTGCACAGATGTCGTGTAACCCTGCCGTTGGAGGTATTGCCAAGGGACAGATTGTCCGCGAAATTGATGCTCTCGGCGGTGGAATGGGAATTGTGACTGATGCTACATCCATTCAATTCCGTATGCTCAACCGCTCCAAGGGACCTGCAATGTGGAGTCCCCGTGCTCAATGTGACCGCGGGCAGTTCATCTGGAAATGGCGTGAAATGCTCGACTCTACAGAGAATCTCGATATCTGGCAGGATCAGGTGGAGGAAGTACTGAGTGCCCCCCTCCAACTCCCCCGAGGGGGAGAGCTTTCGGATAGTATTGACGTTCAGGATGTTACAACAAACTCCTCTTCTCGGAGAGATAGGGTGAGAGTCATAGGTGTTAGAACTATCTGGGGCGTTGAGATTAAAGCTCCTACAGTAGTCATCACAGCCGGTACTTTCCTTAACGGACTTATGCACGTCGGCAGAAAAATGGTTCCTGGCGGACGATGTGCCGAACTTCCTGTTCCTCATCTCACAGAATGCCTTAACGCTCTTGGCATTCGTTCTGCAAGGATGAAAACAGGAACTCCTGTGAGAATAGACAAGAGATCCGTGCATTTTGAGGATGCTGAACTTCAGCCGGGAGAGCACGACTATCACAGCTTCTCATATATGAAGGAATATCTGCGTCTGAACAAGGACGAATCAAAAATAGACCTTAACGACGCTTTCCTCCCTTGCTGGACTTTTACGACAAATGAGGAAGTTCACGAGACTTTGAAGAGCGGACTTGCGGATTCACCTCTTTTCAACGGACAGATTCAATCTACAGGTCCACGTTATTGTCCTTCCATAGAGACAAAACTCGTAACATTCCCTGATAAGGACCATCATCCGTTATTTCTTGAGCCTGAAGGACTTAACACTAACGAGATGTATCTAAATGGTTTCTCAAGCTCTATGCCTATCGAGGTTCAGCTTAAGGCATTGAAGAAGATTCCAGCTCTTAGGGATGTAAAGGTTTATCGTCCGGGCTATGCCATAGAGTATGATTACTTTGATCCTACTCAGCTCGACCACTCTCTTATGAGTAAGAAAGTCAGCGGACTGTTCTTTGCAGGTCAGGTAAACGGAACAACAGGCTATGAAGAGGCAGCTGGTCAAGGTTTGATTGCTGGTGTTAATGCGGCTATCTTTGCAGGAAGCACCAACACCGAGCACCCATCACCGAGCACCTACAAACCTCTCATCCTTCACAGAGATGAGGCGTATATAGGCGTTCTCATCGATGATTTGGTCACAAAAGGTGTTGATGAACCTTATCGTATGTTCACCTCACGTGCAGAATACCGCATCCTCCTTCGTCAGGATGATGCTGATGCCCGACTCACGGAGCGTGCCTATAATCTTGGCGTTGCTACAAGCGAAAGAAATGCTTGGTGGCTAGAGAAAAAGGAGCATATCGCTGAAATCATCGATTATTGCAACAGAACAAACGTAAAGCCAAAAGAGGTAAACGCTGCTCTTGAAAGCATCGGTTCTACCCCACTCCACTACGGATGTAAGCTTCACGAACTCATCGCTCGTCCTGGAATCTCGATAGAATGGCTCGCTGAGTCTCTTCCTCACCTGAAAGAGATTATCAACCGTCCGGCAAACCGCAAGCAGGAAATAGCCGAAACAGCCGAGATACAGATAAAATATCAAGGTTATATCGAGCGTGAGAAACAAGCTGCTGAGAAGATGCACCGACTTGAAAACATACGTATTCAAGGGCATTTCAACTATAGCGAACTGAAAGGTCTTTCAACAGAGGCTCGTCAGAAACTGGAAAACATCAATCCAGAGACTCTTGCACAGGCTTCACGTATTCCTGGCGTTTCACCAAGTGATATCAACGTATTACTTGTCCTGATGGGCAGATAAACCTCCGTTCCATAGGAACGGACTTGAAACGGACTTGAAGCGAAGGAGAAGCGGACCTGTAAAGAACCTGCTGTAGAGCCACATAGAAAGATAATGTTTCACGTGAAACAACCAATATATAATTAGGAATATAATTAAAAAACATAGCATAGCAATGAACAACCCTACCCTATTAAAGAATCTGCGGGTAATTCCAGATTTTCCTATTCCTGGAATACAGTTTCAGGATATCAGCACGTTATTCAACAACCCCGAGTGCCTTCATATCATGCGCGATGAAGTCGTGGATATTTACAAGGACAAGGGAATAACAAAGGTTGTAGGCTTAGAAAGCCGCGGATTCCTACTCGGTCCTGTAGTAGCCTCAGAATTGAACGCAGGCTTTGTTATGGCACGTAAGCCAGGAAAACTGCCAGGAAACGTGATTTCATACGATTACACCAAGGAATACGGCACAGACACTATTTGCATGATTGGCGATTCTATCGGTGAAAATGACGTTGTTCTCATCCACGATGATCTACTTGCAACTGGCGGAAGCATGCGTGCGGCATACGAATTGGTGAAAAAATTCAATCCAAAGAAGATTTACATCAGTTTCATCATAGAACTTACGATTGAAGGATTGCACGGTCGCGATGTTTTCGCCGATACTGATGCTGAGATTTCAACGCTTATGGTCGTATAAGACTCTATCATAACCTCCCCTACAGGGAGGCTTTTTTATTGTAGGACAACAGTAAGGTCCAAACATAAAAAATCCCGAAAACACCGAAGTTTCACATCATAGTGTTACGTTCGTAACATCGGTAAATCATTGATATTTAATAATTTAAAGAATATCATGTTTCACGTGAAACATTAGTCATGACAAAAGAAGAGAACATAGTCAGACTCGAAAAATTAAAGAGTATTGTTCAGTCAATGCCCGAGAAGCCGGGGTCGTACCAATATTACGATTCCGAGGGAACTATTATATACGTAGGAAAGGCAAAGAACCTAAAGCGCAGAGTTTCGTCCTATTTCCACAAGGAAGTCGATAGATTCAAGACAAAAGTATTGGTTAGTAAGATACACAACATAACTTATACCGTAGTAAATACTGAGGAAGATGCCCTATTGCTCGAAAACTCCCTTATAAAGAAATACAATCCAAGGTATAATGTTCTCCTCAAAGACGGAAAAACATACCCAAGCATCGTTGTTACCAACGAATTATACCCTCGTATATTCAAGACAAGGCAGATTAACCGTAAGTTTGGCACGTTCTATGGCCCATATTCTCATATAGGCTCTATGTACACAATTCTGGACCTTATAAACAAGCTCTACCACCCACGTACTTGCAGAATACCTTTAACACGCGAAGGAATCGCGGAAAACAAGTATAAGGCGTGTTTGGAATACCATATAAAGAACTGCGGTGCTCCATGCATTAACAAGCAGTCCTACGACGAATATCAGGAGAATATCCGCATGGCAAGGGAGATTCTGAAAGGAAACACCCGAGAGCTAAGCAAGATAATCTACGAGCAAATGATGCAGAAGGCAGAGGAAATGAAGTTCGAGGAAGCCGAGGTTTTAAAGCAGAAATACCTACTTATCGACCAGTTCTGTGCCAAGAGCGAGGTTGTATCCCATACCATAACGGATGTGGATGTCTTCAGCATAGACGACGATGAAAACAAACACAACGCTTTCATCAACTATCTGCACGTAACGAATGGTACGATAAACCAGAGTTTCACCTTCGAATACAAGCGTAAACTTGACGAGACAGACGAGGAACTGCTTCTTCAGGCAATACCTGAGATACGTGATAGATTCAACTCTACAGCAAAGGAAATAATAGTGCCTATGGAGATGGAATGGACTATTCCAAACGCCACTCTATTTGTGCCTCAAAGAGGCGATAAGAAGCACTTGCTGGAGCTGTCGCAGATGAACTGCAAACAATACCGTTTTGACCGCCTTAAACAGGCTGATAAGCTTAATCCTGAACAGAAGTCTGTGCGCTTGATGAAGGAACTGCAAGAGAAGCTCGGATTAGACAAGATGCCATACCAGATAGAAGCCTTTGATAACTCCAACATCTCGGGTACAGATGCCGTTGCAGGATGTGTTGTCTTCAAGGGTATGAAGCCTTCAAAGAAAGACTATCGCAAATACAATATAAAGACCGTCACAGGTCCTGACGATTACGCCTCTATGCAGGAGGTTGTTTTGAGAAGATACAGCCGTATAAAGGAAGAAAAAGAGCAGGATCCAGAGAACGATGACATACGCTTTCCAGACCTTATCGTATGCGATGGAGGCATTGGTCAGATGAATGTAGTTCGCGAGATTGTAGAGGACACT
>CAMKEM010000081.1 GCA_946411565.1 uncultured Prevotellaceae bacterium | reverse complement strand
ATACCAAGTTCTCTAACACTATCAAGTGTGCCAAGGAGGTTATCGGCATCCGTCCAGAGTATAACCACTTCGCTACGATGAACATCGTAAACTCAAAGCGTGGTACTTACTATATCGCTGATACCCTCGTAAACCAGTCTCCTGACAAGGATACTATCAAGGATATCGCTCGCCTCACAGCAGATACTATCCGCTTCTTCAACGATGAGCCTCGTATTGCAGGTATCTCATTCTCAAGCTTCGGTGTTGACAAGACTGGTACTCCACGTATGATGCACGATGCTATTGCAGAGCTTCAGGCAGAGTTCCCAGACCTCAAGATTGACGGTGAGATGACTGTTGACCTCGCTCTCGATCAGGATCGTCGTGATGAGAAGTATCCATTCCTCCGTCTGCACAACGAGACTGTTAACTCAATGGTATTCACATCTTTGAGCGCAGCTAACTCTGCTTACAAGCTCATCAAGCAGTTCTCTCCAGAGACAGAGGTTATCGGTCCTATCCAGATGGGTCTTAACAAGCCTATCCACTTCACCGACTTCGACTCAAGCGTTCGCGACATCGTAAACATCACAGCTGTTGCAGTTATCGACGCTTACGTAGAGAAGATTAAGAAGAACAAGTAAGTGAAAAGTGAAGAGTGAAAAGTGAAGAATTTAGATTTGTATTAAATCGTATTTTCGATATAAAATGTAACTTAAATTCTTCACTCTTAACTCTTCACTCTTAACTTTCAACTATTGCACACGCATATAACGCTGTGCGCAGAACAAGTATCTGTGCACGACGTTTCATCCTTAAAAATCGACAATTCAGCATTTGAGTTGTCGATTTTTTTTCGTTTCATTTCCTTATATAATATCTTTGCATAAAATAATCAAGTAAAGATGGATAATTTCAAAGATTTATTCGAAAGCCGATATACTTGGATAGAAGGCTATATGAGGAATGTCAGACGCTATTCCCGTAAGCTTGCTATCATAGATCCAGAAAGCGACAAGACATGGACATACGCCGCATTTAACGATGACGTAAACCGTCTCACTAATACCCTTGTTTCCTTGGGTATTGGCAAGAAGGATGTGGTGATGCTCGACCTTCTGAACTGCCCTGAATTTGCATTTGCATACGTTGCTTCTCAGAAGGCTCATGCTGTATGCTGCCCTGTAAGCTATCGTCTTAGCCCAGGTGAACTTGCAGACAATATCGAGGACTCTCTTCCAAAGGTCATCATCTTCGATTCTGCAAACGAAGATACTGTCCTTGAGGCTCTTACAATTTCCGGGCATAAGCCGGAGAGACTTGTAGTAACAAACGGAAAAAGCAACGGAGAGGTTATTTCATACAAGGATTTCGTAAAGGATGCCTCTACGGCAGAATACTATGATCCTGCTTCTGACTACAATATCTACGACGAGACAACGCGCCTCTATACATCAGGCACAACAGGACGTGCCAAGGGCGTGTCAATGACCTCTATAAACGAGGTTCTCTCTGCTCATGACGTGATGATACATTTCCCTATGAGCTATCGTGACGTTACGATGAACACCACACCTTGGTTCCATCGTGGCGGACTGCATTGCGCTGGTCCATGTCCTGCCCTCTATGCAGGTGCCACAATGGTGATAATGAGCCATTTCGATGCTCTCAAGACACTTCAATACGTTTGGCAGTACAAGATAACATTCATCATCGGCGTACCTACCGTACTCGAGGCTCTTGCCGACGAGCAGGAACGTCAGGCATACGACCTTCAGACTCTAAAGGGCATCGTGACTATGGGAAGTCCGTTGGAACGTTCTGCCTGCATCCGCTATCAGCGTGTTCTCACACCGAATATCTATAACGGATATGGCACTACGGAGACATTCTGGAACACCTTCCTACGCCCATTCGACCTTCCTGAGAATGCAGGAACAGCCGGAGCTTCATGCGTTGACGATGATGTGCGCGTGGTAAAGGTTTATGAAGATCGTCGTGCAGAGCCAGACGAACTCGTCCCTACCGACAGCAACGAGGTTGGCGAGGTTATCATCTGCTCTCCAGCAAAGTCGCCTTACCTCTATTTCAACAACGACGTAGAGACCGAGAAGAAGTATTACAAGGGCTTCATCTATACCAACGACCTCGCCACATGGGATGAGAATCAGTTTATCACCATCGTCGGACGCAAGGACGATATGATAATCTCTTCAGGCGAGAATATCTACCCTACTGAAGTTGAGGAAGTTCTCAACTTGCATCCTAAAGTAAAGGATTGCATTGTGACATCTGTACCAGATAAGATTCGCGGTCAGGTAGTTACGGCATACATCGTAAAGAATGACGAGAGCCTCACACCAGAGGAACTTGACGACTTCTGCAAGGCAAGTCCAGACATCGCCAACTTCAAGCGTCCACGTTTCTATCGTTTCATTCCGCAGATTCCGTTCAGCGCAACAGGCAAGAAACTGCATGTTAGAATCAAAGAAACTGCAGCAAAGGATCTTAAGAACGGATTGTTGTATAGAGTTTAGAGGTTAAGGGTTAGAGTGAAGAGGTTAGAAGGTTAGAGTATAGAGTAAAAAGTGAAGAGTAAATTCTTCACTTTTTGCTTTTCCCTCTTCAATTTTTTTATTATCTTTGCAGCAAATTTACAATTCATAATAAACAAAGATGAAGATACTGATTCTTGAGGATGAGATGCACCAATACAACGTACTCAGGCACATGCTTGAGGACTTGATGCCGTCTGCCTTATTGATTGGTCCTATACCGACAATATCAGAAGCACGCCATTTCTTTATCTCTGAATCAGAACCTGACATCATCATCGCGGACATACAGCTAAACGACGGTCTCTGTTTCGATGCGCTCTCAAGTGCTCCAGATAACGTGCCTATCATCTTCACTACGGCACACGAAGAGTACGCCCTACAAGCTTTTGAATATAATAGTCTGTCGTATCTTCTCAAACCTATAGACAAGGAAATGCTGCGTACGGCTCTGAAGAAGGCAGAACGACTTATGCCTGTAAATACCACAAGCCCGAAGCGCAAAGCCCCTACCCTTCCGAAAAAAGAGAAATTTCGTGAACGCTTCATGGTGAAGACCGTAAAGGGCGAGAAAATGATACCTGTATCTGGCATAAGATACTTTGTTTCAGAACAAAAGAACACATATCTGAAACTGCTCGACAACACTTCATATTCCGTAAATATCCCTCTTGAGAAGCTTTCCACACAGCTCGATCCTCAGAGATTCATGCGCGTAAACCGCAAGTTTATTGTTCCGCTTGAACAGGTTACAGCAACAGAACGCCTTTCCAACGGCAAGGAAAAACTGATACTGAAAGGCGACAATCCACCTGAGATTATCATTTCAAGGATGAGAAGGAATGAAGTTGGAGAGTGGATTATAAGCAGAAAGTAAAAAACTTCCACACCATATTTTTTGTAAATACAAAAAAATATACTACCTTTGCATCCTGTTATGGATAATACAAATAACTCATCTGTATCGGCTAAACCCTTTTGGGGTATCAACGAACAAGGCAACACATGGACGCATCTTGTAGGGGCAGTATTTGCGCTGTCGTCTATATGGATGGTATGGCCAGCAATAGGAAAGAGTTGGCAGATGACATTTGGTGTCATCTTCTTCATCGTGGGAATGTTCCTGATGTTCCTTTCAAGTACATTATACCATTGGGTAAAACCAGGAATTGCCAAGAACGTACTGCGACGCCTCGACCATATCAGCATTTATGTAATGATAGCTTGCTCATACACCCCAATATGCGTCGGTGTAATCGGAGGCTTGATGGGATGGCTCGTATTCGGATTTCAATGGGCTGCCGTCATAGGTGGTGTATTCTATAAGATTTTCGCTTTCGGAAAATATCCCAAGCTATCTCTCGCAATATACCTCACAATGGGATGGAGCATATTGCTGATAGCCCCCAAAATCTATAACAAACTTACAAGCTCAGAGATAGCCTTACTCCTTGCTGAAGGCGTCTTCTATTCTGCAGGAACATATTTCTTCGCACACGACACCAAGAGGTTCTTCCACCCTATCTGGCACGTATTCGTACTCTTAGGAGCTATGGCACATTGGACTCTGGTGCTGATGTTGATCATTAAGTAAGGGTTAGGGATTAGAGTTTAGGGGTTAGAGTTTAAAAATTAGGGTATAAAATAATTAGTAATTCGCAATAAAAATGAACCTGCCACGCTTCGCAATCATAGAGCCAAACATCCTCACAGGACTTGGTCTTCAGGCTATCCTCGAAGACATCATACCTGTGGCAGAGATTAAACTGCTACAAACTTTTGAGGAAGTTTGCGACCTCGACACCAACATGTTCGTGCACTTCTTCGTGTCATCACGCATATACTTCGAGCACACGCAGTTCTTCAGACAGCAGGCTGCAAGAAGCATAGTGCTCGTAAATGGCGATATGACAATAAATGGCGTGAAGACAATCAACGTATGCCAGAAGGAAAAGCAACTCGTGCGTGACATCCTCGCCCTAAACCGCAATCACCATGGACCTCATGGCAGTATGCCGATGCCACATTCTCCACAGAAAACAGCAGAGCAGATTCTCACACCACGCGAAATCGAGGTTGCATTACTCCTTAGCAAAGGCTGCATCAACAAGGAAGTTGCCGACCGCCTCGACATCAGTCTTGCAACCGTCATTTCCCATCGTAAGAATATAATGGACAAACTTCATGCTCGTTCCCTTGCCGATGTAATCGTCTATGTGGTGATGAATGGTCTGGCAGATGTGAGTGAGTTGTAAGAAGAAAGAGAACATAGTGAATTTCTAATAGCAAATAGCATGGTGAAATCATTTGTAAGAGCAACCCTATTTCTCGTTGTAGTAATGGTGGCTTCATGTACCCGTCCAACTCCTAAAACTACGCAAAATAGTGAACCCTCTCCTACAACATACGAGAATGAACTGTTTTCCGTAGAAATTCCAGAAGGATGGGTATGCGATGATGAGAACTGGAATGGATTGGAGAGCATGAAGAATGAGGTCAACATCTATAATCCCTATAAAAGCATCGTCTGGTTCCATATTGTGAAGGCTTTCATGCCTATTCAATGGAAAAATATTACAGAAGCCACGGAAATGGCAAAAGCAGCACGTGCGCTAAGTGGTGCAAAAGCAGAATTAATCGACGAAAAAGATAGCGTTGAAGTTGGAGGCTACCCAACAAGCATATTATATTTCGCCAACTATGAAAATGGCGACACCCTCATCCAGAAGCAATATGTCACCTATATGAAGGATTCTCATATCGTTATATACTTTAACGAAAACTTCAATTCAAAGAATAAGGAAAAAGCTCAGGAGTTGGGTGACAAGATAATTGCGACTATAAAACTAAAGCAAGTAAAGAATCCTCTCGATAACGACTCTATAATGAGGCAAGCTGTCCAAGCAGCAATGGATAACAAAGAAATATCAGACGAGGCAATAAATAAAGGTAAGGAAATAATAAACAGTAAATAATATAGTAAATTAAAATAGCATGTTGAACTTTCTCGGATTAATCATCGCCGTGACCACATTTCTTGTCATCGGCATCTTCCATCCAATTGTAATCAAGTCAGAATACTATTTCGGCGTGAAATGCTGGTGGGCATTCCTTATCTCAGGTATCGCCTTCGTAGTAGCCTCTCTCTTCACAGACAACGAAATTCTCAGTCCTGTACTCGGAGTTGTTGGCTGCTCTTGCCTATGGAGCATACTCGAAATATTCGAACAGCGCCAACGCGTGAAGAAAGGCTGGTTCCCTATGAACCCAAAGCGTAAGCATGAGTATGAGGATTAGAGATTAGAGATAAAAATAAAATAACGAAAAAGGCAGGGCTATTACCCTGCCTTTATTCACATCACCTAACAATCTCACCCATATAATATTTTCTGAAGGTATCGTGAGCATAACCATCGCCATCGCAGACAAAAGAATCTACAGATGTCACCTTTATCTTCTTTCCGCAGAAATACACATTAAACGCATCCCTGGCATAACCATCATCAAGCACTATGAAAGATGATGAACCTACCGTTTCACGCATCTTCTCACCACGGTAGTACACGCCAAATGCATCAAGGGCATAACCTGCACCTAAGTTCCTAAATGATGAACTCACCGCGCCATTAAGTTTCTCTCCGAAATAATATACGGTGAAGGCATCCATGGCATAGCCATCATGCAGATCCTTGAATGTGTTGGCAGAAGCTCCCTGCACCTTACGTCCATCAAACATCACATCATACCTTGAAACCACATATTTAGGAGCGAAATAGTGGTTAGGCTCTGGCACACCACGCCCACGAGACACACTACCAAGTCCACGAGGCTCAGGAGTACTAACATGTAAGCGGAAAGTAGAAGGATCAACATATCTCAGCACCATACCATCAAGATATACGTTCATCCTGTCCTTTGCATAGCCATGCCCCAGAATCCTGAACGTGCGTACATCAGCAGCAATAGCTCTACCATTATAGAACACCTTATCGCCCTTAATCTGATAATCGGACATGCCTCTCTGTGCAAAAGCTACAGAAACAAATGACATACAGATAACAATCGTCAATGCCTTATGTAAAATACCTTTCATCGTGTGAAAACTTTTTATTAGTAAAACAATAGTCGTGAAATATGGATGCAATCTTTGAACGTATATATAAAAACCCTAAAGGGTTGATACACGACCTCTGATTTCTGAGTGCAAAGGTAATAAAAAAATAATGAAATACAAAAAATACAAGTTATATTTCTCAAGAGAATTATTACCCCCGAAAAAAATAACTTGTATTTTTCTCTTTTTATTTATAAAAATCTCTTATGGCTTCACAGGAGCACCAATCTCTGAAGCCTCAGCATCATTCTGATCAAGCTTGAAGACCATAAACGATGGATTCTTCTTGGTAAGTGGCTTCCAGTTACCATCCTGTGCACCATTAGGATTACTATACTTTGCAAAATTAGTCCATGCGGTAAGCATCTTTTCTGAGAGATCCCAGTCACCCTTTGTCCAAGGACGCCAGCAATGCTTCAAAGACTTGAATACAAACCAAAGGTCAGAAGAATGGAATGCGCCCTTCAGACGTCCTGTTACCTCTGGATGTGAACCGTCATCAGGAAGCGGACGAGCAAACTCGTAAGCCCAAGCCTTACCACCCTTTTCCTCGCGTACACGACAGAACTCTGCAATACCCTCACTCATATCTCCCATGTCATGCTGAGTATAACCTATCATATAAGGCACATCAGCAACAGTTCCTTCACGAACAGCATCATCAAAACTCTTTGTGCAAACATATCCCTCTACGATTGGCATGAGAGGAAGGAAAGCACGCTCGCCTGTAACATTACCATAGATAGTGCTGAGAGCATATATTGTCTCTGTTGAAGCACGACGCATCTTTGTGAGGTCGGTAAGACCAGCCCAATCCATCATCTTCTTTGTCATAGCCTCAGCATCAGCAAGCGATACAGGAGCAAAAGGACCTGCTGGACGTGGCTTTACACCATCCTTTGAAGGAAGTGAGATACCATTACCGCTCATGATTACTGCCTTGTGGAAGAGACCACGAGCCAGAGGTGACTCACAAAGTGTACGAACACTACCAGCACCAGCACTCTGTCCGAAGATAGTTACGTTATCAGGATCACCACCAAACTGAGCAATATTCTTCTTCACCCACTTGAGTGATTCTATCTGGTCAAGAATACCATAGTTTCCAGAAACGCCATGTGGATTCTCCTTTGAAAGCTCTGGATGGCAGAGGAAACCGAACACACCAAGACGATAGTTTATTGTTACGAGAACAACATCCTTGTTGCCCCATTCCTGACCGTCAAACTCTGGCTCTGTGCCCCATCCCTCACGATAGCCACCACCATGAATCCAGAGAGCTACAGGGAGTTTCTTGTTTACATCGCCAGGATTCTTTGTCCAGACATTGAGGTAAAGACAATCCTCGCTATATGGTGCCTCCTTGCCATACCCCCACTCTGTGGTATAGCCACCAGGATAATGAACTGCCTGATATGATGGATGTCCGAAAGTATCACATACCTTCACTCCCTTCCAAGGAACTACTGGCTGTGGTGCCTTCCAACGCAAATCTCCGATAGGAGCTGCTGCATAAGGTATTCCGCGATAAACATATACATCTGGGTGATCATCCGCCTTTACACCCTGAACCTGCCCCCCTTCAATCTGAAGCACAGGACCTTGTGCCATTGAGAACAAGGTAATTGATAGCATTGCTACCAAAAGAAAGATTTTCTTCATAAGAATAAAAAAGTATATATTAATAATAAATTTTAGGTTTCAAATTCAAAGCGCAAAAATACTCTTTTTTTCCGAAACTTGCAAACGTTTAACAGTATTTTACTTTCGAAGTTCCTGTATTTCGAGTACCCTTACCTCTGCATTTCCGTACGACGGGATATCATGATACGAGCAACCCCTATCGGCTGCAAGCAGATTACGAGCAAACTGCCCATGAGTAACCACGATGATCGTATCATCAGCGAATTGCTCATATAGCACCTTGAGAGCCTCCTTTGCCCTTTCAAGAATACCCTCATCCGACTCTGCCCTACCAGGGAAATCCCACCGACCATCATGGTAGTATTTCGCCTTGCCCTCCACAATGGTAATACCCGTATATTCGCCCCAGTCACGCTCGCGAAGCATATCCATCGGCACAACAGGGAGATTCAGCCGTTCACTTATAATGGTAGCAGAATCCATGGCACGCTTCAGATCACTCGAAACAATGCACCTGAAGCTAACGCCACACTCTGCCAGTTCCTCTGCAGTACGGCGAACCTGTTCCCTACCCTGCTCCGTCAGAGTTCCCGGCATGTGACCTTGCAGAATCTTCAGATTGTTCTCCTCCGTCTGCCCATGCCTAACAATATATAATATCATGATGAATAATCTATTTTTTAAAGTGCAAAATTAAAACACTTTCTACAAATATACGCATTTTAAGCCCAAAAGTTTAACTTTATTTTCGAGCAAATAACGAAAAAGACATTTTTGAGATAAATTCTGTAATAAAACAATCACAATTTGCGTCATATTATAAAAAAGAGAATATACAAATGAAAGAAATACTCATAGCAACCGAAAAAGATATTCCTGAACTCCTTAATGTTCAGAAGACAGCCTTCATGCCTGTTGCCAAGAAACTTAACTGGCCAGATGCTGCCAACATTACAGAGACTTTAGAACAGGCAACAGAAGCATTTCCACACTATACCATGCTAAAGATGCTGAACGACGAGGGGCGCATCATCGGTATGGTAAGAGGCAAGGTTGAGAACGGCTCTCTATACATAGGCAAACTTATGGTATTGCCTGAATATCAGGGACAGGGCATCGGCACTCAACTCATCCGAGCCATAGAGAAACAACTTCCACATCAAAGGGCGTGGCTCAACACCTGCGAGCAACTTGAGGGCAACGTATATCTTTACTCTCGCGAAGGCTTCGTTCCATTCAAGCACGAGCATATCAATGACCACCTCACTCGTGTGTATATGGAAAAACTTCAGTAATAGCAAGAGAATGTACCATTCCACAACAATACAACAGTACAATAACGCAAAAGAACAAAAGAATAAAGGTAATGCAGATAGCAGAATTATCGACATTACCCTTTACTCATTTCCCATTACATTATATATTTAACCTCAGTTCGACGAATTCATGGCAAACGCATCTCCGATGCTGAACTGACAATAATTACCAATCTTACCAATCTTTTTCCAATAAAAAATGATAATTACTGGTTGAAGATTGGTAAGATTGGTAATTATTGTCAGTTAAAAACAGCTTGCTGTTTGCCATATAGGAATTCATCGAACTCACGTTATTTACATAAAAAGCACTTGAAATGCCAAATAGCATTATCAATTTATGGTAATGTACGAGTTGTGATGATATTCTTTAGCCTCTCTTCCGTCAAATCCTCTTCGTGCAAGGTAAAATTCTTTCCACTTTCTATGCTTCGTGGAAGACTATCATCAATTATTATATATATACCACCATCATCAAGCAATGTTGTATTCTGAAATAAATATCGACCTACAGCCTTTACTATAGGGGCATACTTTTCCGCATATTTATTAGATTTTTCATGACTCTTTTCTTCATACCAAGATTGAGGAATTACAAAATCTACAGACATTAAATGATCTGTTGTCAATAAATTCACATAGGGCTTCATCGGTTTTTTCGGTGGATTACCAGACTCGTGCCACAATATTTTATGTTCGGTAAATATATCCTCTGGATATAAAGCCTTATAAACCAGGATCAAAGAATCTACACGTGGCATAAGCGCATCAATCTCTTTCTGGTCTCCTTTTTTTACTGCTATACCAATCTTCTCAAAAGTATTCATCAATCTTGCGCAATTTGAATCAGCCATAGGAAACGTTCTTGCACCTTTACCTTCATAAAAGAAGAAACAAGACAAGCCATCATAGTAACTCAATTCATTCACAAAATGAGCAGTATAGACAGAATAATTAATAAGAGCATTCAATTTCGTCAAAGTTAGACTATCGGTGTTCATCTTGTAAAGCACACTATCTTGGTCTTTTACAGAGAGAGGATATTTTGCATTCTCATAATCCTTATTATACCATAAATACCATAACTTACCTACATATATAGCAAATGGAGGGGTAAAAGGAGGAGAAAAAATCACCTGACTTTTAACGCTATCATTATAATAACCTGAAAATACATTTTTACCCCATATTTCCTGAACGCTTTGACTTAGAGGAGTCAATCGTGTCTGAGCAATGGTTATGCTAGAAATTGCGAGTAAAATGAATAATATAGTCTTTCTCATATTTTTGCTGTTTTTGATTGCAAAAATACTAATATTTTTCGAGAAAAAAATAAATTAAGGTGTATTTGTACAATTTCTCGATTCTGAATGCTCAGAATAACATTCTTTTTACTATCTTTGCATTCAAAGAGAAGATATTTCACATATTCTTGTTCAGTATTTGTGCAGTACTTGTCCAGTCGTTGTCCAGTATTTGCTCAGTAAATTACTGAACATATAGTGGACAAATACTGATGAAATAGTGAACAAGTAATGTACAACTATTTGAACATCATCGAGACTACTCTATTGAAATAATTTAAGGAAAACGAAATTAATATATAAGAAACAATAAATCAAAAAAAGGAGGTAAAACAATGAAGAAGAACAAAGACATTTTGGGATTGTTGATTCCCAAGAAGGTGAGCATTGGCGGCATGACTCTTTATAAGAGGCAGGGACAAGTGGTTGGGCGCGTATCGAAATCGAACGAGAGTCGCAGTAACACGCTACCGCAGTTCAAGCAACGACAAAAGATGCGACACACTCAGGCTCTATGGAAGATGCTGAAGTTCTGCGAGACCATGTTTACAGAACGGGGCAACGCATATCAGAATTTCGCATCGCTGGCAAATCGCTTGCCTGTGGTGTATGTAGATCGTAATCAGATGGAACAGGCTTCGTTCCTAATGCCGGGCATACCCGTAAGTGACGGCATACTACCTGCGTTGCAACAGGAACTTAGCGAGGTTAATGGTGTACCCGCTTTGATGACAGGACTTAAACATGGCGAGCAATACGAACATGAGAAGCTATGGCTATATACCGCAAAACAGGAAATAGAAGGCCCGACACCTCGTGTACGATTCAGCAAACGTGATGTATCGAGACAGGAAATGACCGTAGTAGATGGTCAATTGGCATTGATTGGTGAGGAGTTTGCCAACAATACGAAGGGCTGGGCATTAGTACTTGTGAGTGAAAAACGCTGTTCGCCACAGGCCATCATCACCCGTTGTACCCTATACCAACAATACACCACCGAAGAAGCCCTACAAGTTGCCGCTAAGAGCTACGGAGGGCTGACAGACGAGGACACATTCCTCAAGCCATAAGTTTCAAAAATACATGTGTACAAAAAAAAGCAAGGGCAAGTATCTGTTCTCCAGACACTTGCCCTTTACACATCTAATTTCCTGCACTTTCCGATTCCCCAATAGCCACGTGTGCGACTACAAACAAATATTGGTTATCAGCGACTTACAGAGTTTGTGTAAAGAATTGACTACTATTTTCCAACACATACTGCACGATTTTACACGCTCGTAAAGAGTTTTACAGCAGGATTATCTTTTCATATTTTCGCTAAATTGGAATTTATTGAGTTACAAAATTCATAAATCCATTCATTGTATGAAAAATGAGAAACAACGCAGCCGTTCCGACCATCGGATAATTGCTTTTCCAGACTCCATAGAATAAATAATATAGCGGAACAGCCATAAACTGACTAATCACTATCAACCATCCATATTGATACCCCAAATAGTAGGCTGTCCACCCTATAAAATTAATCAATAACATTAAAACTGTTAATGCAAAAAAGCCTTTTTCCTTTGTTGTTTTTAATGAAAAGAGACCAACATCATCCCGAACTATCAGCATTAACAAAGCCATAGTCAACACACCAAGTATATTTTGAATTGTTACTAACCATTCGATTTCATTTTGCATGTTCATGATAGGATTGTGGACAGGTTTAACCAATGGCATAATAATATATGGGATTTCCTGAATCATAAAAGCTATAATTCCAATAACAGATACCCCTAAATAATAATTCTTGAACAGATGTGTAAATTTCAACATTACATTTAAAATATACGGAAACCAACTAAAATTCCAATTTATGCTCTTAATGTCTTTTTCACGTTTTTCGCTAAATTGGAATTTATTGGTATTTCTGTTCTTCAATGAAGATAGGTATTTCTCCTA
>CAMKEM010000080.1 GCA_946411565.1 uncultured Prevotellaceae bacterium | reverse complement strand
AATATATAGTTAAAAACAGAAATTTACTTGGAATTTAACATAGAATGCGAAGGATGAAAGAAGGACATATTTTGGAAGGGTGGGGTAGGACTTGTAACGTAGATGTGCGTGCATTTATTACCCCTATTTTGCAATCTATTCATTACAAATATAGGGAAAAATCATACATCAATGTATTTTATCATGAAAATAATTGTGGAATTATCAGAAAAATATATAATTTTGAAAGCGATATTAGGTCACACTGATACATATCAAGTTGCTGTTATATTATAACGGCGGTGCTATAAACATTTATTTCTAACAATCATTCTTTTAAAGCCTAAAATCTATGAACTCATTGAAAATGTTCTCTAAGTTGATTGACGCATTCCGAATTTCACCATTCTTGCGCTTGTCTCTTACATTTGTAGTTTCATTAGTAGCTGCATTGATAATCGCATCTTTGCTTTCTTCTTGTGAGAAAGCCATATTGACTGATGAGGCTGAAACTACAGAAATCACCGACAAGAGTACAGGAGAATTGTACGTTACCTGTTCTTTCTTGCAGGCACAGAGCGAAATTACCCGTGCTTCTTCCGTTCCTCTTAATGAGTGTGCAACTCGTGTGCAATATGTTATTATGAATGGAGAGTCTATCGTGCATAATTCTGAGCAGATAAACGGTGGTGGAAGTTCATTTGGAACACTTTCCGTAAATCTTGAGCCTGGTACGTATCGCCTGATGATATTTGCCCATAACGAGCATAACGGTAATCCTATATCCGTTGGTACAGATGGTAGCATTCAGGGCTTTAATAATCGTGCTACCGATAGTTTTAGCTATAGTACAGAGGTGGTAATAACGAAGAACAAACGTAAGGCTGTGAGTTGCAAGCTTACTCGTTGTGTGGCTTTCTTGTCATTCACTTCTACTGATGAGATTCCTTCAGATGTGGCAAAGTTCAAACTTACGCTTATGGGTGTTAGTTCTAAATTTGATTTGAGAAATGAGATTGGTGCGGATGCTACAACATATGCGACTGCTATGGTAAACATAAGCAATTGGAAATCGAATGCTGGTATGATGTCGAATGTAGAAAGTTATGTATTCCTTCCTGCTATTGAGACGACCATAAATGCGAAGTTTGAGTTCTATAACAATGCCAATGAGCTTGTGCTTACTCGTAACATCGATAATATACAGATGAGGATTAATTCCAAGACTACTGTAACAGGTGCTTTCTTTCAGTCTGACGGAATGGATGCAACAATAACGGTGGATAATGACTGGGGAGAAGAGATTGTTATAAATGATTTAAATAATTGAAATGTAGAAATACAAAAAAAATGAGACTCGCCACATCACGTGGCGAGTCTCTTCTTATTCATAAAACCTACTTTACAGTAAAGTCAAGTACTTGCAAATCCTTGTCCAGTGAGGAACTTCCGTACATAATCTGGTATTTACCAGAGCGTGTAGAAAGCTCGTCAATTGATGGATCATAGTACTCAAAAGATTCGCCATCGAGTGTGATAACAGCCTTACCTGTTTCTCCTGCTGCAAGCTTAACCTTCTGGAAACCCTTCAATGACTTGATTGGAGCATCGGCATAATCCAATGCCTTTACATAAACCTGAACGATTTCCTCACCTTCACGATTACCAGTATTGGTAACAGGTACGGTGATTGTTATCTTGCCGTCCTTCTTCATAGAAGACTTAGAGAGCTTAGCCTTGCCATAGTTGAATGAAGTGTATGACATTCCGTAACCGAATGGATAGAGGGCATTGCCCTTGAAGTAACGGTATGTACGGTTCTCCATGCTATAATCAAGGAAATCAGGAAGGTCTTTGTTTGATGTGTAGAATGTAACAGGGAGCTTTCCTGAAGGGTTGTAATCGCCGAAGATTACGTCAGCAAGTGCCTTTGCACCACCCTGTCCCGGATACCAAGCCTGAATAAGTGCATCATACTTATCCTCTACACTTCCGAAGGCAATAGCCGAACCAGAGCAGTTCACCATAACCACAGGCTTGCCAGTTCCACGCATAGCCTCAAGCAGTCTCTGCTGAACCTTTGGAAGTTCGATGTCAGCCTTATCGCCACCCTCACCTTCCATACTTGCAGAGATACCACCTATTACAATAATAGCATCAGCCTGCTTCACATCGTTGGCAATGTCGGTATAGTCAACAAGCTTACGCTCGCAGATATCACCACGGAGCATAGCGAAGTTACCATTACCACGACGATACTCGATCTCGATGTTGTATGTCTCGCCCTCCTTTACTTGGAATGACTTATATTCAGGTGCTCTACCGAAACCGAAGCGACGACGAGCTGGCTCTGCCTTCTCCACAACCTCACCGTTCACCTTAAGCGTATAGCCATTGTCTGTAGAAAGAGTATATTTCATCTCACCTGTGAAGGTTGACTTGTAAGAACCTGTCACACGAACGGAAATCTTCTCCGTGCTTACTCCCTGAGCAAAGCCCCATCCACCGAAGGTAGAGAAGTTGAATGCCTCCTTATAATAGCCAGTAACCGCAGGATCACCCTCAAGTTCGTTATTGTTCCAGAACTCAACGTAAGCGCCTTTGCCATCGTTCATGTCCTTGAGATGTGAGAAGGTGTTGTATTCATCGGCAAGAGTACAAGCCTTGTGATATATTACCTTTGCACCTGGCACGGCATTCTTTATGCCCTCAAGCAATGAGTGCTTATGGTTGTCGGTAGGAGTACCGCCATAGTTTCCGTTGAGAAGCTCCACATCATCGGCATTAGGACCAACCACTGCAACGGTCTTTATGTCCTTTGAAAGAGGAAGCACGCCATTGTTCTTCAGCAGAACCATTGACTCGCGTGCAGCCTGAGTAGCAAGGTCATTGTTAGCCTCGCTGCTTATCACGTCAGGAGTGAGATTAGCCCAAGGAAGCATATCAGCAGGGTCGAACATACCAAGCTCGAAACGTCCCATGAGTGTCTTTCTAAGATGGTCGTCAAGAACAGACTCCTTTATGAGTCCCTTCTGCAAAGCCTCAGTAAGCACCATGAACACCTTACCGCACTCAAGGTCTGTGCCATTCAGCACGGCATCAACAGAAGCAGACAGAGGATCCTTGTGCGTCTCGTGCTGTCCCTTGTTATAAAAGTTGTTGATGGCATCACAATCAGTCAGCACTATTGCGTCATAGTTCCACTTACGGCGAAGAATATCCACGAGCAGACGGTCACTTGTACAGCAAGGCTTACCCTCATAACGGTTGTATGCACACATCACCTCTCTAACGTTAGCCTTCTTTACCAAAGCCTTGAAAGCAGGAAGGTATGTTTCCCAAAGGTCACGCATAGAGACTGTTGCGTTGTAAGAGTGGCGCAAAGGCTCCGGACCGCTATGAACTGCATAGTGCTTTGCACAGGCATGTGTCTTGAAGTATTTGTCATCATTGCCCTGCATACCGAGAACTGTCTGAACACCAAGAACAGCATTCATATATGGGTCCTCACCACAGGTTTCCTGACCGCGTCCCCAGCGAGGATCACGGAATATGTTCACGTTAGGACACCAGAATGTCAGTTCTGGATTGCCTGGATAGTAAGTCATACCCATTGGCACATTGAACACGTTGTGATCAGAGCGGTTCCAGTTGGCACGAGCCTCGTCAGAAACCGTAGAGAATACATCATACATAAGTTTCTCGCTGAATGCTGCAGCCATACCGATAGGCTGAGGATATACGGTATATCCACCCTGACGAACACCGTGACAAGCCTCGCTCCACCAGTTGTATGAAGGAATACCGAGACGATCAACTGATACAGACTTGTTCATCATCAATCCAACCTTTTCTTCTGGAGTAAGAAGTGAGATAAGGTTCTCCACACGCTCCTCGCGTGACAGACTTGGATCTTGGAAAGGATATTTGTACTTGCTGTCCTGTACTGCAACAACGGAATTTGCCTCACCTACAACAGCCTTTGCAGAAAGAGCTCCGAGAGTATTGCCTTCTGCATCAATAAGCTCTACGCTGCGGTAGGTCTTTCCTGAAGCATTGTTTGGAGAGAATGCCAAAAGTACCTTAGCCTCTTCCCCTGGCTTTATGGCAGTAGAAGGATAATGTGCTGTGATGCAGTCACAACTTGCATTTGTCTTGGCAATCCTTACTGGAGCCTTAGACACATTCTTAAATGTAAACGTATGACACACAGTACCCTTGGCAGCATCGATAGCGCCAAAGTCCCATTCATAAGTATCAAACGACAACGAACTCCTGTTTCCCGCAGAAGCTGGAATAAAAGCTATAGACAAGGCTATAGAATAAATGATTTTCTTCATTAATTTTAGTATATATAGTTTTACTTTACCTTTTACACAACTATTTATCTTTGATAAAGACGTAGAAAAACAGATTAGGTTTAACGAAAAAATAACTTTTTATCGTTTTTGTCTGTTGAAATGTCGGTTTTGTACAAGGTGCGAAGACGGCATTCCTCTGCAAAAAATAGGTAGAAGCCTATTCTCTACATCGATGATACGAATGTACTGTTGTAGGGGGAGGTTTTTGTGAAATGCTAAAATATGTAAAAAATTCGCATATTCAACATTTATTTCGTACCTTTGCCAAAATATAACCCTAAATTTTGAACTAAAGACAATTATGCAAAATAGAATAGACAAATTCTTTTCCTCTGACGATGCCGTAGCCGTCATGCCCTTGGTCGGTGGATTGGCTTCTTCTGAGACTATTTCCAAGATAGCGTCATTAGCCACAGCCGACTATGTGCTCCTTTCACAAAAGGAAACGCCAGTATCCATCGAGCCAGATGCCTTGCGCAGACTAATCTCTGCTGCCGATAACACAGGTGCGGCTATGGTGTATGCTGATCACTATACCGTTACGGAAGGCAAGACGGAGAAACACCCTGCAATCGACTATTTCATCGGTTCTATCCGTGATGATTTCGACTTCGGTCAGCTTCTTCTTATTCGAACTTCATTACTTCATGAGTTCGTTGCTGAGGCTAAGACGGAATTTAAGTTCGCGGCTCTCTATGCCCTCCGTTTGTTCCTGTCTCGTAAGGGCGAGATATTCCATCTGAACGAGTATTTGTATCGTGAAGAGGAACTTGATACCCGCAAGAGTGGCGAGAAGCAGTTTGACTATGTGAACCCTCGCAACCGTGAGGTTCAGATAGAGATGGAACGCGCTGCTACTGAGCATCTTGAAGCTATCGGTGCAAAGGTTGATACCTCAAAGCGCATAATCCCCGACTTTGACGAACAGGAGTTCGAAACAGAGGCTTCCGTCATCATCCCAGTATTCAATCGTGCAAAGACCGTGGCTGATGCCGTAAAGAGTGCCTTGTCACAAACAACAAAGTTCAAATACAACGTAATCGTTGTTGACAACCATTCAACCGATGAAACCACGGAGATTTTGAGCGAATTGTCTTCAAATCCTCAGCTCGTACATATCATTCCTGAGCGTACAGACCTCGGAATAGGCGGATGCTGGAACCTTGCCGTTAATGATTCTCGATGCGGACGATTTGCCGTGCAGCTTGATTCTGACGACCTGTATTCAAGTCCTAACACTCTCCAGAAGGTTGTTGATGCCTTTTATCAGCAGAAGGCGGCAATGGTTATAGGTGCGTATCGTATGTGCGATTTCGACCTAAACACCCTCCCTCCTGGCATAATTGACCATAAGGAATGGACCGATGAAAACGGACCAAACAACGCTTTACGTATCAACGGATTAGGTGCGCCTCGTGCATTCTTTACTCCAATACTCCGTCACATTGGATTCCCTAACACAAGCTATGGCGAGGACTATGCCCTTGGATTGGCATTCTCTCGTAACTATCGTATCGGACGCATCCATGACGAACTTTACCTCTGCCGTCGTTGGGGAGGAAACTCTGATGCAGCCCTTTCTATCGACAGAATCAACGCAAACAACCTCTATAAAGACAGATTGCGCACTATGGAGCTTATAGCCCGTCAGGCTATGAATCAAGGCAAGGTGGTAGATGCAGACAGCGCATTGAACCGTTTCTTCGAGCGTCAACTTATTGTATGGAGCGATGCAGAGAAGCGATACAGCGACCTCAGAAACGTGAAAGTTAAGGCTTTAGGCGATGTAAAGGTGCAGTTCAACCCTGCAAGAATGGTTTCAACGGGTGCAAAGATTGACAAGGCATCACTTGAAAAGCGTCCTTGCTTCCTGTGCCGTGAGAATCGTCCGAAGCAGCAGATGATACACACGATAAGGAACTCACAGGGCGTTCCTGTGCTTGAATTGCTCGTAAATCCGTTCCCTATCCTTCCACAGCATTTCACCCTTCCAAGCCTTGAGCATGAGCCACAGGCAATAATTGCACGCTATGGCGAGATACACCGCGTATTGACCAAATACCCAGAACTGCTTGTTTTCTATAATGGTCCTAAGTGTGGTGCTTCTGCTCCTGACCACTTGCATCTTCAGGCAGGAACATCGGGCATAGTGCCTCTTCAGACGCAATGGAAGCGCATATCCCATAATGTCACGCTTGTTCAGCAGTTCTCTGAAACTGACAGCATCAGCCTTGTAACGGACTATGTTTGTCCGGCATTCGTGATAAGAAGTCAGAGCGTTGAGGGCGATAAGAAACTATTCAAGCGTTTCTATAAGGCTTTCGCGTATCTTTCTCAGAATCAAGATGGTGAAGAGCCAATGATGAACATACTTTCTTGGCGCGAGGATAAGGATTATGTGTCTGTAATCATTCCTCGTGCAAAGCATCGTCCTGATTGCTATACGGCTGAGGAAAATGCCCAGTTCATCGTTTCTCCGGGTGCTCTCGATATGGCTGGTCTCATCATAACTCCACGACAGGAGGACTTCGACAGAATGACACAGGATATTGCCTACGGCATTCTCCAGGAAGTCGGTGTAACGGACGATTTCGCAAAGAGACTTGCCGATGAAATCGCATCTCCTGACAATTCACAACACCTGACAACCAACTCCCAGCAGCCAGAAGTGAAGGTGGGCATTATAAGTGCTTCGAAGATTGAGTTCACGCTCAACACCCCATATACTGCAAAAGGCAAGGAAATAACGGGATCGCAGGTTGTGGAGTTCTCAGAAGGTGGCATTCTCTGGAACGGAAATCAGTATCAGCATCTTACATTCCGTCCAACTCCTAACACCCACCATCCAACACCTAACTTCTCGATTTCCGACGTAATCATCGGTGTGAACTTCCATTGGGAGCGCAAGCAAACACAGACATTTGTGGGTACTCTAAGACTGGTTGTGGAAGAAGACAAGATATGCGCTATCAACGTATTGCCTGTTGAGCGATATCTCGAAAGCGTGATTTCAAGCGAGATGTCAGCAACATCAAGCCTTGAACTTCTGAAGGCTCATGCCGTTATCTCACGTTCTTGGCTCCTTGCCCAGATAGAGAAGCGTAACCGACTCCAGAAGTCAGCCAATTCCTTCTTCTCTTTTACAAAGAAAGATGATATGCTTATCCGTTGGTATGACCGTGAGGATCACACAATCTTTGATGTATGTGCCGATGACCATTGCCAGCGTTATCAAGGCATTACCCATGCGGCTAATCCGCACGTTATAGAGGCTGTAAAGGCAACTCGCGGACAGATTATCACATACGGTGGCGAGATTTGCGATGCACGCTTCTCAAAGTGCTGTGGCGGTATTACGGAAGAATATCAGTATTGCTGGGAAGATACTCCGCTGCCTTATCTCAAGTCGGTTAAGGATCCATATTGCAATACTCAGGATGCGCACATCATTTCTCAGGTGCTCAACGACTACGATCAGGAAACGCACGATTTCTACACATGGAGAGTGGAATACTCGCAGAAGGAAATCAGCCAACTCATCGCGGACAAGACAAAGATGGATTTCGGTAAAATCGTCAATTTAAAGGCTATTGAGCGCGGTCCGAGCGGAAGAATTTCCTTGCTGAAGATTGTGGGTACGGAACGCACGTTTACCATTGGTAAGGAACTTGAGATTCGCAAGACTCTTTCAAAGTCACATCTTTATAGTTCTGCGTTCAACCTTATGCGCCTTGATGCTGATGGCAATCAGATACCAGATACCGACAGCACCACCATTCCATCGCGCTTCATTCTCGATGGTCGCGGTTGGGGACACGGTGTAGGTCTCTGCCAGATTGGTGCCGCCGTTATGGGCGAACAAGGCTTCAAATACAACGACATTCTCTTGCATTACTATCAGAATGCAGAGATAAAGAAAGCATATTAAGTGAAGGAGTAAAAGGAGTACGTGGAGTACAAGGAGTGCAAGATGATAGTCATTAACACTCAAATAAGTGATATATTCTATCGTCTTGTACTACTTAAGCGACTCTCGAAGCGGAACTTGCGTAGCTTGTTGAGCCTTAGCGAAAAACTACTTGTACTCCTTTAACTCCTTAAAATAAACTATTTTAATCCCCCTATAGCTAATGAAATCTCCTTGGTCTTGGATTCCTTCCCTCTATTTCGCTGAGGGACTACCATACGTAGCTGTGATGACAATATCGCTCATCCTCTACAAGCAACTCGGTCTTTCTAATGCCGACATAACATTCTATACCTCATGGCTTTACCTCCCTTGGGTTATAAAGCCGCTTTGGAGTCCTTTTATCGACATCGTAAAGACAAAGCGCTGGTGGATTACGGCTATGCAGTTGCTCATCGGTGCTGCTTTCGGAGGCATCGCCTTCACCATTCCGTCAAGCTTCTGGCTGCAAGGCACATTGTGCTTCTTCTGGCTCATGGCATTCGCAAGTGCCACGCACGACATTGCTGCCGACGGCTTCTATATGCTTGGACTTGACCAGCACGATCAGGCTTGGTTTGTGGGCATTAGAAGCACGTTCTATCGCTTTGCTACAATCTTCGGACAAGGTGTCCTCGTGATGATAGCCGGCAATCTTCAGGTTGTTTTCCGCAATTCCATCGCCTTCTCATGGAGCCTTATGTTCTATGGCGTGGCAGGACTTTTCATCGCTATCTGGCTGTGGCATTCATACGTTTTGCCGCATCCATCGGAGGATGAGGAGAATACCCATGTTGAGGGTGAGGTAAAGGCAGTATCATCAAACAGCATTTTGCTCGACCTCAAATCCACGATAAAGACATTCTTCCAAAAGGAGCAGGTCATTGCAGGCATCCTCTTCATGCTCTTCTATCGTATGCCTGAAGGACTTCTTGCCAAGGTTTCATCGCTATTCCTTATTGATAATGCCCACAACGGAGGTCTCGGACTCTCCCCACAGGAATACGGTCTTGTGCAGGGAACCGTGGGCGTTATTGGTCTTACCCTCGGCGGTATCCTCGGTGGAATGTGCGCTGGTAAGGATGGTCTCAGGAAATGGCTCTGGCCGATGGTATGCGCTATCACATTGCCTGACCTTGTGTATGTATATCTCGCCTTCGACCTCCCTTCTACCTTCCTTATTGTCAATATCTGCGTATTCATCGAGCAGTTCGGCTATGGTTTCGGCTTCACAGCATATATGCTTTATCTCATATATTATAGCCGTGGCAACTACAAGACATCCCACTATGCGCTTTGTACGGCATTCATGGCACTTTCAATGATGATTCCGGGACTCTTTGCCGGAGCATTGCAGGAAGCCGTAGGTTACAAGAATTTCTTCCTTATTGTTATCGCCTTCTGTAGCGTCACATTCGCCGTTACCTCCCTTCTTAAGATAGATCCGTCATTCGGCAAGAAGGAACAGGCATAAAACTAAACTTTCGCAAGTTTACAACTTGCTTAGTTTCAAGGAGTGAAAGAAGTACAAGTAGTTTTTCACTAAGGCTCAACAAGCTACGCAAGTTCCGCTCCGAAAGTCGCTTAAGTAATACAAGACGATATTTTCATCGTTTAATACATTCGTCTTGCACTCCTTGCATTCCATGTACTCCTTTAACTCCTTACAAGTAAAGCTTGCGAAACTTGAATTCTCATATATGATAAACCAATCCACCATTTGCGCAATAGCAACAGCACAGGGCGGTGCAATCGGCATAATCCGTGTCTCTGGTCCTGACTCCATATCAATCGTCGATAGCATTTTCCGCGGTCGTCGCTCCTTAATCGATGCTCCTGCCTACTCTCTTCATTACGGCTCGATAGTAAATTCGGATGTCATCGTCGATCAGGTACTTCTCTCTCTCTTCCGCGCCCCACATTCCTATACAGGCGAGGATAGCGTGGAAATCAGCGCGCACGGCTCTCCGTATATTCTCCAGACCATCTGCTCGCTCCTTATTCAGAAAGGATGTCAGCCAGCAGCACCGGGAGAATACACCCAACGCGCCTTTCTAAACGGCAAACTCGACCTCACGCAGGCAGAGGCAGTAGCCGACCTTATCGCCTCACAGAATGCCTCACAGCATCGTGTGGCTATGCAGCAGATGCGTGGTGGAATCTCGCAAAAGCTCTCAGACCTCCGTGCCCAGTTGCTGAAACTCACCTCCCTCCTCGAACTTGAACTCGATTTCTCCGAGGAAGATGTGGAATTCGCATCACGCGAGGCCATCATCAACATAGCGAGAGAGGTACGCGATGAAATCACACGTTTATCATCATCCTTCTCCGCAGGAAATGCCATAAAGAACGGCATACCAGTCGCCATTATCGGCGCCCCAAACGTAGGTAAATCCACGCTTCTCAATGCCCTTCTCCACGAAGACAAAGCCATAGTCTCTGATATTCAAGGTACTACGCGCGACACTATCGAGGATTGCATTAATATCTCAGGCTCCCTATTCCGCATCATCGACACCGCTGGCATCCGTCACACCGATGATGTCATTGAGAAGATGGGCATAGAACGTTCGCGCAAGGCTGCCGAGCGTGCGCAGATCATCATCCTCATGCGCGATAATGATACCGACTACCCAACCCTCGATTTGCGTGATGACCAGACCGTTATCAAGGTTCACAACAAATCAGAGCAATTTCAGGCACTCACGGGCATAGGCATGGATTGGCTTGAGCAGCAACTCCTCAACAGCGTCCCTAACGCCAACGATGATGAAGTCCTCATCACCAACATCCGTCATAAGCAAGCCCTTGACATCTCTCTGCTTGACATCCAGCGCACCCTCGATGCTCTGGAGCAGAATCTCTCTGGCGACCTCATAGCCGAAGACCTCCGTCAATGTCTCCACCACCTTGCCGAAATCACAGGCGGTGCCATCGACACCGAAGAAATCCTCGGAAACATTTTTAGCCACTTTTGCGTCGGCAAATAAAGTATTCCTATTTCCATATTTTGTCGTTCGTCACATTTTTCATGCAACTCGTCACTCAAAGTTGCTCGTTTAAAGGCAATTCTGTACTTTTGTATTATAAATCACCCAATAAAGGCAATAATGGCAAAGAAAATCAAACAGCAACTGAGACAACTCTACGTTGCCACATTCTTAGGTTTCGTAGTTATTCTCGCCATGAGAATATGCAACGATGTCTATCGTAATGTGAAATATTGGGAGGTAAAGAGCCCTGAGTTTCTCGTCTGCGATGTGATAGCAACGATTGCTGTATGCTATGTGTTCCTGTATATTATTGGATGGTGGGCAACATATAATCAGAAGCACCAGTCAAGTCTGTGGAAAGAGTATGGCGTAACCGTTGCCATTTCCTTTGCTGTTATTGGTTGCGACATGGCAGTAAGGGGTTACCTGCAGTATCACAGATTCTACTCAATCAAAGAAGAGATCGTGCCTCTCGTACTCTCTGCCCTCTTTGGCTGTATCTGTTATGGAATTCTGCGTCATAGCATTGATGAGGATGAAAGGAGAAGACTACAGATAGAACAAGCCGAACTGAAGAATGAACAACTAAACTCCGAACTACGTGCGCTTAGAGCTCAGTATCACCCTCATTTTCTGTTCAATGCGCTTAACACTATATACTTCCAGATAGGACCAGAGAATGAGGCTCCACGCCACACCATCGAGCTTCTCAGTGAAATTCTGCGTTATCAGATTAACTGCGGAAGTGAGAAAGTTCCGTTGCAAAAGGAGATTGAATATCTGAAGAAAGATATAAGTTTCCGCAGACTGAGATGCTCTGACAAACTCAGCCTCAAAGTCGATTTCAGCATAATGGAAGATGATCAGAACGACATGATATACCCGCTTATGTTCATTCCCCTCGTTGAGAACGCATTCAAATATATAGGAGGCAGCGAACTGAGTATTGACATAAAAATGTTCAAGACAGGAAATCAACTCACCTTCACCATTATCAACTCGGTTCCGCCCATCGATGCTCAGATGCCTCTCAAAACAAAGACGGGAACTGGACTGGACAACCTGCGCCGACGATTGTCGCTGTTATATCCAGACCATCACACACTTGAATTAACGAAAAATAACGACTTTTACTCAGCAAAATTGTCATTAACTCTATGATAACATGCTTTATAGTTGACGATGAGCCTATTGCTCGTCAAGGACTCAGAGAATATATCACGCACGAAGGCGACATCAAGATACTTGCAGAATGTGAGAATATTACTGAGCTTCGTATGCGTCTGTTGGAGATGTCGCCAGATATAATATTCCTAGACATCGAGATGCCATACGCATCAGGCATGGATTGGCTTAGCACCGCCAATACCTCGTCTCTCGTCATCCTTACTACTGCATACGAGCAGTACGCCCTCAGAAGCTATGACTTCGACGTAGCCGACTATCTTCTCAAGCCGATTCCTTACGCACGTTTTTCAAAGGCCATTGCCAAGGCAAGGAAAATGCTCCAGAAAGATATAGAAACTGAAGGTGTAGATTATATGGTGGTCAATGTGACTCTGACAAAGAGACATAAGATTCTGTTCCGTGACATCACCTATATTGAGGCACAGGAGAACTATTGCAACATACATCATCGCGATGACACCCCACTAATGGTTCGCACTACACTCAATAGTATTCTTGAACAACTGCCTTCAGATATGTTTTGCCGGGTTCATCGCTCATTCATAGTCAACAAAACGAGAATAACGAGTATGGATTCAAGCCATATCAATATCGATGGTGTCTCCATCCCAGTCTCACGCACCTACAAAGAGAAGCTATTGTAACGTCAGTTCGATGAATTTGAAATAAACGCATCTCCGATGCTTAACTGACAATAATTGCCAATCTTCTATGTTGCAAACCAAATAATTGGAAAATATT
>CAMKEM010000079.1 GCA_946411565.1 uncultured Prevotellaceae bacterium | reverse complement strand
TTACCCAGAGTGAACGATAGAGACAAGCTGTCTTCCAGTCACCCTCAGCACCGAAACCATAGCCCTCAGCCATAAGGCGCTGAGAAGCAAGACCTGGAATCTGGTCGAAACCTACGAAGTTTGGATCGTTGATGTCAGCATCACCGAGGTCGTCGAAGTTTGTTGTGAATGCTGTTGCACCCTCGTCTGCCAATACGCGACGAAGAGCAATCTCTGCCTTAGCTGCATTCTTCACCTTCTCCCAATATACTTCCTCACCTGACTCGTCAATCTTGATTGTATAAGACTTCTTATACTCCTCAACGAGTGCATCAGCCTCTGCATCTGTTACCTTCTTGAAGTAATCCATGAGAGATGATACTGGGTAGTAGTCAACGTGGTAGCCAAGACGCTGTTCGAACTCTACGCGGTCACCATCGGTAACGGCAACATTGTTCATGTTCATACCAAACATAAGGCAACGTACATTGTGAGCATCAGCTACAGCAGCAGCAACACGAGCCCATACAGCAATCTGTCGCTGAGCCTCTGCGCTCTTCCAGTAACCAACAACAACCTTACGAGCTACACGCATACGAGTGCAGATGTGACCGAACTCGATATCACCGTGTGCTGACTGGTTGAGGTTCATAAAGTCCATGTCGATAGAATCCCAAGGAAGCTCAGCGTTATACTGAGTGTGGAAATGAAGCAATGGCTTCTGAAGAGCCTGAAGACCCTTGATCCACATCTTAGCAGGAGAGAAGGTATGCATCCAAGTGATAACACCAACACACTTAGCGTCGTTGTTAGCAGCCTTCATCACATCCTCAACCTCGTTAGAAGAGTTTGCTGTACCCTTGTAAACTACCTTGATTGGAATAATCCCACTATTGTTAAGTCCCTCAACCATTTCCTTTGAGTGACCATCTACTATCTGAACTGTTTCGCCTCCGTAAAGAAGCTGGGCACCTGTTACCCACCAGAGCTCTAAATTTTCAAACATAGAATAAAAAACAGCCTCTCCCCCCGCCCTCCCCCGTAGGGAGGGAGCCGGAAGGCGTAAGGCAACTTATTTAATTATTAATATCAATTTATACTATATATTTTGGGCACTCCGGCTCCCTCCCTACGGGGGAGGGCGGGGGGAGAGGCCGCTATTGGGACTTATTTCTTCTTCTGACCGTAATACGCATTAGGACCGTGCTTACGGTTGTAATGCTTCTCTACGAGCAGAGGATTCATCTTTGTCAGAGGGTTGATGCTGAAGCTGATGAAAGCCATCTTAGCACACTGCTCCATTACCTTTGCGTTATATACGGCATTGTCAGGAGATGTACCCCAAGAGAAAGGACCGTGGTTCTTCACGAGAACAGCAGGAGTGTGATCTGGGTTAATCTTACGGATGTTGAGAATCTCGTCAACGATAACGTTACCAGTCTCAAGCTCGTATGCACCCTCAACCTCTTCCTTAGTCATATCGCGTGTGCAAGGGATAGCCTTATAGAAGTAATCGGCATGAGTAGTACCGATGTTAGGAATATCCTGACCTGCCTGTGCAAATGCTGTAGCATAGGTAGAGTGAGTATGAACAACACCCTGAATGTTAGGGAATGCTCTATATAATACAAGGTGAGTTGGTGTATCGCTTGAAGGGTTAAGATTACCCTCAACAACCTTACCTGACTGAAGGTCAACAACAACCATATCCTCAGCCTTCATATCGTCATAGCTGACACCTGACGGCTTGATAACGACAAGACCCTTCTCGCGGTCAATACCAGAGACGTTTCCCCATGTGAAGATAACAAGTCCCTGCTTAACCAAATCAAGATTGGCCTTGAACACTTTCTGTTTGAGTTCTTCCAACATAATAATAATTAGTTTTTTATAGTTTATACGTTATTTTATCATTTTTATTGTATATATATAGCTTTTACAGCTTAAACTTTTCTTCTTTCTGGAATCGTGACTCACTGAAACGATAGAGAGCAGCACCTCTCTTGCTTGACAGTTTGTCAACAAACTTTGTCTTCTGTATGCACTCCATTGTCTTGATGCGCTTACGGAAGTTACGCTTGTCTATCTCCTCACCGAGTATTGCCTCATATACCTTCTGAAGCTGTGTGAGTGTGAAATGCTCTGGCAAAAGGTTAAAGCACAAAGGCTCTGAAGATAGATGTCTCCTGAGTTTTTCAATGGCCTCAGTTACCATCATATTATGGTCGGAATACAGGTGAGGGAGTTCATCGATACTCACCCACTCCACTCCATATTCATTTTGTTGTGCCTCGTTATAGTCGCTAACATTGATAAGCGAACAATAGGCTATAGAGATTACACGCTCACCCGGGTCACGGTCAACAGCACCGTAAGCACCAACCTGAGTCATGTATAAGTTTTCAAGACCTGTCAGACTTTCGAGAGTTCTCGTAGCAGCCTGCTCCAGACTTTCATTCATCTGGACGAATCCACCGTAAAGTGACCATTCACCTTTGCCTGGATTCATCTTTCGCTTTCCGATAAGCAGTTTTAACTTGCCTTCGTCGAAACCGAAGACGATACAGTCAACAGAAATAAGTAAGGGGGTCATGCCCTCATAGTAATTGCCCATAACAAAAAAGTAGGTTAAGAAAACCTCGAATTATTCTTCTTGGTTTATAATTATTAAAGAAAAAGTGTGAGATTTATAAACTAAGTAAGTCTTCCTCAAGGATATAGAGGTTAAGAATCACCCCTATTCCTTGCGGAAGACTTTATTTAGTTTTTACCAGAGTACGATATAGAGGAATGTGATGATTGCAATCACACCAAAGGCACCAATGTTGAATGCCTTATCAGTCTCGAAGATATCAAGATCGATAGCTACGAGCTTAGGATCCTGAACGCTGTCAAGTGCATTTGAACGGAGGTAGAATCCGATTGTAGCAGTGATAGCAGCGAAGAAGATCATTGCACCTGCAACTCCATGTACCTGAAGTGTCTCATTAAAGAATGAACCAGCGAACAATGCGATTGATACTGCAGCTACAGCGAAGAGGATGTTACTCCAGAAGAGCTGTGTCTTTACAGTATGCTCGTCAAGTTCATCAGCAGGCACAGCCTTGTCGCTCTTCAGAGAGATGCCTACGAAGAGGATTACGAGGCAGATGAATACATAACCTGAACGTACAAGGAATGGTGTGTCAGGCAATGTGAACTTGAAGAGGATTGAGAATGCGAATGTACCGATAGCACATACAACAGCAGCTGTACCAGAAGCACGCTTCCAGAGAAGACCAAGACCGAAGATAACAACAACACCTGGATATACAAATGCTGAGTACTCCTGAATAAACTGGAATGCCTGGTCAATACCTCCCATGAGTGGATATACTGCAAGGAGAGCAATGATGAGTGCGCTGATAGATGTCATACGACCTACATTCACGAGCTTTGTCTCACTTGCATTCTTGTTGATGAACTGCTTGTAGATATCCATTGTGAACAATGTAGAAGTTGAGTTGAACATTGAAGCCAATGAAGAGATAACAGCAGCAGCAAGAGCAGCGAATGAAAGTCCCTTAACGAATGTAGGAGTGAAGTTACGGATAAGGAATGGATAAGCGTCATCTGAACGCTCGATACCACCAGCAAGTGTCTGACGGAGATTCTCGAGAGCCTCGCCATCACCATTCATGATGTAGAATGCACATACACCTGGGATACAAACGATGAATGGGATAAGGATCTTAAGGAATGCAGCGAAGATCATACCCTTCTTTGCCTCTGCAAGTGACTTAGCAGCAAGACCCTTCTGGATGATGTACTGGTTGAAGCCCCAGTAACCGAGGTTTGTCAACCAAAGAGCACCGAAGATAAGAACGATACCAGGGTTTGTGAAGAATGGATCCTCCTTCTGAACTACGTTACCAGCAGCATCTGTTACACCATTTACTACTGGATAGAGGTCTGCCTGACGTGTAACCACGAGGTTGAAGTGCTTGTCACCAGGCTGATTGACACACCAGTCGAAGATATTGCCCAATGCCTCGAATGCGCCACATCCCCATACCTCAGCACCGATAACTGAAAGTGCTGCGTATGCGGTGATAAGACCACCACCTACGAGGAAGGTTACCTGCATAACGTCTGTCCAAGCTACAGAAGCAAGACCACCATAGATTGAGTAGATACCTGCAACGAGGAAGAGGACAAGGATGATAACCATACGAACCTGGTCGATCTCCATACCAGCGAACTGCATAGTCATGTCAGTTGGAAGACCAAGGATCTGCTGGATAGCAAGAGCACCGAGCCAAGCTACAGATGTAAGGTTTACGAATACATAAAGGAACAGCCACAGCAGAGAGAATGCGAGACCTACACCCCAATTGTAACGCTCACGAAGGAACTGTGGGATAGTGAAGATCTTCTTCTCAATCATCAGAGGAAGAAGGAACTTACCTACTACCAAGAGTGTTGCTGCAGCCATGATCTCGTAAGCTGCCTGTGCAATACCTGATGCGAAAGCAGAACCAGACATACCGATAAACTGCTCAGCTGAGATGTTGGCAGCAATAAGTGATGCACCTACTGCCCACCATGTAAGAGTGTTACCCGCAAGGAAGTAGTCTGTAGAAGACTTCTCCTCACCCTTCTTGTCACGGCTAAGGAACAATCCCAAACCAACAAGAAGAACAATGTAAGCCGCGAAGACTACATAGTCAATGGTTTCAAAACCATTGTTTTTTAAAGCTTCAATTACGCTCATTTTGTTTTGTCAGTTGTTTTAGTTATAATTTTAATATTACGTCCTAATATAGGCCCCTCTCCAGCCCTATGGGCATCCTCTCCCCAAGGGGCGAGGAAGAAGTTAGTATTGCCTATTGCCTAACCACCACCGCGAATAGTTGTAACTTTTCCCTCGCCCCTTGGGGAGAGGGTGTCACGCGGTGACGGGTGAGGGGCTGTTACCTTATTACTTAATAGAGAACTTATACGCAGCGTGGCTATAGTACTTCTCACCAGGCTTGAGAATTGCCTGTACCCAGTTCTTCTTATTTGGAGAATCAGGGAACTTCTGGCTCTCGAGACATACACTTACATACTGTGGGTACTTACCACCCTTGTGAGCGATGTTTGGTTCATTGCCGATGCCCTGGAAGTTACCAGTATAGCACTGAACACCAGGCTCGTTAGTGTACATCTCCATGAAGATACCAGTCTTTGGAGAGTAGAGAGAAGCACATACCTGTGTATCGTCACCCTTACCGTCCTTATATGTGTTAAGGCAGAAGTTATGGTCGATACCACCGTTAGCGTTCTTGATCTGATCGAAGTCAACCTTACCTACAGCATCGCTGATAGCGTGAGGTGTGGTGAAGTCGAATGGAGTATCCTTAACTGGCTTGATCTCACCTGTTGGTATGTAGAGAGAGTCAGAAGGAGTGAAGTTGTCTGCATTGAGATAGAGAACCATGTCAGTACCTACGCTATTGAAGTCACCATTGAGGTTGTAATAGTTGTGGTTTGTCTGATTGATGATAGTCTCCTTATCTGTTGTTGCCTCCCAAGTCATATCGAGAGTGTTGTCTGCTGTCACCTTATATATAGTGGTAGCTGTCACGTTACCAGGATAGCCATTCTCACCGTCAGCAGCCTTGATTGTGAGCTTGAGGATAGAATCACCTACCTGCTCAGCCTCATACACCTGATGCATCCAACCTGTTGTACCACCGCCATGAAGGCTATTAGGACCATCGTTAAGACGAAGCTGATAATCCTGACCATTGAGTGAGAACTTACCATTCTTGATACGGTTTGCATAGCGACCTACTGATGAACCGTAGTCACTTGGTGAGTTGAGTGTATCAGCATACTGATGTATGTTGTCGAAACCGAGCACTACGTCAGTTGGCTTGCCGTCCTTGTCAGGAACAACGAGTGAAACCACGCGACCACCATAGTTAGTGATACACACCTCCATGCCATTGGCATTCTTGAGGGTATAGAGAGCCACTTTCTTTCCACCGATGATAGTGTCGAAATTAGCGGCATCGAGTCCTGACTGTGTTAACTGCGAAGGAGCTTCGCCTGACTTACATGCTGAGAACATAGCTACTGCTGCTCCAGCACAAAAAAGAATAGTTTTTAGGTTCTGCATTTTTTATTACATTGTTTGTTGTTTAGTCTAAATTGGTTGTAAAATTACAATAATTTTCGCTTTTCCCAAAGAAAAATGCCGTTTTTTTTGCCTTGATAGCAGAAAATACACATAAAAATGTCATTTCCCCTTTACATTTTGACAATTTGAGGGATATTTTAAGTGTAAAAAGTACAATACACCTTCAATACATCCACAGCCCCTCACCCGCCCTATGGGCACCCTCTCCCCAAGGGGCGAGGGAAAAGTTACCTTTGTTTGTTTACAATGTTAAAAATACATACTTCCTCCTCGTTCCTTGGGAAGATGAGGTCCGCAGGACAGGTGAGGGGTCACTCGTAAGGGGTCGCAGATTATAGTTTGCCTAAAGCTTTCTCCACCCCATCCTCATCAACGCTATCCGTAACCATATCCGCACAGGCCTTCACCTCGTCGGAGGCATTACCCATAGCGACACCAATACCAGCATGTTTTAGCATGGCGATATCGTTACCACCATCCCCGAAAGCCATTGTCTCAGAGATGTCTATGCCGTAATAGTTGCAGATCTCGTCAATACCAGTAGCCTTGTTAGTGCCCTTTGCTATGCAATCGGCAAAGTATGGATGCCAGCGATTTGCATCACATTCCTTCATCACTTCCTTCATAATTCTCGGCTCTTCATCCTTATCGAAGAATGCTACCATCTGCATCACATCCATATTAAGAGCCTCGGCTATCGGTGTTGGCTTAGGGAGTGGTATGTCAAGAAGCGTGAAAACCTCCTTGAACCTATCCATTGCAGCCTCCATATTGCATACAATAGCCTTGTCATTACTTGTGAACGCAATAGGCATAGGATGAACCTCCGCATCCGCTATCACCCTTTCAATATCTGCTTTTGGCACAGGTCTGTGACAGATTACCTTTCCATCGGCTGTTATACACGAAGCACCATTTACCGACATAATGCCATCATACTCCAAACCCTTCAGATTCCTTATGAACGGCATTGGACGCCCTGTAGCAATAAACACCTTGACGCCTTTCTCACGGATTCTGTGAATGGCATCAAGGGCCGACTGTGGAATAGCATGTGTCTTGAACGAAACCAATGTTCCGTCTATATCAAAGAAAATCGCCTTAACTTTCAATTAATTTTCAATTTTCAATTCTCGTTTAGAGGTGAGTCCCCCAAGCCGAGAAATTAATTTTCAATTTTCAATTATCAATTTTCGAAAACTTGTAGCCCATTTTCTTCAGTTGAAGGGCAGTTCCGATGGCAAACATAGCATCACAGGCACGGGCGAAGGCATAGAATGCCATCTTTGACTGTGGTTCTATCTGCTCATGACGAATCATATCAACGGTTTCCTGTGCAAGACTCTGCACTAGCGCAACGAGTTTCTTTGCCTCTTCCGAATCAAAAGGAAGCATAAGAATGTCACGCACAATATGATCATCCATATTGTCAAAGCCCTGATCTCCGTAGAATGTCTCGTATGCAGTATTTGAATATGTAGTCCAATCGGTATCCCAATAGTATGCTGCCCCCATGCCCAGATACAAAGCCCACGCAACGGAAACGGTAGGATATGACGCTATCTGAGGTACAGCATCCGCCATATAGTTTGGCTCAATGCGATGCCAAAAATCATTTAGATCATCACTCTCAAGTAGCTTACCATCAAGTGCCTTACGGTCAGTTGCAAGTTTCAGGAGAGCTTTTCTCAACTTCTCCTCGAATTTATCCAAATAGTCTATTATAGCTTGTTCCATTTACTATTTCAATATTTTTTAGGTGCAAAAATACTGAAAAAAATCCAAACAAACAAATTTTAACATAAAAAACAGCCCCTTACCTGCCTTATGGGCATCCTCTTCCTAAAGAGCGAGGTAAAAGTTAGTAATAATCTCTATCGTAGTTCTTTATATTTCGATAGTCTTAAACAACCAATGGTTACTTTCACTTCTCCCCTCGGGAAGAGAGTGCTTAAAAGACGGCTGAGGGGCTATTTTTTCCTGTGTACGTACACAAATGCTTGACCCAAATCAATTTTACGCTAACATTCACAAAAAACATTGCGAATTGTTTGCGCACACAAGAAAATAGTCGTACCTTTGCATCGTCGAAAGGAAAAAAGAAGTAAAACTTCCGGAAACATTCCTTCCTCGGCGTTCTTTTGAAATGATTGTTTAGGTTAGTAGAATAATAGATTTAGGTTTTAGTTATTAGGTTAAAGATTGTTTGACTCTTGGATAACAAAGAAGAACCGCGAGGTTATTCTTTTACTTTTGAAAAGGATTTAGTTAAACATATTTTTTTGAATGCTCCACAAGTCGCGATGACCAGTGGAGTATTTTTTTGTCCTTTTTTGAAATGAAAACCATTTACATATTAATGGGTATCCCTTCCCCCCCTACCTAACATAACAATTATATGTTAGGTAGCAGTCATTGAAAAAATCTATTCCGAAAACACTTCACTTATTATCAATATCTTACAACCTGCATTTTCAAAATTTTCCGACATAACATAATTTTTTTCGTGTTTTTCTTGCAGTTCCGAAAAAAATATTCGTACCTTTGCACCATGATTACAAACAACTCCGTAGTACCTCCGCTTCACCTCCGTTCCAAGTCCGTTCCCAGAATCGAAGATATAACGCCCTGAGAAGGCAAGCAAAACAAGTTCAAAGCTAATTTGATTCAACACTTAACTTACAAAAACGATGACAAGAAAACTACATATCCTCACAGGCATTCTCCTCTGCACCCTGCTTTTCACATCATGCAAGAAAGAAATCATCACTGATGACATCTATGCTTACTGGAAACTCCAGAATGATGTGAAGTTCACAGAACTGGCATTCACGAATCTTGAATTTCATGATGTTGCAAGATCGAAGCATGCTTGGATTGACCCTGTTGTAAACGACAGCATATATCACTATGTAAGTGTTTCTGTAAAAGGTGATTCCCTTTGCCTTGTTGATGCTAACAACCAAGAGTTCATCTTTACCATAAAGGAACTTCACGACAGCGTACTTGTGATAACTGATTTCCCAGGAGCAGACAAGGATTTAGTCTTCAAGCGAATCTATCAAACAGAAGAACATAAAATTCGTGAAATAAAAGCTACTGATTTTCCAAGCGATTCCCTTGACATAAATTTGAAATATCAGCCATATATCTGGAAAGAGTATGGGAAACTGATTCTTACAAACGAGCAAGTAAAACAGGCACATACTATTCTCGAAAACTATATGAACAAGAAACTTTATTACACGATAAAGGATATTGAAATAGAAACCTCAACCCCTAACGGAACTATAAAAACAGAATACTCCAATTCGTTTAAAAAAGATGGAATTGAACCTCTACCGTTCAACCATTATTTCAGACAATATTATGGATATATGAAAGATGGTCATATTATTGTAGACATAAGCCTTATACATAATGTATTTACATTGGACAATCCATTTCTATATTCACAACTAAAGCATGGAGAATATGGTGTTAAAGGTGGTGGAAATCATTATGGATATACAACAATTGATTTAACCGTAGGCAAAGTAACTGACTTCCATATTAATGCCGAAATCTGACAATCAACACAACCCTAATAAATAACAGCAAAATGAACTATACAATCCGAGAATTATCAATAGACGAAAGGGATGTCCTTGAAACCTTCCTGTATCAAGCGATATTCATTCCAGAAGGCATCACACCCCCGCCCTTCGATATCATCAAGCAGCCAGAGCTTCAGGTGTATATCAAAGGATTCGGAGAACAGGACGGAGATATCTGTTTAGTGGCTGAATGTGACAGCAAGATTGTTGGTGCCGTATGGGTGCGCATAATGAATGACTATGGTCACGTATCTAACGATATGCCTTCACTCGCAATATCACTTTTACCAGAATATCGTGGTAAGGGCATCGGCACAGCCTTGATGCAATCAATGATTAAAATGGTTAGCCAACAGGGATATAAAGGCATTTCCCTATCCGTTCAGAAACAAAACTATGCAGCAAAGATGTATCGTAAACTTGGATTCAACACAATAGAAAACAAGGACGAGGAACTGATAATGGTCTATAATTTCAACAATAAATAAAGTGAGTCCGACGAATTCAAAGCTGCGAGGGCTGAAAGCCCGCCACCTAATAGGGCAATCCGTGAGGGCTGTCAATGAGGATGGATGTGGGGAATGGAGCGCTGTAAGTGCGACACCTACAAACTAAGACTCTATGTGTCGGTCCTACAGACATCATTTACAAAAAAAACGACATATATAACAGCCCTTACGGACTACCCTTTTAGGTGACGAGCTTTCAGCCCTCGCAAATCATAGTACGGGAAACGATTTGAAGGAAACGGATTTATATGATTTATGCTGATAACTGACGCAGTAATATTTGCATGATTCACCTCATATAAACCAGATAAATCCGCTTCCCTTTTTTCATCAAACTCACATTATATTAACATGAATTTTGGATTTACCTACCCATCACGCTCTTCATATTCTCCACAAAGAAATGTTTCAGATCATTCAGTTCTTCGGGGGTGATGTAATCACTAAGGGCATTGAAGAAACCACCAAGAGCCGGGCACTTCCTTTCTATCTTGCCCTCTGGGGAAATGATGAAGAAGGTAGGTAAACCCTTAATGTCATACTTCCTTCCTATCTCCTTTGCACGTTTATGATCATTCCACTCATGCCAGCTCACCTTGCTCTTCTGCATCTTCCATGGCTTTATCATGTCACTTGAGATAGTTATCATTTCAAACCTGTCCTTGTGCTCGTCGTAGAATTTCTCAAGCGTAGGCTTTGCCAACTGACAAGGCCCGCAACTAAGGGAACTGAACTCAAGAATGGTGTATTTGCCCTTGCCAAGGAACTCGTTGAGATGGTGAGGCTTATCGTCAAAGTCGAAAAGCTCAAAATCAACCATCATCTCACCCTCTTTCACAGGAATCACCTTATTGGGATTGTCGTCTGCCTGAGGAGTTTGCAAATCTTCTTCCTTCACAATTCGGTTCTTCTCCAGCTCGGCAAGGTTTGCCTGTGGCTGCTTGTCAAGATTCGTGAGGTCGTAAACCCAGACATGCGGGTTCTCTCCATGGTCGTCACACCATGTGAGGTATAGTTTCCTGCTATCATCAGACAAGATAATACGCTGACCATAATGATCAAGATAGAGGGTGTGTTTCCTATTTCCATCCCAGTCGTACAGCTCTACTATGTTGCCAAAGTAGAATGGGAAGCGCTTTTTCCTTAAAGAAATTTTAGCGCCACTCTTGTCTGCATCCTCATATAGCAGAGCTATATGCTGACTGTTAGTAGCACTTTCATATTTTTCCGTAGTTATTATTTCTCCAAGTCTGAAATTATAGCCATCAGGCGCGTCATACTGCGGATGATCAACATGCAGCTGCTTTACAATATTGACTTTGTTGTTGTCTAAAGTGAAAATGAATGCATCTTTACTGTTATCAGCCTTGTAAAAGAAATGCCCCTTGCCATTTGCTTCCAATATGCAATTCATTGCATAGAATTTACTCTTTGCATGGTCAGAAACTGAATCTACTCCATCATTCGGCCAATAATCCACTGGAATGAATTTCTTGTTCTTGAAATCCACAGTTGCAAAAATAGTCTTTACCTTGTCGATAAATGCAGGGAGTAGCATAGTGGAATCAGACAATAGAACCACTGAATTAGTACCATATTGCATTCTTGGCAGTCCATTCAAATCATAGGTTTTCCAAGTGCTTTCATCCTTGAATGCGGAAATGCTTGATGTGTTTGGAATGATAATCAGCTTCTTCAAATCTCCCCCCATAATCATAGCCCCCAGTCGTATAAATGACCTGTCAGGTCCTTTTGCCAAATGTGGGCCAACTATGCCATCGAAACTGCCGATTTTGGGGATAAGTTCACTCTCCCCCCATTCATTGTTCCTGATGTCAGCTCCATAGAATTCGTCGTCACTAGCCGACAACAAGATACCACCAAAGACGAACCTTGGATATTGCGTTACGTTGGAGGAATCAGTTTTCAGTTTCTGTCCGGTTAGTTTTATCACACGCACATTCTTGTCGCTATCATCTGCCCATGATGACAGAGATACCAATGCGCAAACGAATAATGTAAATAAGTTTTTCCTCATTTGTTTTGAATAAAGATTTAGGTATTATTTTTTGCCAATGCAAAAGTAATGAAAAATTTGCATAAACAACCAAGGCATCATCGCACGCTAACTTTCATTCTCCTTATTTTACAATATTTAACACAAATGCAACAGCATCCCCCAACCCTAATAGTTGTTTTTGGTATACAAAAAAGCAGAGGCACTTCCTTGTACCTCTGCTATCAATTATTTCAAGCAATTGCCAACAATAAACTAACAATCAATATATTACTTTCTGTTACCCAAGATTCTCAACAGATAGATGAAGAGATTAACGAAGTCGAGATAGAGACTCAATGCACCAAGAAGAGCGAGCTTCTGTGCACCCTCATCAGCAGTTTCCTGATCGTAAAGCAACTGCTTAATCTTCTGTGTATCGTAAGCTGTGAGACCTACAAAGATAAGTACGCCCACATAGCTGAGAATCAACTGGAAACCTGATGAATGGACGAACATATTCACTACTGAAGCAATGATGAGTCCGATAAGAGCCATGAAAAGGATGCTACCCATCTTCGAAAGGTCAGTCTTAGTAGTATATCCTATCAATGCCATAATGCCAAACGTAGCAGCCGTGATGAAGAACACCATTCCTATAGATTCCATTGTATAGACAAGCAACAGAATGGAAAGCGTAGCTCCATTTATCACACTATACACAACGAACATGAGTGTGGCTGTGGTAAGGCTCAATGAACCTATTCTGCTTGAAAGGTACCATACAAGTCCGAATTCCGCAGCAATAAGTCCGTAGAACAGGAGTTTGTTGAAAACTATTGCCTCAATAATAGAAGGAGTTGTAGCCACTCCATAGGCAGTAACACCAGTAATGACAAGTGCAAGAGCCATCCATGTATAGACCTTACGCATCAATACTGGTAAAGTTGTAGAAGGGCGATAAGAGCGGGTGTAGTTGCCCTCAGCCTCATTGACCATACGGTCGAAGTCTTTGTAATCCATAAATTTATTTACTATTTAACTATTTACTATTTATTTACTATTCAGGTAATTCGTAATTACCTTTTTCTAAATCTTCGAGAACGTCAGGCTTCCCAATGCGTTTCCTATAATCATTATCAGAAGATTGAGCGAGAAACCAAGTGGAAGCTCAACGACACGCTCTGATATATGGGCAAAGCCATCTCTTGCTATCCACATCCAGAAATAACCATAGTTGGCTATACAGTGTTCAAAGCCACAGAGGATGAAGAACATGATAGGCATAATGACCGTTAGCGGATTGCTCGTCTTTCTCCAGCCATTCACCGCCAGATACATCATAGCTCCACAACCCCATGAGAGGTACAAGGCACTAAACCATGACTGCTCTACTTTTGTCTTCACCATGACATCAACGGCAGAGAGGTCGAGCCTTGAAGGGTTGGCAAGACTACATACAAGAGCTATGCCAATAAAATTCATGATGATAATTGGCAGCAT
>CAMKEM010000078.1 GCA_946411565.1 uncultured Prevotellaceae bacterium | reverse complement strand
ATGACAAAGAAAAACGCTTCTTTTTTTGTGCCTCTATGAATTATTTAGGATAGAAATATTTTTTCTGAGTTAAATTTTCTGGTCATCGTGATTAATTTTCTTGAAAGCCACAAGGAGCGTGAGCTCCAGAGTTAAAGATATCGTTATCTGTAATGATTCCGCTCTACCTCTTCTTTATCGCCTATTCTGGAAATGGGATTTGCACCGACTTTGGTACGGATTTGAAGCGGATTTAAAGCGAATGAGAAGCGGAGGAGAAACGAAGACTATTAGATGAAAAGGAACACAGCACTTATGGTTGGATATACACTATAAACAGAGAAAAACAAAATTTCTTTATGATACTTGCTTGTTTTTCAGAAAATTTATGTATCTTTGCACTCGTCAAATCTAAGAACGTGCGCCAGCTTTTAGAGCTGACACGCACTTTTGACTTCATGCGAGGATGCTCCGCACGTTGCACCTACATTAAATGAAAAATTAAAAATGAAAAATTAAAAATACAGATTAGCGTTTCTGTCTGTTGATTTTCAGCGAGAAAAAGGTATATTGTATTTTTCATTGTTCACTTTTCATTGTTCATTTATTCAGTAAATTAACTATAAACATAGAATCTTAAAAATATTACTATCAAAAAACGCTTCAACTATCCAAGAATAGTGGTTGCCTACTAAAACTATGAGTCCTATACAAACAAACAAAATGACCAACTGGCGTTGGGTGATGTGCGCGATGCTGTTCTTCGCCACAACAGTAAATTACATGGACCGTCAGGTTCTGTCTCTCACTTGGAAGGATTTCATCTCTCCAGAATTTGACTGGAACGATGAAATCTATGGTACTATTACCGCTACCTTCTCTATCTTCTATGCAGTAGCCAATCTCTTTGCAGGCAAGTTCGTTGACTTCATGGGTACAAAGAAAGGCTATTTCTGGGCTATCGTAATCTGGTCAATAGGTGCTGTGATGCACGCCGGATGCGGAGAATTTACATTTAAGGTGATGGGCGCTACAGGTGTGGCCGTTGCAACAATCAGTATGTACGCATTCCTTGTATGCCGTTGTATTCTCGCCCTCGGTGAGGCAGGTAACTTCCCAGCAGCTATCAAGGTAACAGCAGAGTATTTCCCAAAGAAAGACCGCGCTTTCGCAACCTCAATATTCAACGCAGGTGCATCAGTAGGTGCTCTTGCAGCTCCTGCAACCATTCCACTCCTTGCCAAAGCTATGGGCTGGGAAATGGCATTCGTCATCATCGGTGTACTCGGTTTCGTATGGGCTGGCTTCTGGGTTTTCCTCTATGACAAACCAGCAGACTCAAAGTTTGTGAATGAGGCAGAGCTTAACTACATGAATCAGGATGATATTTCTGAAGAGACTGAGACTGTAGAGAAAGAGGAAAAGCAGCTTAGCATTGCCAAGGCTTTCACATTCCGTCAGACATGGTCTTTCGCCGTAGGAAAGTTCATGACCGATGGCGTATGGTGGTTCTTCCTCTTCTGGGCACCTGCATACTTCTCAGATCAGTTCGGCTATACATCAGATTCAACAATGGGCATCGCCCTCATCTTCACCCTCTACGCTATTGTAACGGTAGTATCTATGTTCGGTGGCTATCTTCCAAAAATATTCGTTGAGAAGAAGGGTATGAACCCATATCAGGGTCGTATGCTTGCTATGCTTATCTTCGCTTTCTTCCCTGTTCTCGCTCTCTTCGCGCAGCCAATGGGACAGTATAGCGCATGGTGGCCAGCTATCATTATCGGTTTCGTAGGTGCAGGACATCAGGCATGGTCAGCAAACATTTTCTCTACAACAGGCGATATGTTCCCTAAGTCTGCCGTTGCTACTATCACAGGTATTGGTGCTATGGCTGGTGGTGTAGGTTCATTCCTTATCAATAAAGGCTCTGGCGTCCTCTTCACCTATGCAGCAGAACAGGGTTCTAACTTCACATTCATGGGCTTTGAAGGCAAGCCTGCAGGATATATGATTATCTTCTGCGTATGTGCAGTTGCATATCTCATCGGCTGGACAATTATGAAGGCTCTCGTTCCTAAGTATGAGCCTGTGGTGATTGACTAAAAGCACAGCCCCTCACCTGTCACTATGTGACATCCTCTCCCCAAGGGGCGAGGGGGAAATTAGTATTTTCAAACATAGAAAGTCCTGATACGATTCCCTTCAGCGAGATAAAGGTAACTTTTCCCTCGCCCCTTGGGGAGAGGGTGTCCGCAGGACGGATGAGGGGCTCCTTATGACCGAACAGCAAGTACTCAACAAACTCACGACATTATGCGCACGTGGAGAACATTGCCAACAGGAAATGCTCGACAAGATGCGTCGTTGGGAAATAGACGAAGCCACACAGGCACACGTAATGGAATATCTCCTAAAGGAAAAATTCATTGACGAGGAGAGATACACCCGTTGTTTTGTTGAGGAAAAGATAAAGTTCAATGGTTGGGGACGCAAGAAGGTGGAGCAAGCTCTCTACATGAAACGAATTCCAAGCAGTATCTACGATCCTATTCTTGATGAGGTTGATGAAGATAATTACGTTGAGAAACTTCGTCCGTTGCTTGAGGCTAAGCGCAAGACCGTAACGGGAAAATCGGAATACGAAATCAGAGGCAAACTCATACGCTTCGCACTCTCACGAGGGTTTGAGATGGATACGATTTTGAAAGTGTTATAACTACCCCTTTCCCGCCCTTCGGGCACCCTTTCCCCATGAAGGGGCAAGGGGATAGTAATGAACCTTAACGAAATACTCGTAAGCGAAAAATGGTAACTTTCACCCCTTGCCCCTTCACGGGGAAAGGGTGCCCGAAGGGCGGGAAAGGGGTCTTTATTAGAACAACATAGGCTCAGGGACTTCCTGAGCCTTTTGTTTTGCAGAATAGCCAAGCGCCAAGATACTTACTTTCACATTCTCAGCCTTTAGAATCTGCTCAGCACAGGAAATTGTAGTTGCACCAGTTGTGATACCATCATCGACTATCAATATATGCTTTCCACGAAGAGCATCCGCATCTTTCAGTACAAACACATCATCAACATTATCGCGCCTCTCCACACGAGTGAGATGCGTTTGACTCTTCTCGAAATATCGTCTTATCACAGCATTTCTCTCAACAGGAATACCAGTAGCCTTACTAATACCACGCGCTATCATATCACTCTGATTATAGCCACGCTTCATCCGTCTCTTTATGCTTATCGGTAATGGAACTATGCAATCAATATCGTCAAAGAAACCCTCCATCTCATCCACAAGCATCTCTCCAAGTTCAATAGCGATATTAGCACTCCCATGATATTTCACGCCATAGATCAACTGCGCAACTCCAGATTTAGGAGCGAAATAGAAATAAGCCACCACCTTCTCTACAGGAATCTTTCCCCAATACATCCTTGCCATAGGATTATCGTATGGATGTTCCCAAAACTTTGTTCTGGGCATATCCACATTACAGCGCAGACATAAAGGATGCTCGTCAAGTTCAAGACGATTACCACATACAGGGCACATCCTCGGGAAAAAGAAATCAAGAAGAGAAGCAAGCATGGGGTATTACGAATTACTAATTACGAGTTACTATTTCTTTCCAAGCCTACTTAATACTCCTTTAAGCTCAGAATAAGAGATCAAGACATCCACATGCTCCTTAGAATCCTCCATCTGGTATCTGTAAGCGATGTTCTTGCGCAAGGTTATCATAGCCTCAATAAAGGTTTGTGAACTGGGCTCATTTGCCAATGTAGCAATAATACCCTGCTTTATGGCGTTTTTATCCGCCATCCTCATCCCCTCAATAGTAAAGAGACTCTTTGAAAGGGTTGCCAGATAAACATAATTGTCTCCCTCCCAGAATGCATCCACGAGTTTCACACCGCACCCAACTTCCTTAGGCATTTTACTGCGTTCCAGACGTGCAATATTCTCTACAAGCTTTTCTGCAGCCGCAGTACCTGTAAGAATTAATTTGTCCATATCTGCCAATTCTTCCCTGCTGATAGTCACAGATGCCACCTTGCCAGAAGTCTTTCCCTTGTACTTCAATACCAAAGACGCATCAGCATCAGCAATCTCCTTTACCATTTTCTGCATAGCATTATTTCGAGCCACCATACATTGGTAATTTTCCTTTACCAAAGTGGTGTCCTTAACCAATCCGTCAATATCATTCAGCTTTTCATTCAATAGATATGTAAGAGTCACCACATCATCCTCATAGGTAACAGCCGTCAAATCACCCATACCGCCCAGTCTGACAGGCAGTTCCTTTTGAATCTTATCTACCTCCATCTTCAGCAGCGTTTTCTTCGTCACATTGGAATCACAAGACAACAGCATCACAACAAGCGATGCCAACATCAACACATTACAAACAATTCTTTTCATAAAAAATAATTAACAATTAATAATTAACAAACTGCTCGTCGGTTCTGGGTTATTCATGTCCATCCTATAATGATATATAGCGCGATAAGTGCAGACAACAAAGCCGCTACAAATATCTATGTATCATTACTAAGCATAGATGTATTCTCAGAAAAAACTTCAATTAGAGTTGTGCAAAGATACAACAATTTCTTGAAATTCAAGAAGAAACGATTAATAATTTAAAGTGAGCAAGAAAAATATGTTTTTTAGTATAGATCCCTGATATTATGCAATATGGGACAGTAATGATTTTTGGGGTGTAATAATTGATGTAATACTTTTTGAAAAAAGTTTTCAACGCCGAGTATTACACCTTTGCTGTTTTAAGCGCACTAAACAACTGTATATCAATATGTTTGCTTTGGTGTAATACCCCCAAAAGTATTACACCACTATTACACCAAATTCACCAAAATGGTGTAATACTTTCAAGGGTATTACACCGCATCTAACGCGCTGATACTCAACGTAAATATTACACACAACCGCAAAAGGTGTAATACCCTCTTTAAAAACTTTTTTATTTTTTTCTATGCAAGGGTATTACACCAACTTATTACATCCGTCCTGCCTCCGCTCTCCCTTCGCTATGCCTTCGCTCTGGGTTCGCTCTCCGAATGGGAGCAGGAACGGTTTTGTAACGGAGGTGAAACGGACCTGAGGTTTAGCCTAAATGTTGTGAATCTCATCTTTCAGAAAAAATAATAACTAACGAGAATATTTTTCTATGAAAATTTGTCTGAACGATAAGTTATTCATAACTTTGTAGCACAAATAAAGTTTCTTATAAAATATACCGATAATTATGAAAATAAAATTTGTAATGTCACTAATGGCATTCCTTTCTTTCATTTCAATACAGGTAGTGGCCCAAACAATAAATAGTGCTACTGATTTGAAGAATTTCTATATAAAATATTTATCTGACAATCCAGATGTATTTGTAAAGACAGCTTCAGATTATTGTACAGCTCCATTATATAAAAAATGGGATGAGATTACATCTGAAGTATATGATCCATTCACATTGGGTTATTTTGAAGACAACGATTTAATAAAACAGTCGATTGTTATCAAAGAAAAATCTCCTAAAACTATGTATGAGGTTTCATTTAAAGTCCATGAATACTCAAACAAACAAATAAAAACTGTTAGTCTTATTATTCATGTAGAAGAAAATGGAAAAAATTTACAAAATTGTACGTTCTTCCGACAATATGACCATCGAAGATACTAAGCTAACAACTTCCACATCAGATTTGGATGGTACAACGTGGCAAATTGAAAAAGAATATTCACGATGTACAAAAAATTACATAGAATGTACAAACGGACAGATAATTAAGCATATTCACAATGATACAGATTGTATCCCCTATGACTACTATTTGTCAGAAACAATACCCACTAGTTTCGATTCTTCCAAGGTGGGAAAATCTACGAAAGGACACTATATGATACAATATGATTCCGAAAAAAAAGCATTCTTCTGCTTTGCTATTCAGGAAACAGCAGGACAGTTGAGCCTTATACGCATAAATAACAAGAGCGGTTCTTCCGGGGGTGTTTCTGGCGCTTATAAAAATGTACCATACGAGACTATTCTTGAAAGAAGTAAAATAAATGATTCCAAGCCTGGTTCAGGCAAAAAAAGACCTGTAGAAGCTATTAGATAGTCAACATAATACATTTCCCACACCTTCACTAGTTTCTTGTGAACATTTGGCGGTGTGGGATTTTAGTTCCTCTAAATCTTCCTGCATAGGGAGACTTTGCCCTATTGCACCTTCGTAGCAGGTCCTATATAATTCCTATGCAAATCCCATATAACTCCCATTTCAAATAAGAGCTACATAAGAGTAGCATAAGAGCTATATAAGAGCAAGGAAAAGGAATTTCCGCCCTCATTGATTTTAATTATTTGAAATTCATTAGTTATTATCTGTAATCAATAAAAGAAGTGTCGCGCTTTTTGTGCGACACTTCTTTTTCTCAAGGAACCATAGCTGTGAATCCTTACAATTTCTGCACATCTTCAATAGTCAATCCGAGACTGTTGGCTATAATCTCTACAGGAACACCATTCCTCTTCAAACTAAGAGCATTGGCAAGAGTGGCTTCTGCTCGTCCTTCTGCTCGTCCTTCTGCTCGCCCTTCTTCTCGTCCTTCAGCCCTTCCTTTAGCTTCACCTTTAAGGAATTTCTCGGACAATGCCGTACGCTCTCTACTTACGGAATCCCAGTAACGATCAATAGCCCAGAGTTCTGCATCGTTATATGCAGATTCTTCAACAAGACTTACAGCCTTAGCTACGTTATCATCAGACAATAGTTCCTTGTCAACCTCCTTGGTATGCTCGTTGATCTCGGTAAGGAATCTCAACCATAGCACAGCCATTTTCTTGTCAAGAACGGTATTCGCCTTAAACTTTGGCAACTCGATGAATATCATTTCTATATCGTCAATGGTATATTCCTTGTACTTGCTATGAGTCATCATGTAGCAATGATAGAAATCATCGGGAAGTTCGGGGAATGCAATATCATTAACGAGACTAAGCGTATATACAGGCTTCAACTCTGAATACTTCTCTCCACGATCGGCTGGCAAGGAGTAAGCCTTACAGGTATTCAGCAAAACCCTCTGTCTGAACGCATCCGTCCAGTACATCTGCATCTCAACAAGAAACTGTCTGCCATCCTTATCCTTGCAACGCACATCCACTATGGTATCTTTCTTGTCGGGATTTACAGGTACCATCTCCGAAGGAAGATATTCTAATGTCACTATCTCCTTGCCTTCAGGCAAAGGCAACAGGGCATTAAGGAAACTGATGAGCAATTCCTTATGCTCACCAAACACCTTCTTGAAGGTCAAGTCCGCTTTCGGGTCAAGATATTTTGCCATAATGTTAAATGTCTAAAGTCTAAAGTCTAAAGTCTAAGGTCAAAAGCCCTTCGCTTGCAAAGATAATAACTTTATTTGAAATTACCAAAGAAAATAATGTAAAAAAGCCCCTCCCCCTACCCCCTCCCATAAAGGGAGGGGAGTAATTACCTTTTTCTCGCTAATGTTCTCTCGTTTCAGTTTTTCATTACTATCTACTCCCCGCCCTTTATGGGATGGGTAAGGGGGAGAGTCTTTATTATCTCCTCCAACTCATTTACAACATACGTTGGCTTTCTTGGAGGTACAAAATTAGGATCCCACCTATTATATAAAATAGTATCGAGACCGGCATCCATAGCACCTTCGATGTCTGCAACATAGTTGTCACCAATCATCAGGGTACTATCAACCTTTGCCCCTGTCTTCTCAAAGGCATAGTCAAAGAACTTCTTAGATGGCTTGTTTGCACCTGCATCCTCACTAAGAATAACGGTATCAAAATAGTCATAGAGTCCACAAGCACGAAGTTTCTTGTACTGTATCTCATGAAAGCCATTACTGCAAATATGTAAATGGCATCCCTGTCCTTTCAGGAAAGTTACCAGTTCCAATGCGCCCTTAACCGTGCCAGGCTTATTAGAGCAAAAATCAAGGAACTTGTCACTTACCTCAAGACAAAATTCCTCAGTTACATCCTCAAGTCCCTTACCCATGCTCAACGGACGACGGAATCTCTCAACGATAAGATACTGGCGATCAATCTCACCTTTATTATATAAGGTCCAAAGATCAAGATTAGTCTTCCAATAGTTATCATAAAAGAAATCTGGATCATCAAAATACCTACCCAAGGAGAAAAACTCGAAAGTCTCGGCAAGCGCAATTATAGCATTACCCCTTGTATCATAAAGGGTATCATCAAAATCAATAAAAATGTCTTTATACTGTTTCATGCTGCAAAGATAATAATTAATTATGAATTACGAATTACAAATTACCTATTTTCTAATTACGAATTAGACTGGTAATTCATAATTCGAAATTTAATATTCATAATTCGTCTTTCATTTTGACACCCAATCATAACAACTTCATATTAAAAAGACAGGAATAGTTAGAAATCATAAGCAATATGTTTTTCTGATGCATAAAATCGCATATTATGCATTTACGAATGTTACAATATTCCATTAAATTGGTTACTTTTTACATTTTTTTGCATGAAAAACATCATTTATCTTATAATTATGATGCTATTTTCGAAAAAAAATATTAATTTTGCGCACATAAAGGTTAAATACTGAAGTTTCGCAAGCTCAACTTCATTAGGTTTTAAGGTTATGAGGTTGTTAGGGGCTAAGGTCACATCGTTTGTGGCATTCCGACCTAAAACCAGAAAACCTTCAACCTTAAAACCCGCAACTTGAGCTATGCGAAAGTTGGATCAAATTACACTTGATTGTCACGGATTTACCCTCATGACATCATTCAGGTTGACATAAATAAGAATTCAAAATAAGTTTAACAAAAAGAGTATTTATGAAAAGAAAACTAGCAATGATGCTTATGTGCATAATGATGGCAGTGACTGCCCTCGCACAATCAGCAATCAGCGGTACAGTTATTTCTGCTCAGGACGGTGAGCCAGTTATTGGTGCAGCTGTAAAAGTAAAAGGATCTGCACAAGGTGTTGTAACAAACATCGATGGTAAGTTCTCTATCAATGTAGAAGCAGGACAAACTCTCGTGGTTTCCTATGTCGGAATGCAGACAAAGGAAGCTACCGCTAAGAATGGCATGACAGTTACACTTTCAGCCGATGACAAACTTCTCGACGAGGTTGTAGTAACAGCCCTCGGTATTTCTCGTGAGAAGAAGTCACTTGGTTATGCCGTTCAGGATGTAAAGGCTGACAAACTCAATCAGACAAGCCAGCAGAATGTAGCCAACGCCCTTCAGGGTAAGGTAAGCGGTGTTCAGATAACACAGGCTGGTGGTGCCGTAGGTGCATCACAGCGTATCATTATCCGTGGTAACTCTTCATTCAACAGCAATGAGCCTCTCATCGTCATCGACGGTGTTCCTATGGATGGTGGTTCTTCTAATTCAAAGACTTACGGTTCTGACGAGAACGGTATCCTTGATACAGGTTCTGGTCTCAGCGACATCAACCCAGAGGATATCGAGAATATCTCTATTCTTAAAGGTGGTTCTGCAGCCCTCTATGGTATGCGTGCTGGTAATGGCGTTATCCTCATCACCACAAAGAAGGGTAAGAGCAACAATGGTAAGATGAAGATTACTTACGATGGCGCCCTTACATTCGATCAGGTGTATAACCTTCCAAAGCTCCAGAACAAGTACGGTCAGGGTTATGGTGGCTCTGAGTACGACTATAATTATGGTGGTTATTATGAAAACAAAGAATTCGTTCCTTTTAAGTCAGTATATTCTTCATATGCAGAGTTCGCAGAAAACGAAGGTTACTACTACGTTGACGGTGCAGGTTCAGGTGTAAACGATGGTGATGACGAGTCTTGGGGACCACGTCTCGACATCGGCTTGAAGCTCCCTCAGTACAATAGCCCTCTCAATTCTAACGGAGAGCGTATCGCAACTCCTTGGGTTTCAAACTCAAGCAACATCGAGGATTTCTTTGAGACTGGCGTATCACACAGCCACAATCTCGCTATCTCTAACAGCAACGATAAGGGTAGCTATCGTTTCGGCCTCGGCTATCGTAATCAGGAAGGCGTAGTGCCAAACACAGATCAGACTCGCTACAACGTAGCATTCTCTGGCACATACAACTTCAACAAGTACATTAGCGTTGAAGCAAACATGCAGTACAACCGTACTCATTCTGACAACCTCATGGCTACAGGTTACTCTTCAAGCAACCCACTCCAGTCAATCATGCAGTGGTTCGGTCGTCAGGTTGACATGAAGGATCTGAAGGCAAACTATGACAAGAAGGATGCTGACGGCAACTACTATAACTGGATTAACGCATTCCACGTAAACCCATACTTCAACCTCAACAACAACACCAACGAATATGGTCGTGACCGTATCATCGGTAAGGGTTCTCTGTGGGTAAAGCCAACAGACTGGTTGAAGTTCGAAGGTCGTGCAGGTTACGACTACTACAACTCTGACACCTTCCAGAAGTGTCTCTATTCATCAGACTGTCCTGATGGTTGGTTCAACGAGCTTGTTGACAGCCGTCGTGAGCTCAACCTTGATTTCATCGGTTACTTCGACAAGACATTCGGTGATTTCAACGTAAACGCTCTCGCTGGTGCCAACTATCGTGACGAGACTTGGCAGATGAACTCTATGGGTGCAAATAAGTCTTACGGTCTTACTGTACCAGGGCTCTACACAATGGGCAACGTTATCGGTACACCTAAAACAGATATGGATCACACACACGTCCGTTCTAACTCTGTATATGCAAATGCTTCACTTGGTTGGAAGAATCAGGTATATCTCGAGGCTTCAGCACGTAACGACTGGTCTTCTACTATCAAGGATTCATTCTTCTACCCTTCAGTAAGCCTCTCATGGGTTCCTACAGAGACTTTCGCAGATCTTAAGAGCGATGCAATGTCATACCTGAAGATTCGCGCAAACGTAGCAAACATCGGTAATGCAACAACAGCATATCGCACAAACTACTATATGGAGTCTGTTGGTACAACTATCAACAACGCTGCTCAGTACTGGCGTGGCAACACACTTCGCAATCCAGACCTCAAGCCAGAGGCTATCAGCACAAAGGAAATCGGTATTGAGGCTGCATTCTGGAAGAATCGCATCCGCTTCGACCTCGCTTACTATCACAAGCAGACAACCGACCAGATCATGACAGTACAGATGCCTTCTTCTACAGGCTACTACTACAAGATGATCAATGCTGGTAAGGTAACAAACAGCGGTGTTGAGCTTAGCATATCTGCTGATATCCTTAAGAACGAGGCTGGTTTCTCATGGACATCATCACTCAACTGGTCAAAGGATAAGAGTAAGATCAACGAGCTTACAGATGGTGTTGATACATACACAATCCACTCAGACTGGAGCGTATATAACTACGCAAAGGTTGGTGAGTCTTGGGGTTCACTCTATGGAGTAGGTTTCAAATATGACAAAGAGGGTCGTGTAGTCATCAATTCTGATGGTCTTCCTATCCTTACAGCAGAGAGCAAGAAGATTGGTGACGTAACTCCTGACTGGATTGCAGGTTGGAGCAACGAGTTCACATACAAGAACCTTTCATTTGGCTTCCTCCTCGACTACCGCAAGGGTGGTGATTTCTTCTCTGTAACACAGATGTTCGGTTGCCAGACTGGTATTCTCGACTTCACAGCAGCAGGTGACGTCCGTGAGAATGGTCTTATCATAGGTCAGGACGTACTTACAGACAAGGTTTGCGTAAAGGAAGACGGAACACCTAACGATATCCGCATCAATGCCAACAGTTGGTTCACAAGCTATTACGACAACAAGGAGCTTGACGTCTGCGATGGCTCATACCTGAAGCTTCGTGAGATGCACCTCACATACGCACTTCCAAAGGCATTCCTTCGTTCTACAAAGGTTATTTCTGACGCAAAGGTTTCATTCATAGCTAACAACTTCGCAATCCTCTGGCTTTCAAGCAAGAACCAGTCAAAGATTGACCCAGAGTCAACTATCGGTGCTGACAATGCGAGTGTAGGTTTCGAGAGCAACTCTTGCCCTCCAACACGCAGCTATGGTGTCAAGCTTAGTCTCACATTCTAATTTGGTAACTTGTAATCCATAATTCGTAATTAGAAAGAACATGAACAAATATATTTTAAAATCTATATCCCTGCTTTTCGGCGCAATGGCTGCCGTAAGTTGTACAAGTTCATTCGATGAGGTGAACAAGGATCCAGACAACCCACTTGCAGAGGAAGTTCCTTCAACAAACATCCTTGCATATTGTGAGCGCTATGCTTCTGACAATATGTTTGACGAGTGGTTTGACCTTAACGAGAGCTGCGGCTTCTCTGGTCAGATTGCAAAATGGATGTACACTCAGGAAGGTTACTATCTCTTCCGTAAAACAGTAAACAGTCAGAGCTGGCTTGTATGCGACCGTGTGAACGGCAACCTCAAGACTATCCTCGACAAGGAGGATCCAGAGTCAAATATGTGGGCTGTAGCAACCATCTTCCAGTGTCAGATCTGGCAGATTAAGTCTGACCGTTGGGGTAACATCCCTTACTGGACAACAACAAAGAGCTCTTCAATGAAGAGTGAGGCTTACAGACTTGAGGATGGCATCACAGCTCCTGCATACGACAAGCAGTCAGATATCTATCCTGACCTTCTCGACCGTCTTGAAAAGGCAGTCGCAATCCTCGAAGGTGGTGAGGCTACTGACGGAATCGGCATTGGCGACGGTCTTCTCAAGGGCGATACCAAGGCTTGGGCAAAATATGGCAACGCACTTCGTCTGCGTATAGCAGCACGTATTGCAAACATCGCTCCTGAACTTGCAAAGAAGACATTCGAAACAGTTTCTGCTGATAAAGAGAACCTTCCTGCAAGCAACGACGATAACATATTCTTTGAGTGGAATGCAGAATATCCAGAGCCATGGGCAGACTATTACAACACTCGTAAGAACGAGTATGGTGTAAGTGAGCTTATGATCAACACTCTTCAGGATGTTTTGAAAGACCCACGTCTTGAGATTTATGCAACTCCTATTCGTGAGGACAACAAGTCATACGTAGGCTATCCTGTAGGTACAAAGACACCAGCCTCAGTAAAGAACTACAGCCAGATAGGTAACCGTTTCCAGAACCGCACAGGCATGACAGGTTTCTCTCCATGGCTCCGTTCATGTGAGGTGTATTTTGAACTTGCATACGCAGCAAGCAAGGGTTGGAACGTTGGTATCTCTCAGCAGGATGCATATACTAAGGGTGTAACCCTCTCACTTGAGGAGAACGGCATTGCTCAGAGCGATATTACCAAATATCTCGCTTCTGCAGCAGTAAAGAATGCTACTGTTGATAACATCTTCACACAGTGGTGGATATCTCTTTACAAGAACGGTCAGGAGGCTTGGTCAGTATATCGTATGGCTCCAACAGATACATATCTGTTCAAGAACAACAAGATTGCTGTTGATAGCTACTATCCAGATCATAACTGTCCTCCAATGTGCTATGGTTATCCAGACACAGAGCGCAACCTTAACTCTGCCAACTGTAAGGCAGAGGCAGAAGCAGAGGTTGATTACTACTGGGGCAAGCAGATGTGGTGGGATACTCGTAAAGACGTAAAATAAACGAACTATCATTTCGTCATAACCCGATTAGATGAGTCCGCGTTTCACGGACTCATCTTTTTTTTGCCCCTTTCCTTCCCTTTCTCCTCCGTAGATACTCCATCGTTACTCCATATCAACTCCATATCAAGTCCATCGTTTCGATGGACTTGATATGGAGTATGTATGGAGAATCTATGGAGAATCATAAGACCTAACACAAGCTTAAGTACTTATTTAACGTCAGTTCGATGAATTCGAAACAAACGCATCTCCGATGCTGAACTGAC
>CAMKEM010000077.1 GCA_946411565.1 uncultured Prevotellaceae bacterium | reverse complement strand
CTGTGTTTCAAGCACTTCGGATATGCAACGTATTGTTTAGCGGACACCAATAATTGACAATCAACACGTAAAAGCCTATTTTTAGCTATTGGTGTAACCCCCTATCTCAAAAACTTTTTTTTCATTCACACCTTTTTCTTGCCTCCACTCTAATACCGTTCTACCTCCGTTCCAGAACCGTTCTAAATCCGTTCCTAAGAATAGGCGAAAATGGGAGTTGCATAGGATTTGCTTAGGAGGAAGAAGGGAGTTGCGAAAGCATTATTGAACAAGTAAAGCTTTCAAGTCTTCTTTTATTTTACTATTAGAAATATTAGATCGAGTAGTTTTTTGGGCATTAGTATAAAATACAGTCCAAGTTTTCGTGTCAGCCAAATCCATAAGTACAGACGTTTTTGCATCGTCAGTATCTAATGCGTCCATTCCAAAGAAACGAGTTTTATCTCCCTCATACATTGGAAGCAAAAGATATCTTTCACCCAAGTAATCAGCGAGTGTTGAAGTATGGTTAGTGCTTACAAACGTCATCACAGATACAAGTTTATCATTTTCAAACGAATATGCCAAAAGAGTCGCACCACCAGCATTATCATATATTAAAATATTACTAGTAGATTTAGAATTTATTTTACCTTGCTTTTGGTTTTGTTTGACATAATCCATAGAGCACCCCCACATACATATGGGGTCATCATAAAGATAATAAAGAGGATCAACTGTAATCTTAATGGATTTTTTTCCATTAACTAACAAAGTTGCCTCTCCAACATGCCAAGCATGTACTGTATTCTTTGTACCATACGCAACAAACCTATTTGATGTAGAAATGGTATCTGCCCCTGTGATTACCTTATCCTTTCCAGCAATCATAGTAATAGGAGTAGTATCAACATCATCGGCCACTTCTTCATCGTCATCACCACACGAAACAAAAGCGATACTCAACATCGCTAACAATACAATTTCAAACAAATAAAAATAATTCTTTTTCATAATAAAGATTTTTCTGCCCTTAGAAGCCCTATTAGGCATTAGTTATTAGGTTAATCATACAACATAACAAAAAACGCAGGCTTCCACTTCAACTCGCCCTTGTTTGAGGCCCTGAGAATGCCCTTGATAGTGAACGAGTAGAGTGTCTGCCCACGTCCGTATGTAGCAAGTATGGAAAGTGTGCAGAGAGTACAACATACCCTCTATGCACACCCCAGTACGATTATCTGCATACCAGTAACAGCCACTTCTGACATTGTCCTTGACTATCAATTTGAAATTTCTCAGGTTCCAAACAATCAATAGACAAAGCATCGATGACGCTTTTTCGTTATGTCGTGTCTAATATAGACTATAATTTAGCATTAGACGGTGTAAAAGTACAAAATTCCTTTGAAAACAAAGAAGGAAAGTTTCAAAATCTGCAATCAATATAGCAAAAAATGTATTTTACGCTTAAAATTGCAATCTATAAGTTACATTTTTTAACAAGAGAGATACAAAAAGCCTGGAAGGCTGTACTATGAGTAACCGAGGTGCATACTCGACGAAGGAGAGAATGCCCTCGGATAGAAAACAATCGTTATCTTTACCAGCCTGGAAGGCTGTACATAATTGGCTTTCCGCGATGTACTGCCCTCCAGGCAGTAGATTGATTATGGGCTTATACCCCGCACATCCTCGTTTCACTCGTATGTACGGGGTTACTAATAGTATTGCCTTCCAGGCAATTTCAAATATAACATGAGTTAGACGACTCGCTTTAGCTTGTTGAGAATTCACGTTAATATACCCCAAATAGATGCCGCTCAAAGCATTCCAATATAGAACCTTTGAGCGGCATTACTATATTACATCCTTCCCTTTGGGAGACTTGTCGAAGACCCTTCGAACTCCGTGAGAAAAGGCTTGGTTAGGCCTCATCCATCAAAATCTTCATCATCTCAACAGCAGCCTTGGCTACTGATGTACCTGGGCCGAAGATAGCGGCAACACCTGCCTTGTAGAGGAAGTCATAATCCTGTGCAGGAATAACGCCACCTGCAATAACCATGATGTCGTCACGTCCCATCTTCTTGAGCTCCTCGATAAGAGCAGGAACGAGAGTCTTGTGACCAGCAGCAAGCGAGCTGACACCAACGATATGCACGTCGTTCTCCACAGCCTCACGAGCAGCCTCCTCAGGAGTCTGGAACAGAGGTCCCATATCAACGTCGAAACCGCAATCGGCATAGCCTGTTGCAACAACCTTAGCACCACGGTCATGACCGTCCTGTCCCATCTTAGCTATGAAGATACGTGGACGACGACCTTCCAACTTCGCAAACTTCTCAGTAAGCTCACAAGCCTTCTCGAAGTCGCTATCATTCTTTGATTCTGAACTATACACGCCTGAAATTGTTCTAATTACTGCCTTATAACGACCTACGACCTTCTCGCAGGCGTCAGATATCTCACCCAATGTACAACGAACCTTGGCTGCCTCTACAGCAAGAGCAAGGAGGTTATTCTCTGACTTCTTACCATCAGCAAACTCCTGTACACATTCTGTGATGGCCGCAAGTGCCTTCTTACATGCTTCCTCATCACGCTCAGCCTTCAGTTTCTTGAGAGCTGCCTCTTGCTGAAGACGAACAGCGGTATTGTCAACCTCAAGGATATCAATAGGATCCTCGTGCGCAAGACGGTACTTGTTAGTTCCCACGATTGTCTGAACGCCAGAATCGATACGAGCCTGAGTACGTGCAGCAGCCTCCTCGATACGCATCTTAGGCACACCAGTCTCGATAGCCTTAGCCATACCGCCAAGCTTCTCAATCTCCTGAATGTGCTCCCAAGCCTTGTGAACAAGTTCGTTGGTGAGAGTCTCTACATAATAGGAACCAGCCCAAGGGTCAATCTCCTTACATACCTTTGTCTCATTCTGGATGTAGATCTGGGTATTACGGGCAATACGAGCAGAGAAGTCGGTAGGGAGGGCGATAGCCTCATCAAGCGAGTTGGTATGGAGCGACTGAGTATGTCCGAGGACAGCAGCCATAGCCTCAATACAAGTACGACCAACATTATTGAATGGATCCTGCTCTGTGAGTGACCATCCTGATGTCTGGGAGTGAGTACGGAGAGCCATAGACTTTGGATTCTTAGCTCCAAAGCTCTTCACAATCTTAGCCCACAACAGACGTCCGGCACGCATCTTGGCAATCTCCATAAAGTGGTTCACGCCAATAGCCCAGAAGAAAGACAGACGAGGTGCGAAGGCGTCAATATCGATACCTGCATTGATACCTGCACGAAGGTAGTCCATACCGTCGGCAAGAGTATAGGCAAGCTCGATGTCGGCTGTAGCACCTGCCTCCTGCATGTGATAGCCAGAGATTGAGATACTATTGAACTTAGGCATCTTCTGTGATGTGAACTCGAAGATGTCTGCGATGATCTTCATAGAGAATGATGGTGGGTAGATATATGTGTTACGCACCATGAACTCCTTGAGGATATCATTCTGGATAGTACCAGCCATTTCCTCAAGCTTTGCTCCCTGCTCAAGACCTGCAACGATATAGAATGCCATGATAGGAAGCACACCACCGTTCATAGTCATTGACACAGACATCTTATTCAACGGAATACCATCGAAGAGCACCTTCATGTTCTCTACAGAACAGATAGACACACCAGCCTTACCCACATCGCCAATAACACGCATATTGTCTGGATCATAGCCACGATGCGTAGGAAGGTCGAATGCCACAGACAGACCTTTCTGTCCGGCTGCAAGGTTACGACGATAGAATGCGTTACTCTCCTCAGCCGTAGAGAATCCGGCATACTGACGGATGGTCCAAGGACGGAAAGGATACATCATTGAATAAGGACCACGGAGGAATGGTGGGATTCCGGCTGTGAAGTCAAGATGCTCCATGCCCTCAAGATCCTCCTTGGTATATACAGGTTTAACATCAATCTGCTCTGGAGTCTTCCAGTTGTAGTTGATGCCATTCTCTTTCTGCCAAGAAATACCGTTCTTTTTCTCGATACCAGCAGAAATATTTATGTCTTTGAAATTTTTTCTTGCCATAATAATAGATTTAGAACGCAAAGACGCTAAGTAAATTCGCTTGCGCGAAGATCTGAAAGTAAATTATAAGTAAATTTTGTCAGTAAATTAATTCAGGAAATTATTATTGAAACTATTTCAGCAATGAATTGTTCACTATCATTTACTGATTTAATTTACTTCTAATTTACTTTCCAAAAAATCATTTACTTTCGAGCACTCTACGACTTTACGTTTATTAATACTAAATACCGAGTTTCTGATTGAACAGTTTCAAAGTCTCAAGCTGATTTACCTTTACATGGATGAAGTTCTCAATGCCCGCAGCCTTCAAATCCTCTGAGCAAGCAGGAGCACCAGCAACTACGAAGAGAGCGGAATCACCCGTTGCCTGATATGCAGGAATAGCATATTCAGCATACTCATCATCTGAAGAACAGAGAACGATGATATCAGCACCGGCCTCCTTAGCAGCAGCTACACCCTCCTCTACAGTTGCAAAGCCGAGGTTATCAATAACCTTATATCCTGCAGAAGCAAGGAAGTTGCAAGAGAACTGAGCACGAGCCTGACGCCAAACGAGATTACCAATGGTGAGCATGAATGCAACAGGCTGTTTCTTTGCCTTCTCTGTAGCCAGGCGAAGATTCTCAAAGTCGGCTGCAAGTCGTGTGCTGTTGATATTCTTGATACTTCCAGCCTCATGACCGCAAGAATCCTCACAGCCGTCTATTGGCTGCTTGCCCTCTGATTTCTCGGTAAAGTTAGGGAACTGGTTAGTACCGAGGATGAACTCACGACGCTGAGCGGCATGTAAGTGACGCTTCTCATTTGTAGCGTTGATATCATCCTGAATAGTTCCTGCAAGAGCAGCAGCAAGGAAACCGCCCTCGTCCTCTACCTTGAGGAATATCTTCCAACCCTCAGCAGCAAGCGAGGTAGTGAGTTCTTCGATATAGTAAGAACCAGAAGCAGGATCCACAACCTTATCAAAATGGCACTCCTCCTTCAACAGCAACTGCTGATTACGTGCGATACGCTCAGAGAAATCATTTGGTGTCTCATAGACAGCATCAAATGGAGTAACCACGATTGAATGAACGCCTGCGATAGCTGCCGACATGGTCTCTGTCTGAGAACGCAGCATATTCACATAGGCATCAAAGACCGTCATATTATAAGATGTGGTGACTGCATTCACGCACATCTTACAAGCGCAATCGCACTTTGGCTCATACTGCTTAACGATCTGAGCCCAGAGCATACGAGCAGCACGGAACTTTGCAATCTCCATAAAATAGTTCTCAGAAATGCCCATGTTGAACTTAATCTTACTTGCAGCAAGAGTTGGCTCAACACCAGCATCAACCAACTGCTGAAGATACTCGTTACCCCATGCAAGAGCGTAACCGAGTTCCTGAACGATGTAAGCTCCAGAATTGTTGAGTGATACTGAGTTTACTGAGATACAACGGAAATTAGGATATTCCTTGAAAGTATCAATAAGGGCAGGAGCGAACTTCAATATTGGCTGCACATTCTTTCCGTCAACAACGATCTTCTCAATAGGATCCCAGTCGATAGAACCTACGATTTTCTCCTTATCATATCCCTTCTTTTCGAAATACGCAACAAGAATCTGAGCCAGCTCAACAGAGTGGCGCTTACAGGTGTTGAAGTTTACTTCTACTACGTCGCAGTAAATACCGTCAAGCAACTGCTCGATGAAGTCAGCACTTACCGCATCACCAGAAATCCTAAAGGAAAGTGAGTCTATACCCTTGTTTAATACGTCTAATGCCTTTGCGTTGGCAGCCTTTGCATCAGAAGCCTCTATCTCCTGACGAACATACCACAGATTATTGTCCTTCTTGTTTCCACGAACAAATGGGAACTCGCCAGGCATAGCATTAGGAGTCTGCAATTTCTCTACGTCCTCACGGCGATAGAAAGGCTGCACACTAAAGCCTTCATTTGTTTTCCATACCAAACGCTTCTGGAAGTCTGCTCCCTTGAGGTCAACCTGAATTTTGTCAAGCCACTCTTGGGTAGTAGGCGCAGAAAACTCGGTAAAGAGTTTCTCTTTGTTATTAGCCATAAATATTGTTTAAGTCGAATTTTTATTGTGTATTTATTTCAATGTGCAAATATAGCATATTTTTTTCTTATCTGGCAAGAAAAGAGGTAAAAAAAATATTTTTTTGAAAAAAAAGAGAAAAACAGCATTTGAATAAGGTATTTTTATTATCTTTGCAGATGTATTGTTAAATTTTATAAAATAAATGGATTGGATTATAAATCTTTTCACTAATTCAGAAAGCGTAGCCCACATTGCTTTGCTCTATGCTATCGTAATTGCCATCGGCGTATTGCTTGGCAAAATGAAGATCGCAGGCATTTCTCTCGGCGTAACTTTCGTATTATTCGCCGGTATAGTAGCCGGCCACATTGGATTTACCGCTCCAACCAACATTCTGACGTTTGTTCAGGACTTCGGTCTTATCCTCTTCGTCTTTATGATTGGTCTTCAGGTAGGTCCTGGCTTCTTTGAGTCCTTCCGTGAGGGAGGCGTGAAGCTCAATCTTCTCGCAGCATCTACCATTTGCCTCAACGTACTGGTGATGTTTGCATGCTATTACATTTTCTTCGACACAACTGATCGTGTCAACCTCCCAATGATGGTAGGAACGATGTACGGTGCTGTTACCAATACCCCAGGTCTTGGTGCTGCCAACGAGGCTCTTAATGCCATCTTCAAAGACGGCAACGTTCCAGCTATCGCTAACGGATATGCCTGCGCCTACCCTCTCGGTGTAGTCGGCATCATCGGTGCAACAATCGCTATCCGCTACATCTGTCGTGTAAGACTTGAGGAGGAAGAAGAAGAGCTCAATGCTCATGAGTCAAACACAGCTGCAAAGCCTTATCTCATGCATCTCATTGTGCAGAATGAGTATCTCTCAGGTCGCACGATCCTTGAGATTCACGACTTCCTGAAGCGTGACTTTGTTTGCTCTCGTATTCTCCGTGGCACAGAGTTGATTATCCCTAAGAGTAGCACAACTATCGAAATGGGCGACAAGGTCTATGTGGTATGTGCCGAGGCAGATGCAGAGGCTATCATTGCCTTCGTCGGTGTTAAGACCGTAGTTCCTGAGTTTGCCGAGCAGGAGAAGAACAAGCAGATGGTGAGCAAGCGTATCGTCATCACCCAGTCTTCTATCAACGGTAAGACTCCTGCACAGCTCCATTTCTCAAGCGTTTATGGCGTAAACGTTACTCGCGTAACTCGTCAGGGTATGGAGATGTTCGCATCATCCGACCTCCCATTGCTCGTAGGCGACCGCATTATGGTTGTGGGTGAAGAGGTTGCAGTAAACCGCGTGGCAACCCTCATGGGTAACGCTATCAAGCGTCTCGATCATCCAAACATCGCAACAATCTTCATCGGCATCATCATCGGACTTATCTTCGGTAGCATTCCTTTCGCTCTCCCTGGTATGCCTGTTCCTTTGAAGCTCGGTCTTGCAGGTGGGCCGCTTATCATAGCAATCCTCATTGGCCGCTATGGCTACAAGGTAAAGCTCGTTACCTATACCACCACATCAGCCAACCTTATTCTCCGAGAAATAGGTCTTGTGCTATTCCTGTCAAGCGTAGGCATAAAGGCTGGTGCCAACTTCTACAACACAGTCGTTGACGGTGACGGAATAAAGTATGTACTTACAGGTTTCCTAATCACCATCATCCCTATATTGATAATAGGAACTCTGGCACGACTTCGCTATAAGTTCAACTACTTCACCATCATGGGTATGCTGGCAGGTACATATACCGATCCACCAGCATTGGCTTACGCCAACTCATCATGCTCCAAGGACGCGCCTTCAATCGGCTACTCTACGGTTTATCCTCTGAGTATGTTCCTCCGCATCTTTGCAGCTCAGATAGTGGTGCTGTTCTTCTGCAAATAGCTTACACAAAATAAACGCGAAGACACAAAGACGCGAAAGCCTCTTCCTTTCTCTCATGTCTTTTATCTTCGAAACGCTTTTCGGAATGCTTTGCGACTCTGCGTCTTTGCGTTTACCTCTTTTACCAAGATAATACACAATACCAGAAAATTCATGAGCGAAAATATCTAAGTCAATATCTTTAACTACTTAAACAATACACAAAACATCATGAAAAAAATTGCGTCCATACTCGGTATGCTGTTTGTGGGATGCGCTTCATTGATGGCACAAGGTGCCAAGAATATCAAAATCAATGAGGTCGTCACGTATAACACCGCCAGTATCCAGGATGAGTTCGGAAAACATGATCCATGGGTGGAACTCGTAAACACCGCCTACTCTTCGTACAACGTGAGAGGCATGTTCATCACCACGGATAAGTCCGTTCTCAATCCCCAAATGAGTGCTCCTGAGCGCATGAAACGTATGACTATCATTCCTAATAATGAGAGTCGTACAGCCTTGTCTGCTCGTCAGCACGTAGTATTCTACCTGAACAGCAATCCTGCTGAGGGAGGATTGCATCTTGCCGTTAAGGCCGACAGTACAACTCAATGGATAGCCCTCTATGACGGTAATGCCATCGACCTAATCGACTCTGTATCAACCCCTGTGCTCAAAGCAAACTGTTCATACGCCCGCGTGAAGGATGGTTCAAAGGAATGGACAGTCAAGACACCCGACACGGTGACACCTAACATCGATAACTACACCACGGTTACCGAGTCGAAGGTGGATATGCTGAAGCGTGACGATCCTCACGGCTTTGGTATCACCGTACTCTCTATGGGCATCGTGTTCGCCTGTCTTGCCGTTCTCTATGTCTTCTTCTCCATTCTCGGTTGGGCACTTCGTGACAAGAGTAAGATCAAGAAGGTTGCCACCTCTACCCCACTCAAACCTGTTGTCAAGCCTGTGGTTAAGACTGGTGAGGCTATCATAGAGGTTGGTCAGAAGACAAACATCATCCTTCAGGATGGCTTCAAGTCAAAGGGTATCTCCAAGGAAACCTACATCGCTGTTATCGCTATGGCACTCAAGCAATATACCGATGACGTTCACGATGTGGAGAGTGGCATCATAACCATCAAGCCACGACATACTTCTTGGTCAGCTCTTGGGGCTGGGACACCCGTACCGGAGAAGAAAAGATAAAGCCCCATTTCTCCCCATAAATGGGAGGGAGTAGATAGTAAACATTCTATAATTCTAATTTCTAAAACCCGCACACCAAGCGCGGCCTTTGTGAAGGATTTATACTATAAAACATCCTTCCCTTTGGGAAAGCTTGGTTAGGCTTCTATGGCAAAATATCAATATACAATACAAGGTGTTGACTACGATGTAGAGATCAATGAGGTAGAGGGAACACTCGCCAAGGTCAACGTAAACGGAATAGACTTCGATGTAGAACTCAAGCAGCCTATTTCCGTAGGTAAGCAAGTAAAGAAAGTAAAGGTAGAAAAACCTGCGGCCGCACCAGTAGTAGGCTCGGCTCCTGCACCAGAACCAGCTCCTACTCCTGTTCAGGCAGGTAGTGGTGCAAAGGTAGTGGCTCCTCTCCCTGGCACTATCACAGAAATCCCTGTCAAGGTTGGCGATGCCGTAGCTATCGGCGACACGGTTATCGTACTTGAAGCTATGAAGATGCAGAACAACATCGAGGCAGAGACTTCTGGTACTATCACTTCCGTTCTCGTCAGCAAAGGTGATACCGTAATGGAAGGGGCTGTGCTGGTAACGATAGGTTAGACCCCTCCCCCAGCCCTCCCCATAAAGGGGAGGGAGTAAATACAGAGATAAACATTAAAGAATCATAAACTTTTTGCCTATCCTCCTTTGGTAAATAAGTGTAACTACTCCCCTCCCTTTATGGGAGGGGAAGGGGGTGGGTCTTTAATTTGTATTCTTATGACTTTTACAGAATTCATAGTATCGAACTTCAACGAGTTCCTTACATACACAGGCTTTGCCAATGCGACATGGGGCAACATCATCATGATCTTCGTGGGATGCATCCTACTCTGGCTTGCCATAAAGAAGGATTTCGAGCCTCTGCTGCTCGTTCCTATTGGTCTGGGCATCATCTTGGGCAATATCCCATTCCGTGCTGCCGGACTTGAGATTGGTCTTTATGAAGACAATTCCGTACTTAACATTTTCTATCAAGGCGTGCGACAAGGATGGTATCCTCCACTTGTATTCCTTGGCATAGGAGCCATGACAGATTTCTCTGCACTCATCGCCAACCCGAAACTTATCCTTATCGGTGCTGCTGCCCAGTTTGGTATCTTCGGAGCTTATATGGCTGCTCTTGCTATGGGCTTTGAGCCTAATCAGGCGGCGGGCATCGCTATCATCGGTGGTGCTGATGGTCCTACGGCTATCTTCCTGTCATCAAAGGTGAGTCCAAACCTTATGGGTGCTATTGCCGTATGTGCATACTCATATATGGCACTCGTACCTGTCATTCAGCCATTCATCATGCGTCTGCTCACCACTAAGAAAGAGCGTCTTATCCGCATGAAGCCAGCTCGTCAGGTGTCAAAGACAGAGAAGATCCTCTTCCCTATCCTTGGCTTGATTGTGACAACATTCATCGTGCCGTCAGGTCTTCCTTTGCTCGGTATGCTCTTCTTCGGAAATCTGCTGAAGGAATGTGGCAAGACAAACCGTCTCGTAGATACAGCCACCAACTCTCTCAATAATGCAGTTGTGATACTTCTCGGTCTCACAGTAGGCTGTTCTACACAGGCCTCTGAGTTCCTTACGATCAAGACCGTATTCATCTTCGCAGTAGGTGCTTGTGCATTCATAATTGCAACGGCAAGCGGCGTTTGCTTCGTGAAGATTATGAACCTTTTCTTGCCAAAAGACGGCAAGATCAACCCTCTCATCGGTAATGCAGGCGTTAGCGCCGTACCAATGGCAGCACGTATCTCAAACAACCTCGGTCTTGAGTACGACCGCAAGAACTTCCTACTCATGCATGCTATGGGACCTAACGTAGCAGGTGTTATCGGCTCTGCCGTTGCAGCCGGAACGCTTCTCGGTTTCCTCTCTTGATTTGGCTCTCAGTAAAAAGAATAAGAGTGAAAGATTTACAACGCTTAAATCCTTCACTCTTCGTTTTTTATCCCTTGAATATCAAAATATATAAGTTTCTCATTATAATTAACGTGAATTCAAAGAAAACCCTATAAGGGTGACATAGCTTAGGATAGGGTGCAACCCTATCATCAATAATACCCTCCATCATAACCCTGTAAGGGTGGTATAATTCCATATTTGTTGTGATATGAAAATATATCGTCCTTACAGGACTTTATGGGAGATTGACAACGTACAGATAGGGTTTCACCCTATCCTATATTATGCTGTGCTTACAGCACTTTTTTACTGATGGATTGTAAACTGAAATCTATCGGGATAGGCTCAATCTTATTCGCAATAAATGTTTAACGTGAATTCTTGGAACTACCTTCATTAGCAGCAAGCTGTTTTTTAAACTAGCAACAATTGTAAATAATCACAGAAATATTTGGCGGAAAGAGAAATTATTTTTATCTTTGCAGAAAATCTAAGCAAGAAACACAGTATGGCAAGAGAGAATGAAAACTCTGGTTGTTTTGTTGTTACCTTTCCTTTGAAAACGGAGAAGTGGCAAGAGGACAGGATTGACAAAATCCTGAACTTGCTTACTGTGCATTATCATAATTGCCAGAAAAAACTGCTTGCCAGATATATACATCTGTCTAAAACTCCAGAATTCAAGGAAGTAAAAGCTCTTGGAAAATTTGGATTTAAGAAGTATATGACCGAGCAAGGCTTTTCTGAAAATGGCTTGCGAAAGTTCTTTTACGATTCCTCAAAAGCAGATTCTGCTTGTCGTAATTCATGGGATCAACATGGTATAAATAGCAGAATAATATATTTGCTCTCTGATAGTGCTTGGAAAGCATGGAACAAGAAACTATTTGAAGATGGTAAATTCATACATTTAGACAACGATGTCACATCATTTAAGAGTCGTGTCGATTCAAGAGGAAATATAACAGGATTTGACTATTCATTTACGGATTTCACAATCACGATGAAGGCAACAAAGCCTAAAAAGCATGATTTGTTTACCATACCTTTTGAGGTTAATAGAAATAGCGAATACGAATTATATGCTTTAGGATGTGAAGTAAGAAATATCGCCATTGTTCGTAAGCAGATTAGAGGCAAGAACAAATACTATGTTCAGTTCACATTTGCCGGCGTTCCTTACAACAAAGGTCGAAAGATGGGTACTGGTATTGTGGGCATTGATCCCGGACCAAGCAAGATAGCCATTGTTAGCGATAGCGAGATACGCATAACCACTCTTGCCCCTTCTGTAACGAAGGATGAAAGAGCCGTATGCCGTTTGCAACGTAAACTTGACCGCAGTCGTCGTGCTACAAATCCCGATAACTACAACGACGATGGCACTATAAAGCGTGGAATAAAACTGAAATTTGAGAAATCAAATTCATACAAGCGCACACAGGCAAAACTGGCTGATATGCAACGTAAACTTGCAGCAAAGCGTAAGATTGACCATAATATTCTTGCAAACGAAATAATTGCTATGGGCAATGAGTTCCATGTAGAGAACAACTCTTTCAAGAGTATGCAAGTACGCAGCAAGGAAACAAAGAAGAATGATAAAGGCAAGAACTTGAGCAAGAAGAGATTTGGCAAGTCTTTGGCTAACCGTGCTCCTTCAGAATTGCTTACAATATTAAAGAATAAAGTATGCCAATATGCCGATGGAGAATATGTAGATATTCCTTCTGGTGTTGCTTGCACACAGTTCGATTTCACTAATGGCGAGTTTACGAAACACGAACTCAAAGAACGCACTATAACCACATCTGATGGCTTTGTGCATAATCGTGATGCCCTTGCAGCTTTCAATATGCGCTTTGTGCAGAAAAAGAAGGTTGAGGGCAAGAAGAAACTCGAGAAAGCCAAAGAGAACTTCGACCTTCAGGCTATTACAGAAGCCTATAAACATTTCTGTTCACTTGAAGAAAACATAAAAACAGGAAAATAGAATTGATGCTTCGAGCATCTAAGAAAAGATAAATTGGGAATTGTATTCCCGAAGTGAGCGCTAATTGGTACATCGGTATCATTGCTCATCGAAAGACGAATTGGAACATTAGCGAACTTCATCTCGTTTCTCCACTTTTGTGTAGTAAAGGTAATGAAGTGAAGGCATTTAAGTACAATCGTCTTACCCCTATTTGGTTGATACTATGCCCTCTATAATTTATATGGTGTTTATCACCTTAATTTGAGGGGTAAATACAAGCACAGCTCTTCCACGGTGTGAAATGCTGTTGGTGTTTATCACCTTAATTTGAGGGGTAAATACAAGATAGCCAGAGCCATCGCCCAAGAGGTGTTTATCACCTTAGATTTTGGTGTAAAAAAATAAATAGTTTAATGTTATTTTATGTAGAGCCTTTGTCGCAGTAAGGCACGTTTACCAGATTGCTTTTTCAAGAGATCTGCATAAACGATGTCTTCCTTGAACAAACACCAAAAGGTGGCTTGGATACATCTCTCATCCCAAATTTTTGAGCACCAATCTGGATGATTAAAGTCAGGATCAAAAATACTCTCCCACATATCTTCATCTTCTCTTACATCTTCTTTATCAACATCTAAGCGACTCATAACGTAATTCCATAAATCAAAGTCACTTACCAGTAGTCGATTAGAAGGAATAAGCAATTCCATATAGATAAGTTCTTCATCGCCTGTTCCAAATAAGTCTATGGAACGTCTTGGCTTTGGGGAAGATTTGCCATTATAATATTTCCATGCCCACAAAGGCAATTCTACATTCTCAATTGCCGGCTTCCCAATACGTTTTAGCATCTGTTGCGCCATCCATTTATATGCTTCTGTATAATCATTATAAAGCCAGCTTTCTTGGTTGCAATATGCAACACCGTTCTCCATTACCATATTGAATAAGGCAGGAGTCTGACAAGTCCATAATCTGATTTTTTCTTCTGTCTGCATATTGTATAGTGAGAAGGTTTTGTTATTTTGATAATACTTCTACTTCTAACCTAAATAATTCATAGAGGCACAAAAAAAGAAGCGTTTTTCTTTGTCAT
>CAMKEM010000076.1 GCA_946411565.1 uncultured Prevotellaceae bacterium | reverse complement strand
AGGCAGAGGTTATCGACGAGCTTGCACGCAAGCATGGCGTTTACGATCAGGTGGCAGCAATCACGGCTTCAGCTATGCGTGGTGAGATTGACTTTAAGGAATCATTCACCAGACGTTGTAAGCTGCTCAAGGGATTGGATGTCAGCGTAATGCGTGATATTGCGGAGAACCTTCCATTCACCGAGGGCGTTGACCGCTTGATGTATGTGCTGAAGAAATACGGCTATAAGATTGCCATCCTCTCAGGTGGTTTCACATTCTTCGGAGAGTATATCCAGAAGAAATACGGTATAGATTATGTGTATGCCAACGAACTTGAGATTGACGAGACAGGCCACCTCACAGGTAACTATGTAGGTGAGATTGTAGATGGTCGTCGCAAGGCAGAGCTTCTGAAACTCATAGCACAGGTAGAGAAAGTTGACCTCCAGCAGACAATCGCCGTAGGTGATGGTGCCAACGACCTCCCAATGCTCTCAGAGGCAGGTCTCGGTATAGCCTTCCATGCCAAGCCAAAGGTGGTGGCAAATGCCGATCAGTCAATCAACACCATCGGTCTTGACGGCGTTCTCTACTTCCTCGGCTTCAAGGACAGCTATCTGGATGAGAAGGCGCAGTAAACGAAATTAATGATATTCTAAATAAAGAAGGGCATCCCGTTATGGGATGCCCTTCTTGTATAAACGGAGAGATTATTGTTTTATAAATGAAGATAGAGTACTATATATGTTTTTACTACCTTCTTGCTTCTTCATGTTACGACCTTCAAATATGTATGTTGACTCATCACCATCTTCTAAGTCTTTGAATGTAACGGTATTCCCCGATACAGTATAAGAATATCTTCCACACTCGTAAACAATGTTGCCTTGCTGTGTGTCGTATATCTCGCAAGTTGTTTCCGTGTTGAAGTCCAGTACTGCATAAGTTTTACCACCACCCCAAAAACTACTATACAAGTAATCTTCGGTTTGCCACTTTGTTCCATACAATGGATTTACTACTTTTGTTTCATCATCTTCATCATCATCTTTGCTACATGAAGTCAAAGAAACAGAAAAGAGTAATACAGGAATGAAGACCAGCAAATAAATAAGATTTTTTTTCATAATGTAATCATTTAAAAAGGTTATTTTTTCATCTTGATAATTACAGATTCATTACTTTCATCAAGTGTTCCATTAACTTTAACTTTGTATTCATTTCCGTCAATGGATATTAAAGAATAAACCAACATAGGTTCTTGGGTTTCTTTATAGTAGGTCATGATTTTGCCTCCTTCTATTTTCCATGCATTTTCCATAGAAAAACTAGTGGAACAAGCGCCATTGGAAGAGAATGTTAGTTTTTTACCTTCTGAAATCCATCCCCAAATAGATGTGCCATTTACAGAAGTGATAGTCCATGTACCTACAACTGTAGCATTGTCAAATGAGATGTCGCTGTCATCATCATCTTTACTACAACTTGTCATAGCCAGTATAACAAATGCTATAACAGGCAAAATCATTAAAATTTTCTTCATGATTTTAGTATTTATAGCCTATTGCCTCCCCCTGATTAAGCTGATTAAGATTAATAAAAAAAAGACGTGGGGTTGCTGTACTTCTGCTCATCCCGACTTCTGGCTCTGGTAAACCGTATCCTGAGATAAGCAACCAGTTAGCCCACGTCGGGAGGGAATCATGCAGAAGTACACATACACGTCAATAACGATACTCATAAAATATATGGGTATAGCATTAACGTGAGCGACTTGAGAATAAAATCACCCACGTGGACGTTAGTTGCGTTAATCTTCAAGGATACTTGAAATTTACCAGATTTGAAGTCTGAAGATAAACGTTCGTAAACGTCCTTCCAATATGTCTTGAGGCTTATGCCTCGTTTGCAGAACTCGTCTGCTGAACCCACAAGCCCACGAAGGACTAACTGGTTTCGGTTGCAAAAATAACGAAAAATTTGTTAATCTGCAAGATTTTCGCGAAATATCTTCAAAAAAAATGTTTTTTATGGTTTCTGCTTACTGACAATAGCAAATACTCTATATTATACTTGCTATATAGTTGTTAATTCTTGGCATATTCTATTTTCGTCCCAAATTTCTTGGCACAGCATGACATTCTCGCTGAAAAAAACTTTTTCGCGATAATCCTACATACCTACACAGACACCTGTGTAAATTATTGGTACACATGAATTTGCAGCGATTTCAAATATTGCGCAAACCTACACTAATCCTACACTAAACCTACACTAATCATGTCTGTCAAGGCATGAAATTAATAATTTATAATGAATAATTTGATTAGTATCATAAACGTTCAAGGCGTACTAAATTATCAATTATCCATTATTAATTATCAATTAACCTGAATTCCTAAAAAATCAGGTTTTAGTGTAGGTTTAGTGTAGGATTAGTGTAGGTTTATGCGGTATTTGAAATCCTTGTAAAGCCCTAAGTTAGTGTTAGTTATATAGGGTGGTAATGTAGGTATGTAGGATTATCGCAAAAAAGTTTTTTCTGAAGCAGAAAATAGAGGGAAACCTTCACCCTTCTACCTCCCTTCTAATTCCCTTGCAAGTCCTATGTAAGTCCCATTTTTCGCCCATTCTTAGGAACGGACTTATAACGGATTCATAACGGAGGTATAACGGACTTAGAGCGAAGGCTGGTGAGATCCTTGCATGAAACTATCAGAAAGAGCTTTGGAGTAACGGTATAGATGAAAAAATAAAAAGTTTTTGTTTTAACGAGAGTTCGAGGAAATTAAATTAAACGCATCTCCGATGCTTAACTGACAATAATTGCCAACCTTACCAATCTTTTACCAAGAAGAAAAGCTTCGCTTACGCGAATATATTATTTGGAAAGGATTCCGCGTAGCGCCTGAGCTTTGCGAAGAAATGGGCAATAAATTATATCAGAAAATTAATTTCTTCGCAAAGCTCAGGTGCTACGCAAATCCTGGCCTAATTTACTTATAATTTCTTCGCAAAGTTCAGGCGCTACGCGGAATCCTTTCCAAAAACATTATAGGGCGCAAGCCCCGTTTCTTATTGGATTAAGATTGTGCAGATTGGTAATTATTGTCAGTTTAGCAACGAAGTTGCGTTTATGATATATTTTGAATTCTGCTTAATTTCCTTTCTCCAAAGGAATTTACTTTCCGAACACACGTTAGTCTGTTATGAACTGGTCGAAGGCCTTGCGGAATGCATCGGTTTCGAGATTCTTTAATCCTTCATCCATTATATCAATTCTGTTGATGAGGAATACGGCATTGTCATAGAGCAATGGTATTGGGTTCTCGTGATTGAGAAGGGCCATAAGGAACACCATACGGTCGGTCTGGTACAACTGTCTTGCTATATCCTCATGGGCATCGAGATATGCTTTTAACGGTTCGGAGAGGTCATCATCGGCAAAGCGGAGAAGGAACTTATTGCGAAGCATGGCGTGATAGTTGCCGTTGATTAGGTTCTTCTGTGCCATCTCATGGAAGATTGCACCCATGCTCCATTGAGCGGTTTCGAGGGTGGCAATAACGCCATTCAACTGACGTGAGAACGAGTCATAGCCTTCCCAGTCTTCCTTGCACTTATATCGCAAGTCGTGCTCCACCTCATGCCATCCCTCTGAGAACACGGTGCGTATCTGTATCTCAAGTGTGTCATCGAGATATGGGGCATATTCCTTTGGCAAGGCTGCACGGAAATCTTCCAGATATTTCTCAGGTATCTTCTTCACGAGATTGAGTCGCTGCGGACGGAAGGTGGAGACATCGAGATCATCTACTGAACGATCCACAAGACCTCCATTGCAAAGGTACATCTCCATTGCCTCTACATCCTCTGAGAAATACAGCACTATCCTCACTCCTATCATATCCTGTATCTTGGCTCCTGCACGATACTTGTCGCCCTTGATCTGCATCTTATGCTCAAGGGAACGGAGACTCTTTGCCCTGCCAAAGATACGGAACATGATACCGCTCTGGGTCATTCTCCGTGACAGGTCGTTGAGTATGCAATCCTTTATTTCTTCTAATGTTGCCATAGTAATAAAGATATGGCCTCTCCCCCCGCCCTCTCCCGTAGAGAGGGAGCCGGAGCGCAAAGGCATTTCGATTATTAATTATTCTTTGTTAATTAGTCGGTGTTGACTCTCCGGCTCCCTCCCTACGGGGGAGGGCGGGGGGAGAGGCCGTTTTCTTCGGCACTACAAACGCACTTAATTCATACAGTATATATATGGGTAGCGATACGATCATCAGCGTGAAGGCGTCTGACGTTGGAGTGATTAATGCTGCCACGATAAGGATAAACACGACGGCATGACGGCGGTATCTGTGCATCAAGTCTCGGTTGAGCAATCCTAACTTGCCAAGGAACCACGACACGACAGGCAATTCGAACACCACGCCAAGCATCAATGAGAGTATCACGAAGGTGTCGATATACGATGACAGCGATATCATATTCTCCACTTCTTCCGACACCTGATAGTTGCCAAGGAAACGGAAGGTGAAGGGGAAGACTACGAAATAGCTGAACACCACGCCTGCCATGAACATGACATATCCGCTCGTCACTATCCTCACGGCATAGTGTTTCTCTTGCTGATACAGGGCTGGGGAGATGAATTTATACAACTCATATATAACATAGGGAGCCGCCACTATGATACCTGCATAGAAGGATATCATCATGTGGATCATGAACTGTGAGGTCAGTTCCGTATTTATGAGTTGCACAGATTCATCCTTTGGTGCAAGCACTATGGAAAAGAGTTCGTCCTTGAAGCCAAAGGCGAGCAACGCAAACACCATAGCTACTGCCAGCGACCGCAGGATGCAGCCACGCAGTTCCTCAAGATGGTCCCAAAAGGTCATACTTATTTACAAATTACCGGCCCCTCACCCGTCCTGCGGACACCCTCTCCCCAAGGGGCGAGGGGAAAGTATGTAATGAACCATCAACGGAATTCCTCGTAGCGTTCAAATGTAATTCCTTCCTCGCCACTTGGGGAGAGGATGCCCGCAGGGCAGGTGAGGGGCTGTTTTTGTTTTTCTTAATTTTTACTTTTCTCCTCTTCCTTCTTCTCCTCCATCTTGAGGTTGTCGCTCACCTCATTCATTCCTTCCTTGAATGAGCGGACACCCTTACCCATGCCGTGCATGAGCTCTGGGATTTTCTTGCCACCAAACAAAAGCAGCACAACGAGTACGATGATAAGCAGTTCGGTGGTGCCAAGACCACCGATAAATAGAATGTTGTTCATAATAATAAAAAGAATAACAGCCCCTCACCCGTCCTGCGGACACCCTCTCCCCAAGGGGCGAGGGGGATGTTTGTATTTCTAATCATGTGTTTTGCCCCATAGCGCTCAATGGTAACTTTTCCCTCGCCCCTTGGGGAGAGGGTGTCACACAGTGACGGGTGAGGGGCTGTTATTATTTTCTTTGCTTCAGCTTCTCCACAAACTCATTGATTCGTGCGAGTTGCTGAGGGATGTCAATGTTCTGAGGGCAATGTGGATTACATTGACGGCAGTCTATGCAATGGTCTGCCTGACGGAGAGTAGGAACAGAGCGGTTGTAGCTGATGAGGTATATTCTGCGAGCCTCTTCATAGTTCTCTGCCTCCTTGCTCTCTGGCACGTTACCCTTGTTCACGCATTTGTTATAGTGGGTAAAGATACCTGGAATGTCAATGCCGTAAGGGCATGGCATACAATATTTGCAGTCGTTGCAAGGCACGGTTGGATAGCTCACGATAAGGTTTGCCGTCTCACCCTCAAGCCAGTCAACCTCATCCTTTGTCAATGGCTTTAGCGGACTGAATGAGCGGATATTATCCTCAAGGTGCTCCATATAGGTCATGCCGGACAGGACGGTAAGGATGTCGGGCTTTGTGCCACAATAACGGAATGCCCATGAAGCCACGCTATTGTCTGGCTCTCGCTGCTTGAGATGCGCCACCACATGATCAGGCAACTTGGCAAGTCTGCCTCCGAGAAGTGGCTCCATGACTATTGCAGGGATGTTGCGTTTCTCCAGTTCCTCATAGAGATGCTTGCCGTCAGAGTGATTCCAATCCACATAGTTCACCTGTATCTGCACGAAATCCCAGTGGTATTTGTCGTGAAGAGAGAGCATATAGTCATAGAACTCCATATCGCCATGATATGAGAAGCCTAACTGACGGATAACGCCTTTCTTCCTTTGCTCCACGAGATAGTCGAGCATACCATTATCGATATATCTGCGGTTCAGGTTCTCTATCTTTCCACCGCCAAGAGCGTGCAGAAGGAGATAGTCGATATAATCTGTTTGCAGATACTTTAGCGAGTTCTGGAACATCTTAACGCCCTCTGCATGCGACTGCTGATCTGGAGAGAAATTTGATAGCTTTGTTGCTATGAAATAGCTCTTACGGTCATAGCCACTTGCCTTGAGTGCAGTTCCGAGAGAAGCCTCACTCTTACCACGCACATACGCAGGACTTGTATCAAAGTAGTTCACACCATGATCAAGGGCGTATTTGCAGAGCTTGTTCACCTGCTCTTGGTCAATCTGTTCCTCTGGAGGATTGTTTGCATCCTTTGTTGCCACAGGAATCATAGGAAGACGCATCCAGCCATACCCCAAAAGACTCACCTTATCGTTGTTGTTAGGGTTGGTGCGATATGTCATCTTATCCGCAGGAACTGGTCCTGTGTGATGCCCCATAGGATCCACATCGCCTAATTCCGCATTCGCGTTATTTTTACAAGAAGCCAATGCAACGGCTGCCGTAGCAGCACCCGAGAGCTTCAAGAATTCACGTCTGTTCATAAGCCAAAAAGCGGCCTCTCCCCCCGCCCTCCCCCGTAGGGAGGGAGCCGGAGCGCGAAAGGCATTTCTATTATTAATTTTCCTTATTCATATTCATTAGTCTGCTTGGGTTCTCCGGCTCCCTCCCTACGGGGGAGGGCGGGGGGAGAGGCCGCAGGCTTAAACCTCCCTATGCACCTCGTGCCCTTCTACGTAGATAGCGCAGAATGGTCGCGCAGGACAAAGGTTTTCGCAAGCACCACATCCGATGCAGACCTCTGTGTTCACAACTGGTATGCGAAGAATCTCACGCTCATTTACAGGCTTGCCCTCTGCATCTACCCATTTGCCTTCCTCGTTCATTTTGAAAGACTTATCGAGAGGCACCATCTGTATAGCACCTGTTGGACATTTGCTTGCACAGTTGCCACAAGTCTTGCCGTCTCTAAGTGGTATGCAGTTCTTCTTAACCCAAACCGCATGACCAATCTGAATGGCGGTCTTCTCCTCAACTGTGATAGGAAGGATAGCACCTGCAGGACAGACATTAGAGCATCGTGTGCACTCTGGGCGGCAGAAGCCTTTCTCATATTCCATAACTGGCTGTAGGAATCCGTCGAGAGAGAGATTAGGACGCAGCACACCGTTAGGGCAGTTGCTTATACAGAGCTGACAACTTGTACATTTCTTTTGTAGGTTGCTTGCAGATATTGAGCCTGGAGGCGTGAGTGGAGTCTTGCGCTTTGGAATCTGCTTATCCTCGATAGCTGCAAAACCACCGTCAGTAGTCTTCTCCTGTGCATTAACGGCAGCAGCGGCAGCAAGGCCTACAACACCGATGAAGCTACGGCGAGATAGACCCTCTCCCTGCTCTCCCTGCGTAGGGAGAGAGTTGTCGTGCGTTGAAGGTCCCCCTACGCAGGGGGATTCAGAGGGTCTTGCTTTTGAGAAACTAATTGCCCCCTTCGGACAAACATTTTCGCAGTTGCCACAATCCACGCATCGTGTATAGTCCATTGTCACAGCCTCACCCTTCTGTACGTTGATGCAAGAGGTCTTGCAGTTCTTCATACACAATCCGCATTTTATACACTTACTCTCATCCACCCTCATCTTGAACCATGAATACTTGCTTACATAGCCAAGTACTGTGCCTACAGGACAGATTGTATTACAGTATGTACGGCCATTTCTGAAGGCGAGAACAAACAAGATCAAAGCAGAAACTCCTGCCACAAAGCAAAGCACAGCAGGGGTATTGTGTGGCTCTACCTGATAGAAGGCATAACTATCGGCACTCTCTGCCCATGTTGCGAGCATGTTATTAATACCTATATATATAGGTTGCAAAGCGGATGTCACTATTCTTCCGTATGAACTATAAGGTGCCAAAAGCATTACACCGGCATTAAATCCTGCGACAATCATCACTACCATAAGACCGAGCACGCTTAGGCGCAACCATGTCTTTGGCTTTGAATGAGAATACTTGTTGGCTGCTTTTGTTTTCTTATTCTTGCGGAAGATACGCCATTTGCCAATCCATGCAAACACATCTTGCATTACGCCCAACGGGCATATTACAGAGCAATACAGTCTTCCCATTGCGAGGGTAAGTCCTAATACCACGACAACGGAAATAAGGTTTAATGCCAGCACACTTGGCAAGAATTGCAGTTTAGCCATCCAACCGAGCCAAGGCTGTACCGTTCCTGAGAAATCAAGGAACAGCGATGTGATGCCTATGAAGAAGATAACGGCAAGTAGAATTCTGATTCTTCGCAACATAAAGGTTCAATAAAGTTTTGTATATATAGGTGTTGGGTGGTAGGTGATGGGTGATGGTGTATAGTACTTTCGCGAATATTACAAACCGCCAACACCTATCACCTAACATCTATTAGCCAAATCACAAGGGCAAAGATACTCTATTTCTTGCAAAAAACCAAACAAAACGCCTTTTTTTCAATGTAATATGCATAAAAACGAATTTTTACCTTATTTTTATGTTTTGAAATCATAGACGAAACCAATAGAGGTAGATTCGCGTTAATCATTGAATATCAACCTATTATTCTTTATCAACCATTCATTATTAATTACACATAGGGGAATTTCCCCTTTCGCTTTAGGGACTTTCCCCTCCCGAATAGGGATAATTAGTTTGGAATCTAATATTTTCGCAGTAATTTTGCCAACAGAAATCAGAGATAGTTCTGATGACAACAAATTTAAAACATACAATTATGAAAAGATATATTATCACCCTCGTTACAGTAATGGCATTCTTCTGCACAGGTACAGTTTCAGCACAGCGTCATCATGATCGTCATCACGATAGAGTTGAGGTTCGTCATCACGACCGTCACCATCACGATGCTCCACATCATCATCACCACGCTCCAGTGCCTCCACGTCACCATCATGCACCATTACCTCCACACCACCACCATCATCACCACCACGCAGCTGTGGTAGTTGAGCGTCCGGTAGTTGTAGAACGTCCAGTAGTGGTTGAGCGCCCAGTAGTTGTAGAGCATCATCATCATCATAGCAATGCAGGTGCAGTAGTTGCAGGCGCAGTAGCAGGTGCAGTTCTCACCTCAATTCTCACAAGATAATAGACACTGAAAATATATTTAGGTATAGGCTTCGGTAAACAGATTTATTCAGGTTTAAGTTATGTAGGTTTAAGAAGTTTCATAGTTTAGTTAATTAATATATAATGTTTAGGTAAAGTTTAGTTTAGGTTAGGTTATATAAGATTTAGTTTCCACACATTTACGATTTAGTTTATACAAAATCAATACTATTACAACAGTGGCAAGACCACTAAAACCAATCAGTCGGAGTGAGGCGTCGCTCCGGCTGATTCTCGTTTTACTTTAAAATATGTAACATAATTCTAATATCCGCAAATTCCTGTAAACCAATCTTAAATCTCGCGTTAAAAACACGTAAATAAAGCCGTTTCTGATACATACATCTTGCAAAGGTCATAGATTTATTTTAATTTTGCCCTCGAAATCAAAAACATATATATAACAAAATACATCCGTTTCAAAGAAAAGATTTTATCTGAAAAGAACTATGATTCAGAGTCTAAACGTTTGAACACAAAACAAAAGCCACAGGTATGAAGCGACATCTCATTTTGCTCATTCTCATCACCTTCGCCATTCACCTTCAGGCGCAACAGATGATAAGTGTCATTGATGATGACACTCGACAACCTGTATGTCATGCCACATTCATTCAAGATGGCGACACCATTGCCTACACCTCCCCCGAAGGTATAGCTGTTGTGCCAAAGCTATCGGGCAAAGTCATTGTTTGTGCCCAAGATTATAAGTCTGTAGAATTCAGTGCCGACAGCATTCCTGCCGTTATACGTATCAAATGCGAGATTGAAAGACTTGAAGAGATTCTTGTTATCGGCGACAAGAACAAAATTGTGTCAAAATTTCAGTTTGGCAAAGACGTTAAGCCTCTCCCTGGTGGTGGCGTAGGCATGGGCATAGATGCAATATTTAGGGCTATGGGGTACCGACCTGCAAGCGAGAAAAGGCGTGAGCGTGTAAAGAAAAACCTCGAAGCCTACGATAAAACAGCCCCTCCCCTACCTACAAAAGTCAAATAGCATGATATGAAGCCCCTACTTGTCTTACTACTAATTTTCATCACCACCAACATCCACGCTCAACAGATGGTAAGTGTCATTGATAATGACACTCACGAGCCTGTTAGCCCAACCCTATTCACTCAGAATGGCGATACAATTGCCTACACCTCCCCACAAGGTATTGTTATGTTGCCAAAGGTATCGGGCACTATTCTGATCACATGCAAAGACTACAAGTCCATAGAAATAAATGCAGATAGCATCCCTGCTGTTATACGCATGAAATGCCTTGTAGAACGCCTTGACGAAGTTGTCGTGTTTGGAGACAGCACAAAAACGAAGAAGAAATTTGATCTTCCCGACAATGTGCTTCTCGAATATGACCTTAATGACGCCTATAACAATAGAGGTAAAATCCCTTTAACTTCACTCTACAAACTCATTGGTTACAAGCCCAAAAGCGAACGTCGTCGTGCTCGTGTAAAGAAGAATCTTGAAGCCTACGATTCTCCTGCACCAGATGACAACAGAAATAAAAAGCCCACACTCCCATAATAAATCAAGTTTTTCTGAGGTAAATTGTCAATTCTCAATTATCAATTGCCTAAGACTCCGCTCTCCCTTCGCTATGCCTTCGCTCTGGGTTCGCTCTCTTGATTGGAGCTGGAACGGATTTGGAACGGTTTTATAACGGTATTAGAACGGACTTACCTTTGACTCACATAGGGAAAGAGTATAACACCCTTCATGCGCAGGCTTTTCTCACATTGAACGAATCCCTAAACTTTTCATTGTTTTTCTTGGCCATATAGGATTTTTGCTTACTTTTGCCATTGAAATGAGCAATGTCGAATGTATTCATAATAATGTCGAATGTATTCATAATAGAAAAATGAATAGTCAAGAAATATGAAACATTTAATATTTTATATTTGCATGATATTTGCCTGTATTAATACGGCAAAGGCACAAGTGACGATTTCCACTTCTGATTTGATTGGAACAAAGTGGCAAACGCCATATCAATATGACAACCAGTCAAAGTGGTACTACGAATATACCCCAAAAACAAAGATAAGGCATAAAGGCGATGGAAGTACTTTTGAATATCCCTACTACTTGTCAGACACTATACCAGCAAAATTCGATTATACTAAAGTTGGGACAAACACGAAAGGATGCTATTGTATAGAACTAAATCCAAAATCTGGTATCGTTTACTGCGATTTGATTCTATCTTTTGACAAAACAGATGGAACTATGGTTTTGCAAAATGACGACAACAAGCCTGACATATTCATATTGATACCAAGCAATAAACCACGAAACCAGTATAAAGACCCTCCACTCTCGAACAATTGGTAAATATAAGTTTTTGACAAGTGCATCTTACATGCTGTATCAATAACTCTTTCATTCCCACACCACCTAATGAATACTTTGCGGTGTGGGATTTTCTTTTCTCTCTTTCTTTATTTCTCCCCCTAAGAACAGGAGGATAATCCTTGCAAGAAACTCTGCTGTTTATTTTCTCTTCCTTCGTAGATACCCCATCGTTTGTCTATAGCATAGATGGGGAGAGGAGATAGTATCAGTTCAGGTGTTTCTTACCATCCTTGATAATGATACCTTTTGTTTTTTGTGTGGTGCGCTGACCATTGAGAGCGTAGGCATTGGAAGTTGAGGATTGAGGATGGAGAGGGCTAGCGATGGCGGTTGACTCAGTATTCTCTGCAAAGCCGATAATCTTTTCGAAACCCGACTTATAGTTTTTGAGTAGGGTTTCGAGGTCGGTGTTGATTTCTGAGGAAGCATCGTCCTTGCCGTTGTCGAATGTAAACTTTAGGTCGCCTTGCTGACAACGACCAGCACCATAGGCTCCAGTAACATAGGCAGGAACATCTGCGGCTGCATCAGCGGTGTATTTGTAGAAATCCTCGGCTGTGTCGAAGTTGCTATACTCGGTAGAGCCTTTGAGAGTGAGAACCGTTGAAGGAACCACCTCATCGCGAGTCTTGGCAACGTAAGCATCGAAATGCTTGCTGTAAGTGGCATCGTTGGCATCGTATGGCTCAAAGCTCGTCTCGCCCGTAATGTAGTTTCCGTATGCCTTTATCATACCGCCGTTCTCATTAGAGAAAGAGCCTTTGGTGTCCTTCGAATCGCCTACGCCATTGTGAATGTCAGAACCCTGTTGGGAAATGAGCATAGGATGAGCACAGTTGCGGAAATAGTTGTTCTCGACAAAGATGCTTGAACCCGTAGTTGCGCCTATGCCATACTTTGAATTGCCGTCATAATAGTTATTGAAAACATGGAGGTGCTTTGATATGCGCACACGAGGGTGACGGGAATCAGAATGGTCATACCAGTTATGATGATAGGTTATGTAGTCAACCTCATCACCGTTAGAGTTGAGTGTACACTTGCCCGAATCCCAGAAATGATTTGCTGAGACAGTGGAATACATCGTTCCTTTTACATCAAAGGATCCATCGCCCTTTGACTTGTCGCCACCCTTGTTCTTTCCGTAGAAAACATCGAGGTTATGCCCCCAAAGGTGCTCGTTCTTTGTATCGAAACTGATACCATCCTCCTGTTGAAGCATAATGGCAAAGTTACGAAGCTCCACGGATTTAGAAGCACGCACCAATATTCCGAAGCCATAAAACGTAGCATCATTGCCAACGCCTTCAAGCGTGAGGTTCATTTCATGCGACTTGCCCTTCACCTGAAGTCCGATGGCAGAGCTACCGAGTTCAGGCATATCATCCTTGGTGAATGTACCGATGAAACGTATGGCGAGAGGGCGCGTCTCTTGTCCTTTCTCGTATGCGGTTATGATATTCTGAATGCCTGTACAGGTAGTTGTTCCGCCCTTGTTGTTTGTCTTCATCTCAAGGGTAACGGTCTTGGCATTATCCTTTGTGACATAGATGACACGGGCACCTTCCTTTAACGTACCGTCATTATTATATGCACCAATGCCCTCGGTGGTGTTGTGGTGAGCATATCCGTCACGGTTGTATGCCATAACCATGAGAGGGGATGAAACGATGGCATCGTCAGAGATCTCGGCAGTTCCTTTTACAGGCACCACTTTCAAGGTGTAAGAGCCAGGAGCAAGTCCAATGGCATCAACACGACCGTATGAGCCGTAAGAACGGATGAGTTCGCCATCAAGTTTCTTCCAGTCTGTCCCGTTGTCAGATACATAAGCATTGTAATGGGAATAGTCGGATGACAATCCGTTGAACTCCATCCATGCGGCTTCTAACCAGCCGCCATTATCCTTGAGGATGAGTTGAGCCGATGCGGATGTGTAAATACCCGACATTGTCATGAAAAGTATGATAGAACGTGACAAATGCTTCATATTGAGATAGTAATTAGTGTTTTATGATTGAACTATCTTGCAAAAGTACAAATAAAAGTTGAGAAGCCTTTATTTTGAAGTGTAAATTAAGTTAAATCGCAAAAAGACGGAAAATAAACCAACAGAAAAGAGCCGCATAACCTCACGGCTGTACGGCTCAGCAAACTTAAACAACCAATAAAAGAAATAGATTGTTTATTATGTATTTGGGAATAAAGTTGATGGATTAAGGTTGATGGTTTGATTGCCTTCTTGACGGAAACACCATCAAACCTTATTCCTTATTCTTTTCTTCTTTATTCATTCAAAATATTAGCGGATGAAGAGCATCTCACGGTACTTAGGAAGTGTCCATACCTCGTCATCAACCTTAGCCTCGAGCTTGTCGATGTGGTAACGGATCTGATCCATAAGTG
>CAMKEM010000075.1 GCA_946411565.1 uncultured Prevotellaceae bacterium | reverse complement strand
GGCTCATCAGCAATAATCTCGTATGAGGCACAATCATCACAGATACGGACGATAGAGCCGTTCTGCATAGGCCAACGGGCAAGGTCACGCATACGCTTTCCCGTACCCTTGCAATAGAAATACTTACCCTTGAGATAAGGAAGTGTCATGCCAATCTGCTTCACAGGAGCAATAGCCGGCATAGCCTTACACTCATCATCCATAAACTCAGTAACGTTAACGGTGATATTTCCACCATTACGCTCTGCCCATCCTTTTTGCCAAAGGTAACTTGTAACCTCGGCAATCTGATCAATAACGGCCTTAAGGCCCGGTCTATTATCTAATATACTCATAGCAAAAAACGGCCTCTCCCCCCGCCCTCCCCCGTAGGGAGGGAGCCGGAAGGCGAAAGGCAAATTAAATTATAAAACCTAACCAAGCCTTCCCAAAGGGAAGGATGTTCGATAGTATATATCGCGAAAGGCATGTTAATTGTTAATTATTAATTGTTAATTTGAGGAATATCTCTCTTTCGTAATCTCCTCAAGACTCTTTCCTCTTGTATTCGGACATCCTATCACACCTATGATGAGAGAGGCAAGGAGAAGGCCTATCATACAATAGGCGGCTATGGTGAAGCCCTCACCATTATCTCCATAGATGCCTGTGAAGACAAGTCCCCAGACAGCAGAGAGACCTCGTACTACGAAGAACATAAATCCCTGAGCACCAGCACGGAACTTGGCAGGAAACAGTTCTGAGCCCCAGAGAGCATAGAATATCTGAACGGAGATACCGCCATTCAAGCCCCAGAGAATGACGAATGCCCAAAGAGAGGCTATGTTATTCACACCAACAGTCACCACGAGCAACCATGTGCCAAGAGCAAAGACAAGTCCGAGAACATAAAGGAGTTTATGACTTGTGCGATCAATTATGTTCGAGATAATGAACGTAACGCCCACAACAACAGCCCATTGAATACAGTTCATCCAGTTGGCATACTCGTTGCTCACGCCACCTGCCGTCTCGCAGATATGAGGAGAGAAGAATCCCATAACACTTGCCACCAGATTCCATGTGAGATAGATAGCAGCAAGAAACATGACACTACGACGTGCGACCTTATTTGATAGCAAGAGCGAGAAAGAATGTAAAAGTCCCATCTTCTCTCCCTTTTCCTTTGCAGCCTCCTTAGTTGCCTCAAACTCAGCACTTTCATCCAACTGTCTTTGAATTGTCCAAGCAACGAAAGCAACAACGAACAACGTGAAGAAAACGACACGCGAACTGAATACCTCAACGGCTGTATAATCAGCATCAGCACCAAGAATGCTATGGGCAAGCGCCTCAACAGGAACATAGAAATAGCCACCTGGGGCAAGAAGCATTCCCATGAGCAGAATAATCATAGGTCCAAATCCCCATGACATCTGGGAGATGCAGATATTACGTCCACGATTATTAACCTCCGAACTCTCAGAAATATACGTCCAAGAGGCAGGAACGCCAATACCCACAGAGATACCCGTTATGAGGAATCCAGCAAGAAGCATAGGGAAACTAACAGAAAGCATCACCACAAGTACCCCAAGCATATAGACAAGGAGATTATATGTAAAGATGAACTTTCTGCCAAACTTATCTGCAAGGAAGCCACCAATAACAGCACCTATGGCTGCGCCCAAGGCATTGGCACTAAGGGCATTAAGCCAACCAAGATGCATCTCGGAAAGACCGAGATAACTCTGCCATAGGGTTATGCCACTTCCTCCGGCAACAATAGCACCGGCATCAAGATAGTTGTTTAGAGAGACCGCGAGGGTGCTCTTGAGAGAAGATGTTTTTGTCATAGAAAGCCTAACAAAAAGAGCCCCTCACCTGCCCTACGGGCATCCTCTCCCCAAGGGGCGAGGAGGAAATTACCTTATATCGCTTTTAAAGGTTCATTACTAACTTTCCCCTCGCCCCTTGGGGAGAGGGTGTCACGTAGTGACGGGTGAGGGGCCGTTTATCGTTTACTAATAACGTCTGCAACGTATTTATCAATATCAAGTATAAAGTCCTGACCTACAGGCACATCATTACGCACACAGAACTCATCATATACAGCTTGCCAAGGCATAGCCTTCTGTTCCTCGATAAGAGCCAGAACCTTATAACCCTCTCCTGAAAGCTCAAGTTCAGAAATCATCTTCCGAGGCTCAAGCAAAGCCCTGAGCATACATTTCTGAGCAGCACGAGAACCTATAACGTATGCACCTATGCGGTTTATAGAACCATCGAAGAAGTCAAGACCATAATGAACTCGCTCAAGGGCATTGGCACGTACAATCTCAAAGAAAAGCTCCTGAGTTTGGTCATCCATGATAGTTACATGATCAGAATCCCAACGAACAGGACGAGAGACATGTAACATCAGTTCATTTATGAAAGGAAGGACAGCAGAAACCTTATCAGCAGGAGATTCCGTTGGATGATAATGACCAGTATCAATAGTCAGAATCTGCCCGTTCTTTGCTGCGTATGCTGTATAGAAATCATGAGAACCAACCGTAAAGGATTCAAGTCCTATGCCGAACACCTTACCCTCGATACAATCCTTCATCATAGGCTGTTTCTTCTCAAAAATCTCATCAAGAGACTTTTTCAGAATATTGCGATAAAGTGCATGGTTCACGCTAACATCCTTACAGCCATCATGTACCCAAAGGTTCATGATACAAGGATCATTCTGAGCCTCACCCATAGCATTGGCAATATCACGACAACGCTTTGTGTGCTCTACCCAGAACTGACGGATACCCTCGTCTGGGTTAGCAAGACTAAGGTTGCCCGACTTAGGATGAGAGAAAGAAGAGGAATTGAAATCAAGGAGAGTATCATATTCCTTCGCCCAGTCAATCCATGACTGGAAGTATTCTACGGTCACTTCATCACGATCAACTACTTTTCCCTTGAAATCACCATAAATCTCATGGAGGTTAAGACGATGTTTGCCAGGAATGAGAGACTTTGCCTTGAGAATATCCGCACGAAGCTCGTCTATATTACGGGCAGCACCCGGAAAATCACCTGTTGACTGAATACCACCAGACATAGCTCCGGCCTGAACCTCAAAGCCCTTCACATCATCTGCTTGCCAGCAATGAAGCGAGAGATGGAAGTTCTGAAGTTGTTTGAGCACTTTCTCTGTATCAACACCTATTTCCGCATAGCGAGCCTTCGCTACTTCGTATGCTTTTTTGATTAGTTCTGCTTTCATTTTTATTCGTTCAGTTTAGTATGTTTTGTTTATTAGGTTTCATTTTTCCCAGATAGGCAGTAGGTCCGTTACAGGTCCGTTGTAAATCCGTTGTAAGTCCCATTCCGAATAAGAGCTACATAAGAGCAGCATAAGAGCAACATAAGAGCAACTCCCTCCTACCCTTTTCTTTTGACAACAGCAAGGAATCTATCATAAGCGGCATCCCAAAGAGCCTTGTCTCTTGGAGTAAAAAGTTTCAATTCAATACTATCAGAAATAACCTTTCGCATCTCCCACAAATCCCTAACTTCACCAGCCGCCTTTGCCTGTACCATTATGTTTCCGAGAGCCGTACATTCCTGTGGTCCTGCAAGAACATCAACTCCGCAAGAATTGGCTGTAAATTGGTTTAGGTCATTGTTTAGCGAGCCTCCACCGATAATATGAAGCACATCTATCGGGAAATCAGCCATTTCCTTAAGATAGGAGAACACCTGACGATAGCGCAAGGCAAGCGAATCGAAGATGCAACGGCATATCTCAGCATACCCTAAAGGCACATGCTGATTCGTCTGTCGGCAATAGTCTTGGATAGCCTCAACCATAGAAGAAGGATTGGCAAACATGGCATCATCAGGATTAATAAGACTCTGGAATGCAGGCTGTTGCATAGCCTTAGCGATAAGCTCGGCATGAGACTTAGGAGCATCCGTCCATTCCTTACGACAACGCTCATACAACCACATTCCGCAGATATTCTTCAGGAAACGGGTTGTGCCCTCAATTCCTCCCTCGTTGGTGAAATTACGGTCGTATGACACCTTATTTATAATAGCATCTTTTGTCTCAATACCCATAAGCGACCAAGTACCGCTTGAGAGATATGCAAAGCGTTCATTCTTAGCAGGAACAGCTGCAACGGCAGAAGCCGTATCATGACCAGCAACAGCAACTACAGGAATAGCCCCAAGACCTGTAATTTTCTGCACCTCTGGAGTAAGAGTTCCGATAATATCACAAGGATTAACCATATTCCCAAAATGGGAATCCGTTAGTCCTAAAGATGCCAAGAGAGTTGAATCCAAACGCTTGGTGCGAGGATCAAGAAGTTGAGCCGTAGAAGCTATGGTATATTCGCAAACCATCTTACCAGTCAGCATATAGCTCAAGGCATCAGGAATGAAGAGAATCTTATTGGCATTCTTGAGAGCAGAATTGCCTGAACGCCTCATGGCATGAAACTGGAAGATAGAGTTGAAATTCATGAACTGAATACCCGTAATGTCATACACCTTTTCACGAGGCATAACATTCTGGAGGTAATCGTCCATAGCTTCAAAGGTATGAGGATCACGATATGCAAGTGGCTGACTTACAGAGCCATCCTCCGCAACACAGACGAAATCAACACCCCAAGTATCAATACCTATTGAGGTGATTTCTATATTCCTTTGCCTTGCAACCTTCAGACCTTTGATAATCTCAAAATAAAGGGCATAAATATCCCAATAGAAATGACCATTCACCTCTATTAGATTGTTGTCAAAGCGCGTGAGTTCCTCAAGAGCAATCTTTCCATTGCTCAAACGACCAACTATGGTACGTCCGCTTGTTGCCCCAAGGTCAACGGCAAAGAAATGTTTATCGTCCATATTGTTTAAGTTTCAGTCTATTGGGTTAGTTGTGCAAAGATACTAAAAATATTCATAACAAAGAATAATCTGTTTCATTTTTTGTTGCAAATGCAACATTTCTTATAAAATCAAATATTTTTTCATATATAACAAGGTAAATAGAATATTTTTTAGTAACTTTGCACTCGCAAAATCGAAGAACGTGCGCCAGTTTTAAGAACTGACACGCACTTTTTGCTTCGCACGAAGAAGCACTCGCAAAATCGAAGTATATTTATAACAACTAAACTAAAAAATGAGTTTGATAACCATTATCTGTTTGGCTTTCGTAATTGGCTACTTCTTCATAGCCGTTGAAAGCGTAACAAGAATCAACAAGGCTGCTATTTCAGTCTTGATGTGTGTAGTTTGCTGGACACTCCTTGCAGTAGGTCATGGCGACCTCATAGGCATCGCGTTGCCTGAGCATTGGGAACTTGGTGAGGCTATCGAGAAGAATCTCGGTGAAGCTGGCACTACCCTCTTCTTCCTTATGGGAGCTATGACAATCGTTGAGATTGTTGACCAGCATGGAGGTTTCAACTGGGTACATGGCGCCCTTGCTTCTAAGTCAAAGCGCTCGTTGCTCTGGAAAATTGCATTCATGACGGCTATCCTGTCAGCAGTTCTTGACAATCTTACAACATCTATCGTAATGATCATGATTCTGCGTAAACTTGTTCAGGACAAGAATGACCGTATCTGGTATGCCGTATGTGTTATCATAGCTGCTAATGCAGGTGGTGCGTTCTCTCCTATCGGCGATGTTACCACCATCATGCTCTGGAACGGTAAGATGATTACAGCACTTGGCGTAATCGAAGAGATCATCGTTCCTTCATTCATAGCATTCATCGTTCCAACAGCAGTTCTGCAGATGCACCTCAAGGGCGATCTTCCTGTAGCTGCCAATAATGGTTCAAGCGAAAAACTCGCGGTATCTTCACGTCAGAAGAAGATTATCTTCGCCATCGGTGTTGGCGGTCTCTGCATGGTTCCTGTATTCCACACTATTACAGAGCTTCCAGCCTTCATGGGTATCATTGGCGTATTAGGCATTCTCTGGTGCGTAACCGAGATTTTCTATCGTGGTCGTACAGAGCAAGATCCTAAGGCAAAGCGTGTAACAAAGCTGCTCTCTCGTATTGACATGAGCACCATCATGTTCTTCCTCGGTATCCTTATGGCTGTGGCTACTCTCTCTGAGATTGGCGTTCTCACACAGATGGGGAAGTGGCTTGACGATACTATCGGTAACGACTACCTCATCACAGGTGCTATCGGCGTACTCTCATCTATCGTTGACAACGTGCCACTCGTTGCTGCAGCAATGAAGATGTACGTTGTTGATTCTGCACCAAACCTTGTTGTTGATGGTGTATTCTGGCAGTTGCTTGCATACTGTGCAGGTGTTGGTGGTTCTATGCTCATCATCGGTAGTGCTGCTGGTGTGGTTGTAATGGGTCTTGAGCACATCTCATTCGGTTGGTACATGAAGAACGTTTCATGGATTGCCTTCGTGGGATATGTTGCTGGTATCATCGCATACTGGTTTATTAAGACATTTATCGGATAAGGCCCCACCCCCTACCCCTCCCAGAAATGGAGGGGAGTAGATACATCTTGCATTATTAATTAGCCCAACCTCAAAAGCGATAAATACAAACCACTCCCCGCCCTTTATGGGAGGGGCAAGGGGGAGGGTCTTTAATTATATGACTGAAATAGATTCTCAATTCCTACTATTAATAAACGGACTCCACACAGAATACCTTGATCAGCTTATGTGGCTGATAAGCGGAAAATTGGTGTGGATTCCGTTCTACATAATAACTCTCTTTGCAATATACAAGAAAAGAGGCTGGCAAGGAGCGTTACACCTTCTATTATTAGTAGGAGTGATGATGCTATTCACGGATATGGTGAACTCACAGGTCATCCGCCCTTGGTTCCATCGTCTGCGTCCTGCAAATCTTGAGAATCCACTATCACAATACGTTCACATCGTGAACGACTATCGTGGAGGCTCTTACGGCTTCCCTTCGGCTCATGCAGCCAACTACTGGGGATTATCCTTACTCGTGGCTTATTTCATGAAGTCAAAACGAGTGTTGTACTCCCTATTCTCGCTATCTCTGATAGTTTGCTATTCACGCTCATACCTCGGCGTACACTATCCAGGTGACCTTCTCGGAGGAATTATCTACTCAACCGTAGTCGTATGCCTTTTGATTTGGCTATATCAGAAATATCTGCCAAAGAAATATGTTCCAGAGGTAAGGGAATGCCCTTCCAAAACAGAATGGGTTCCAGCAACGACAGTTCTCGCCACACTTGCAGTATTCGCTATTGTGGCGGCAATTCCATAAACGAAGAGTGAAAAGTGAAGAGTGAAGAATTTGAGTTAGATAAAACTCGCTAAACTCTAAACAAAAAACTCGAAAACCGAAACTAACAACTAAACTATAAAACAAATGAAGAGACTACTATCCTTATTGGCAATAATATCCTTTGCCCTTTCAATTAACGCTAAACGACCTACAATCCACACTTTCACACAAGGTGATGGAACTTTCCTTCTTGACGGCAAGCCATTCGTAGTTAAGGCAGCCGAACTTCATTATGCCCGTATTCCACGCGAATACTGGGATCATCGTATCAAGATGTGTAAGGCTCTTGGTATGAATGCGATATGCGCATACGTATTCTGGAACTATCACGAACCACAGCCAGGAGTATGGGATTTCTCTGGTAATCACGACCTTGCAGCCTTTATGGAACTCTGCAAGAAAAACGGAATGTGGGTAATCGTTCGTCCTGGCCCATACGTTTGCGCAGAATGGGAAATGGGTGGTCTGCCTTGGTGGCTGCTTAAGGATCGTAGTATCAAGCTCAGGACATTAGACGAGAAATTCATGAAGCCAGCTATCGCCTTTGAGAATAAGGTGGCAGAGGTTCTGGCTCCTTATCGCCTTGAGAATGGCGGTAATATAATTATGGTACAGGTAGAGAACGAATATGGTTCTTACGCTAAGGATAAGCCATACGTTAGTGCCATGCGTGATGCCCTTCGTGCAGCCGGCTGGGACAAGACGACCTTGTTCCAATGTGACTGGTCAAGCAACTTTACAGATAATGCTCTTGATGACCTCGTATGGACGATGAACTTCGGTACAGGTGCCAACGTACTCGATCAGTTCAAGAAACTCGGAGAACTCCGTCCTAATGCTCCACGTATGTGTTCAGAGTACTGGAGCGGTTGGTTTGACGGCTGGGGACGTGCTCACGAAACCCGTCCTGCAACCGATATGGTAAAAGGCATATCAACTATGCTCGACAACGGCATTTCCTTCTCTCTATATATGACTCACGGAGGCACATCATTCGGTTGGTGGGCAGGAGCAAATAATACAGGTTTCGCACCTGACTGTACAAGCTATGACTATGATGCACCTATCGACGAGCAGGGAGCTGCAACAGAGAAATACTATCAGCTTCGTGAACTCCTTCAGAAGCATTCAGACGTAAAATTGCCTGCCGTTCCAAAGCCATTACCAATAATCTCTATTCCAGAGGTTAAGTTTGAGGAAATGGCTCTGCTTTTCCGTGCAGGAAACATGCCAAAGCCAATACAGTCACACAATGCTCTTCCTGTTGAGCAGTATAATCAAGGCTACGGCAATATCCTCTACACCACTACCCTACCCGCCCTCAAGGCTGGGGCTTATCTCCGCATAAGCGATATGTGTGACTATGCCATCGTGACTATCGACGGAAAAAAGGTTGGAGAACTCTATCGTGGCAACGGATATGAGACCACCCTTCAGATTAAGAATGAGGTAAAGGCTGGTGCTCAGCTCGAAATCTTCATCGAGGTAATGGGACGTATCAACTATTCAAAGCTCATTCACGATCCAAAGGGAATAACCGACAAGGTTGAGGTATTCACCACAGACGGCAAGAACGACCTCACATACAACCTCAAGGACTGGAACGTATATCTATATCCTTACGACCTTGATTATAACGACATGAGCTATATCCCAACTGTAATCGGCGATCAGCCAGCATATTACAGAGCAACCTTCAACCTCAAGAAGACAGGCGACACCTATCTTGATATGAGGACATGGGGCAAGGGTCTCGTATGGGTAAATGGACATTGTATCGGCCGCTTCTGGGAAGTAGGACCACAGCAGACACTCTATTTGCCAGGATGTTGGTTGAAGAAGGGCAAGAATGAGATTGTGGTGCTCGATGTGACAGGCCCTACACAGGCAAAGGTAGAAGGTCTCACAAAGCCTATCATCGACCAGTTACAGCGTGACCGTCTTCCAAAGGACGCAGTAAAGACAGACATTTTTAGGAAATCAACAACAAAGAAACAAGACGGAGGTGCAGGAAATGATGCTGCACCAGGAGCTAAATAAAAACCATAAGATACGAATATGAAACTGAAAGTATTCCTTGTGTTAGGCGCATCCATAGTGATGACTTCGACTGCATTCGCAGTTATCTGGGAAAAACCTATTCCACAGACAATCCATATAACGACGGTAAAGAATGCGAATGACGGCAAAGCGGTATTCCTTTATAACTCAGATTATAAGGGATTCTACCTTGGTGCCTATGACTATGGCACTCGCGCTTCCGTAGGAAACACAGGTATTCAGATTAAACTTGTAGAGCAAGCAGCAGGCAAGTATGCCATATACTATGTATCAAAGAAAGATTATGCAAGCCCTGATGCTGCTGACGGAATATGGATTGACGGAATGCGAGCAAACTATAACGGATGGACTATAACTCCAACCGAAGGTGACTACTTCAAGCTCGCAGTTCCCGCAGTTTCAAAGAATGGTACTCTCGGCATTCTCTCCACAGCTCCAGACACAAGAATCAACCTACTTTCTCCAGAAGATGCAACTAACGGAGCAAAGATTTATGACACATGGGCTATGGTTTCATCAGAGGAATATCAATCCTGGTATTCAAAGAATGAAATCTATCTCCTTGCCGTAAAGCTCGGTAATAGCATCAAATCAGCAAAGGAGCAGTTCCCTAATATCGACCTTAATGCAGAAGAGATTATCTATAACAACACCTCAAGCACGAAGAAAGATATAGAGAACGCCATCAACTCTATCCCAAGGAAGCTCAAGACAGCAGCCGAGACAAGTGCCTCAGCCACAAGTCCTAAGGATTTAACAGCCCTTATCATCAACAATTCCTTCGAGGAAGGCAACATCAACGGCTGGACGACAAAGAACTCAGAAGATACAGGTGCAAGGGAAAACATAAATGCAACATATCATGTGGATAATGCTGACGGCAATTATGTCTTCAACACATGGTCTGCTGGCTATGCCATTACCCAGACGATTACCTCTATGCCAAATGGCGTCTATAAGCTTCAAAGCTTGTTGACATCAAGCGACGACTGTACCAACGTGTATCTCCTTGCAAACGGCAAGCACGAGGCTGTAATGCTTGAAACAAATCCAAATACAGGTAGCAAGTCAACACACTTCACCACAGGCTCTATGTTCTTCTTTACAACCGATGGCAAAGTAACCATAGGTGCCTCTGGTAGCGCAAAGGATGGTAAGGGTTTCTCACCAGAAGGCGAATGGTGGTATAAGGCTGACAATTTCCGACTTACCTTCTACGGAAACAAGGCTGATGCATGGACTCTTGCCCTTGACGAGCACAAGGCTTCTGTTGCAATTGCCGAGAATACAAAGGTATCAAAAGTAGTTAGAGAAGAATGGGATAATACTCTCAACGGTCTTTCTGCAACAGATTCAAAATCATACACTTCTGCCCTTGAAACCATACAGAAGGCTAAGAAGGCAGTTGATGAGAACATAGCTGTTTGGAACGAGTACATCGACCTTGCAAATCATGCAGAACAGCTTCTCAAGGACGAGACATACAAGGATGACTCTAGCGACCTTGCTGACTATATGAAATCTACCTATCGTTCATATATAGAGAACCTTAACATCAACACAGAAGAGGTAAGGGCTGAAATAGCATCCCTTCAGGATCTTTACGAGGAAGCAAAGTCCATAGCTCCTACTGGTACTGACGTTACGAGCATGATTATCAACCCAGATTTTGCAAAAGGTTGGGATCATTGGGAACATACAGGTAGTGGTACCGTTAAGGCTAATAACATAGCCAAGTGTGCTGAGGCTTGGAACTCAGAGAACTTCGATATCCATCAGGACATCGAGAACGTGCCTGTTGGTATATATGAGGTGAAAGTTCAGGGATTCTATCGTTATCTTCGTGGAAAGGATGCTTGGCTTGAATACTTCAATCCTGACGGAATAAGAAAGACCGATGGTGTTTCTGACTATATCACAAACACTCCTGCAAAGATCTACATCAACGATAATACAAGTCCGATGGCTAACGTATTCGACTTCTCCGTAACACCAGAATATGCAGCCGCCCATTGGACCAAGAATGACTATTACACAGATCCTAACAACAAGAAATGTTACCCAAACAATATGACAGATGCAGGAGAGGCATTCGATCGTGGTGACTATACCACATCCGCTATCGGTCTTGTTACAAAGAAGGGTGACAAGCTCCGTATCGGTATGAAGGGCGACTCCAACCAGGGTAATGATTCTTGGGCAATATTCTCACGCTTCAAACTGATTTACAAGGGATATGATGAGAAGGTAATTAAGTCTGCTCTCAGAAAGGCAGTAAAGAGCGTAAACACGAATATTCTGATAGGTTCTGATATTGTAGCAGAGGCAAACAAGGCTGTTGATGAAGGCAACGAGGCTCTAAAACAGACAGAAAGCAAGCGTATGTTCAACGCCCTTGCAGCAATCTATGCTCTCAATAACAAATTCGCTGATTCTGAGGCTCTTTTCAAGCGTCTTGTAAACGAAACTGATAACTTCAGAAAAGTTATCAGCAGCAAGTATGGTTCTGCAAGTTCAACAGCAATAACAGAGGCTAATAATCTTGTCTCTGAGATTACAAATGCCATTACAAACAAGAGCTATACAAATGCTCAGGCTCTTGATGCTATCAACCAGATAGAGAAGGCAACCCAGAAGCTTTCAATTCCTGCTTCCATAGTAAATGTGACAACTATTGATAATGATATAAAGACCATCTACACAGCAAACGGCATCAAGGTTTCAAAGTTGCAGAAAGGTCTTAATATCATCAAGACAGTTAATGGTGTGAAGAAAATTACGAAGTAAATTTATGACAAAAGTGTAGGTCCGTTGTACCTCCGTTCTGCCTCCGTTGTATCTCCGTTCCAGGTCCGTTCCTAAGAATAGGCGAAAAATGGGACTTACATAGGAGGTACAAGGGACTTACATAGGAGGAAGAAAGTATTTTTCACTATGACCATTTTTTTCCTTATAATTGTCCGATTTACACTAATAAAACGACATAACATAGCACTATTAGTTAAAAGTTAGATAAATTAACATTTATTTACATAATATTTTCCTTTTTTTTACTAAAGATTGTTATCTTTGCAACTAGTTTATTAAACTATTCTCCAAAGCACTTATGCAAAAGCAAATGTGCAAACGAGATATAAAAAAGTATGTGGTAGCGACTTAACTACTTAAATCAATATATTTAATATATACCTAATTATTAACACTAACTTAAAAACGTATCATTATGAAACTAAAACCACTACTCATTTTTGGTACATCAATCATGATGACATCGACTGCTTTTGCAGCCGGTTGGGAAAAGCCTACCCCTCAAACAGTCAAGTTGGTTACTGTTGCATCTAATGACGAAGGAGAGGCTCAGTATCTCTACAACGTAGATTATGCAGGTTTCTTCCTTGGAGCAAACGACTGGGGCACCCGTGCTTCCGTTGGCAACACTGGTATCAAGGTTAAGATCGTTGAGAGATCGGAAGGAAAGTACAGTATCCTAAACACAGGAAACGGAGACTACGTAAGTCCTGATGGCATAGATGGCATCTGGATCGACGGCTCACGTGCTAACTGCGATGGCTGGACAATAACAGCAACTGGAGGTAACAACTTCACTCTTGCCGTTCCTGCCCTCTCAGAAACCGGAACTCTCGGTATTCTCTCTACTTCAACTGAGACAAAGTTGAATATTATAGAAGAGGTTCCAGAAGGTGCTAAGAACTACAACACCTGGGCAATGGTTGAAGAAGCAGAATATCAAGCATATGCTGCTAAGATTGAAGTTTATGAACTTGCGATGAAGCTTGAGAAGGCTATCAAGGATGCAAAGGACGCATATCCTTCTATCGACCTCTCAGCTGAGCAGACTGTATTCAACAACACAGCAAGTTCTAAGGAAGAGCTTCAGGCTGCTATCGACGCTATTCCTGCAAAGCTTCAGGCTGCTGCAGCTGCTGACATGACAAGCGCAACCTACGCTAATCCAAAGGACGCTTCTGCACTTATCACTAACCGCACATTCGACAAGATTGGCGACTTCAATGGATGGGAAGGTTCTAACTTCGGTGCTGGTGGCACAACAAGTTCTGCTGCTGAGCGCTATAACATGAACTACGACACCTACCAGACACTCAAGAATCTCCCTGTTGGTGTATATAAGGTAAGCGCTGACGGTTTCTATCGTGCTGGTGATATTGCTGCTGATTTCTCTGCAACAAAGAACAAGAAAGACTACAACGCCAAGATTTATGGTGCCAACGTTACAGCTAATGGTGATGAGATCGCTACAGCAAGCATCATGCACCTCTTCGATCCTATCAAGGCTGGCGAGCAGCATCTTGATAAAAATGGTGAAGTAATCAGCGTTACAGAGCATAAAGATGGTGAGACTTCTTACTTTATTCCTAACACCATGCTTGACTTCACAAACCTCAATGGTACAACAAAGGAAGTTGCTGCAGGCGCAGAGCTTTACAAGACAAACTCTGTAATGTTCGCAGTTTCTGAAGGTACAGCAAAGGTTGGTGTCAAGAAGGAAACTCAGATCGGCAACGACTGGACAATCGTTGATAACTTCAGTCTTATTTACTACGGTAATGGTGCAGACGCTTGGAGCGCACTTATGAGCGACTATGCAAAGAACGCAACTCTCCCACAGGGTGACGTTACAAAGAGCATTATCACCGACTTCAACAACGCTGTAAGCAACGCAAGTGCAACCGATTACGCTTCTTACAAGGCAGCTGTTGCAACTATCGATGCTGCAAAGAAGGCAGCCGAGGAAAACATTGCTGCATGGGCAGCTTACAAGACACTTGCAGAGCAGGCAGACAAGATGCTCAATGATGGTACTTATATGAGTATTGCTGAGGAATTGGCAGACTATATAACTATCGACTATCCCGACTTCATCAAGAAACTTGAGCTTTCTACAGAACAAATCAAGGCTGAAACAGCTATACTTCAGGGTCTTTACGACGACGCTAAGTCTGCTACTCCTCCAGGTACCGACGTTAGCAATATGCTGAAGAACACAGACTTCTCTCAAGGCTGGGAAGGTTGGTCACACACAGGCGAAGGCGGTAACGTTGCTGCCAGAGAAGATACAAAGTGTGCTGAGGCATGGAACTCAAAGAACTTCGATATCCACCAGGATATTACAAATGCTCCTGTAGGTGTATATCAGATTCAGGTTCAGGGCTTCTATCGCTATAA
>CAMKEM010000074.1 GCA_946411565.1 uncultured Prevotellaceae bacterium | reverse complement strand
AGTACATAACCCCAATAGTACATTGTAAATGGCTAAATAACGTGAGTTCGACGAATTTGTCTACTTGTATATTGTTGAATATCATGTAGTTGAAAGAGCTCTGAAGGAGCGATACCTAAAAGGGCAGTCCGTTAGGGCTGTTATATTTGTCGATATAGGGGGATGAGGTCTGTAGGACCGACACCTACTGTATTTATCTATGTTTTTAGGTGTCGCACTTACAGCGCTCCTTTAATCACGCATCTACCGAATAACAGCCCTTACGGACTGCCCTATTAGGTGTCGGGCTTTCAGCCCTCGCAGTCTTGAATTCATCGAATTCACGTTAAATAGTAAATTCCCATTCATTCATACAGATAGAACATCCTTTCCATCATCTGCCATTTCTCATCACTTCGGGCATCGGGATTACATCCTTGCAGTTTCGCAACAAACGCTTCCCATTCTGCCTGTCGAGGCATAGTGGCAAGTTTATCCATAGCGGTTTGCCAGTCGAAATCATCAGGAGCATCAACTATCATCACGAGACGAGTTCCAAGAATATAGATTTCCATTTCAAGTATTCCTACCGCCTTTATCCCATCGCGTATCTCCTTCCAATGGAACTCCTTGGAATGCCATTTACGATACTCCTTAATCATATCAGGATCATCACGAAGATCCAATGTCTGAACATATCTCTTTGCCATGATTATTCAAGCTTTGCATGAATAAATGAAAAATGAAAAGTTAAAAATGAAAAATACAGATTACCATATATTGCGAAAAATTATAGCGAATGAAACTAACTTGTATTTTTCACTTTTCATTTATTCGTTTTTTCATTTACCTTTTGCCACAATCACAAACCCACCGCGAGCCTGACACTCAATCTCCTTAGGCAGTTCGGTAGTGGTTATCTTCCATTCTCCGTTGGCATCATCTGTGAAGAGCTGTGCCTTACCATTCTTGATGAAACTGAGGTCGGTAGTGAGTTTCTGAGCCTCGTCCAATCCGTTGATACCTGCCACATACCATGTATTTCCGCTTCTACGAGCCAACACCGCACTCTTACCCGGATAACCGCTCACAAAGCGTGTTTCATCCCATACGCTTGGCAATTCACCTAAGAATGTCTGAACCTCCTTTGGCTGTGCAAGGAAACTCTCAGGACGGTCGGCAAGATGCTGTAAACCACTCTCGAAGAGTACGGTAAGTGCAAGCTCATGTCCCTTGGAAGTGATGTGCGGATGCTGTGAATCGCTGAAGGCACAAGGAGTATAATCCATAGGACCAATCACGTTTCTCGTGAAAGGCAAAGTAGCGTTATGGCTTGCTGCCTTCTTTGTAAAGGTAGCCACGTTGTTATACCACTCAGCACCATACACGCCCTCTGTTGATAGAAGGTTGGGATAAGTGCGCTGCCATCCGCGAGGGATAGGAGCACCGTGGAAATTAACCAACAGATGATGACGGGCAGCACTCTCAAGCAAGTCCTGACAATAGTCCATATTCGCCTGATTATCTCCGCTGAAGAAATCTATCTTCACACCTGCCACACCAATCTTCTCGCACCATGCAAACTCCTTCTCCCTGTCCTCTGGCTTGTTTAGACGGAACTTAGGAGTAGGAGCGCCATCAATCCAACCAACTGATGAGTTATACCAAATAAGAGGCTTCACACCCTTTGAATTAGCGTATGCCACGGCATCCTCAATGGTCTTGCCCTTGTTTGATTCTATCTTATTCATCTCATCCCACTCAGCATCTATGAGTACGTATGGCAACTTCAGCGTAACAGCCATATCCACGTATTTCTTGATTATCTCATAGTCGTTTGAGCCGTGGTTATATGCCCAATATATCCACGACACCACACCCGGCTTTATCCAGTTGGTATCATTCAATTTTGATGGTTCGCTAACATCCGTTACGAGAGTTGACTGCACGATGTCTGCCAGCTTTCCGATGATAACCACGCGCCAAGGCGTATGCCAGTCGCCTGACAAATCCAGTTCGTTCTTATCCTGCACCACTTTATAACGCTCTCCGTCGTTATACAGGCTTGAAGCACTCTGCTTGCGCTCTATGTTTGCCTCAGAGATAAGGGCAAACACTCCGTCGGAAGGCTCTAACAGGGCAGGATATGCCCAACGGTTACACCATCCGTCAGCCGATTTGAACACACCGCTGAATGACGGAACGGGTGTTTCCTTGTATGTGGTGTTCTGGGGGAAGAAACCCTCGTATGACTCCGCCCATTGCATGAACCATCGCTTCGTTCCTTCGGGAATCATATACACGGTATTCTCCTCTGGGTGCTTCTGATTCTTCAAGTTAGTATATTCATAGCGGAAGGCAATGCCGTCGTTATAGAGACGCATCACAATCTTTGCATTCTGGCCGATAGAAGCCTGATATTCATTAGCCTCGTTAGAGCAATGCAAACGCTTACCCTCAAGCATCTTATAGTCGGTCTTCACCTTGCTCGCGAGATCCAACTTTGAGAATTGTACATCGGCTAATTCCAGAACCTTCTGTTTCCCGTAACTGATTACCAACTTATTATCGGTCGTTGTTGCCGACAATTTACCATTTGGTGATGTTGCGTCCTGTGCGTTCATTCCCAGAACCGCACCGCATAGAATAATAGTTGAGATTATTTTCTTCATATTTTTTAATTTGGATAAAGTCTAAAGGCTAAAGTTGAAGGTCTTTTGTCTTTTGCCTTTCGTCTTTCGAATGCAAAGTAAATAAAAAAAAATGACATTTCAAACAAGAAGTCGTTTTTTTCCATTCAAAAGACGCAATTATAGCGTGAGTTCCTAATATGGCAAACAGCAAGCTGTTTTTAACTGACAATAATTACCAATCTGCACAATCTTCTTCCAACAAGAAAGGCTCGCTTACGCGAGTATATCATTGGGAAAGTAAATTAGAAGTAAATTAAACCAGTAAATTAATTTACTGATAAAATTTATTGCCAATTTACTTTCCTCAAATTCGCGTAAGCGAGCCTTTCTTTATGTGATTAATCTTGGTAAGATTGGGACTCCGCGTAGCGCCTGAGCTTTTCGAAGAATTATTGTCAGTTCAGCATCGGAGATGCGTTTATCTCGATTTCGTCGAACTCACGTTATTTTAAGGGAAATCGGCTTTTCAAACTTATAAATCATTTTTCGACCAAAATGTTTGGTGATACCAAATATTATGTTTATTTTTGCAACCGAATGAAACACATTTCATAACCTTACACATTTTCTAAATATGAAAAAATTATTACTTACAGCACTAACACTGTTTCTTTGCACATCTATACGCGCAGAGGAAACTGATGCTATCTACGTCTGGGTAGATGGTGAATCCACGTGCTACAAGCTTGAAAGCATGCCTAAGATAACCTACGGCAACGGCACGGCAACCCTTACCCTTTCAGGCAAGACAACACCTGAGCTCACCCTCCCTATCACCGACGACAACAGTCTTAAGGTAACCTTCGGAGTATATAAAGAGCCTGAGACCACACAAATCAATGGCATAACAGCCACCTCAAAGGTTGTACAGAATGGAAAATACATCTCTGGTGGCAGACTCATCATCGTCAAAGATGGAAAGAAATATGATGCCAGCGGAAAGGAAATAACTTATTAGTGCATAGTTCATAGTGCATAATTCATAGTTTTACTTTGCCCGTTTAAGCATCCCTCATTCACGATAAAAGGTAACTCAAATTATTCACTTTTCACGATTACTCGCTAAAGCTCAACAATCTAAAACAAGTTTCCTGAAAATTAAATTTTCTGAGTTAAATTTTCTGGTCATCGTGAATAATTTTCTGTAAAGCCAAGCAACGAAGTTGCGTTTTAATTATTATCAAATTTTAAATCGAATCATTATGAAAAAGACAATCATATCCCTATTGGCACTCATCGCTTGCATAAGCGTCAATGCCCTGACCATGAAGATCTACAAGGGCACCACATTAGTTGCAGAATACCCAGCCGATCAGGCAGACAACATTGTCTTCTCCAAGGACAACGGCGAACAATCTGCTACGAAGGAACTCGTGCTTGAAAAGTATATAACCGAATCCGCCGAAGGTAATAAAAGCTGCACATACTACAACACCACCCCCAAGGAAGGTGAGATAGTCTCAGTCGCCAAGATAGAGAATAAAAAATAATGTGATAAATATCTTCACCTATAAAGATAATACCATTAATAGCTATTCTTTCTTGGCAGATGAATACCACAGATATACGCTGAACGATCAGAACCTTGTTATAAAGGCGGAGTTTGTCAGAAAAGATGGAACAATAGACGGCTACTACACCTTTGAATACGACAGTAAGGGAAGGCTGATTGACAGAAAAAACGAAGAGGGTAAATCTGTTGAAGCTTTCACTTGGAACGATGATGACGACGTAGTGGAAGTCGTTACAGGCGAAGGTGCATACAAGACAATAATCACGCCATCCGACCAGTCAATAGATCACGCGTTTTTCTTGAGTCCTTTCGGCGTATCTTACGAGGAACTCTTCATGCAGGGTTACTTGGGCAAGGCACCTAAGCACCTGCCTGCAAAGGAAAGTATGTCAATGGATGTTCCAGTATCAATAAAGACCGACACTGACTATAAATACACCATCGTCAACGGTCGTCTCATGGGAATGGAAGTACACCAAGTTAATGAAACCCCGCTTCCACTCCTCAACACCGACGAAACTAAAAAATACACATTCTTCTGGAAAGAAGTAGAGTAAGCAGTAATTACATTTTCATCACATTTTCAAACGCTAAGACGCGGAGTCGCAGATTATTTCTTTTTACGAACACGGAATGCGCTAATGAAACGGAAGTTTCGTCAATTTCGTGTTTTCCGTGTTCAAAATGAATAAGGGGAACGGATTTATCCGATTTATCTGAAATTCCCTACACATAAGACAAAATTAGTTTCATGAAATTCTTTCCAAACCAAGAAAGGCTGAAATTGTTTAGGATAGCTTTTATGTATCACTCTAATGGTGATTGATGACGAAAAAAAGGAATAATGCAAAGGTTTGCATATTTTAACACATATTTTTTGTATTTAAATTATTTTTTCGTACCTTTGCACAAGATTTCAATTTCTATCGATAGTAATTACATCAATAACAAAATGACGAAACCTGTCTTATTGACGGTATTCAATTAACTTTCTAAACAAAACAAAATGGCAAAAATTCAAAAATCCAATGTAAGGTTGGAGATGCTCATCAACTCCAAACCCTACAAAGACCCTAAGAGTATTGCTATCCAGTATGCTTTAGGAGAAGGCATCAGCATCCAAAGCTATTCCGTTAAGTCGGAAGGACTGGATCTCAGCAAGGCTATCGACCTTAATGACCAGACTCAAACCATTAACCTGTCATTGAATGGCGACAAGGGGTGCATTTCCATCGTATTTAACCTATCAGATTCCACACAAGAGACAGTAAAATTCTTTGCTATAAAGGCATCCAAGGGCGTATATTTCAGCCGTAGGTCATTCGAGCAGGCAGAGCGTATCAGCTTGCAGGGAGAACTTACTGCGACTAACTATGTCACGGAAATGATCAGAAGACAGGGAATTAGCATCTCTCCTATTCCTAAAAGCAAAGCAAGGTCATTGTCACCTAAAAGTCCCATAACCAGTTCTGTATATAAGCTGGATATACAATGGCAAGACTCCGAAGGCAAGATTCATCCTGCAAGAAGGCTGAAGATAGCTATCTATGCCAACAAATGTCTAAAAGACGCATACACAGACAATAAAGGACATTTTGAATTTACTGCAACTTCTGAGGACATCAAATCCAAGATGTATATACTAGTGAGATCTGCAACCGATTGCTGTAACGTATCAGAAACACGAAATGGACAACCTCATACCTTCATAAAAGAATACTGCATAAACAATGATAAAAGCTACACATTTGTAATCGCAAGGGCTCATAACATGTCTGAGATTGATGCAGCGATACATGCCATCCAAATCTCTCAGGCAATAACATTTGGCTATGACTATGTACAAGTGATGTCAAAGAACACTTTCAATCAGAAATTGATACAGGTAGTATATCCAAATGAATATGGTCAAGACAATCAGACAAGTTATTATTCTGACACATATAACACTCTTAATATTTATGAAAGTGCCTATTTGTGTTGGGATATCCTGTTACATGAGTTCGGGCATCTACTTCAAAAAAAATATGGCATAGCTAAGAATCCAGGATTAAGTCACTTTGTGGATAATGACCAGATTGAAGACCATAAGAGTAAGGATAAGGGAATACGTCTGGCATGGGGTGAGGCATGGCCAACTACTTTTGGACTTATGGTAACACAATACTATGGTTTGAAGGATTATCCTAGAGTTGCAGACACCTACTACGATGCAAATAACGGAGAATATAGAAGCCCTACAGATTACTGGAGGAGGAATATGGAAACAAATCGTTCAAACCCTTTGGGAGAAGGATGCGAACTAGATGTCTATTGTTTGCTCTATGACATGTACGACAATGGAAGAGAACCTGGTGAGGACGAAATGAGCATGTCACATGAGGCTTTCTGGAATCTTGTAACGAGTTCAAAGGCAAAGACTCTCAGTGACTTCGTGCACTATGCCTACAACAACGGCTACAACAGGGAAACGCTGTATCAGATTCTATCTGCTCACGGAGTTTCAGGAAAGGTGCTCTCTCTGGAAGACAGGAAACTGAACATTCAGGTTGGAGGTAATCCAAATAATGACAAGAGTCGTCAGAACAAGGCTATTGTGTATTATGCAAACTACAACACCTATGATTTCTTCAATAACAAGACGACAACCAACTTAAGTTTCTCAAGGGGCAGCAACAAGACATCCGTTGATCTTCCATTGAAAGAGATATATCAGGATCCAGGTGCAAAGATGCTGTGTTGTCTCGGCACTTGGCAAACCGACACCCCATCTACAGGCGTTTACTACTCTCCATGTAAGACGCTTGAAAAGAAGCGTTTCCTTTCAAATGCCTATTTCTTCCCTACCGATGATTTCTCTTACCTTACCAAGAGAACCAAGAAATGGCAGAGTAAATCGGTTCAGATAAACAACCGCAAATTCACCGTGCAGGGCTACAACGTGATGTATTCCGCTCCATGGGTTCTGATGAACGTGCCTGGAAGCGCAGGAAGTGCTGCTGTCAGCATCCAGTCGCCATTGACTATCTACGGCATGAAACTGAGTGTATATGTCGATGTTCCAACTGGATATATCGATTTCATATCAGGAGCAGACGTAAGGATGTCCATATCTGGTATTACTCAGGACAATAAGTCTATCTCGATTGCGACCAAACGCCTTTTAGGCAATTCTCCTTTGACAATAAGGAAGTCAGGAGTTAGGCATTTTATAATAAAGGGCTTTACTCTGAAATCAGTCACTATCACCGTGACTACCAGCAAGATAAGCAGTAAACTTGCAAAGAATATCAAGGTACGACTCGGCAACATTCTTCTGAGCTCTTCATCAACCATGCCAGACTTCTTTTAAGTGACGCACTCACGTCATTAATGTGAGTTCAACGTACTCAAACTATTTGTTTTTTCACCCAGATTCTATCTCGGATTTTCCCCAGATTTGAATCTGGGTGACAATCGCGAATGAGCTCTGAAGGAGCGACACCTAATAGGGCAGTCCGTGAGGGCTGTTATAATTGGTCGGTGTGATTTACAGAGGTCTGTAGGACCGACACCTATAGTCCTCGTTTTCAGGTGTCGCACTTACAGCGCTCCATTCCCCACATCCCATCCGTTTTGACAGCCCTCACGGACTGCCCTTTTAGGTGTCGGGCTTTCAGCCCTCTTCAATCACGCCTAAGCCTATCCCCTCACCACTTCACTTACCACAAATTGCTTTCGCTTTTTTACTGACAAAAATTCTTCTCGCTACTTTTTTTCAAACGCAAAGACGCAGAGACACAGAGTTTTCTTTTTTACGAACACGGAATGCACTAAAGAAACGAAATTTTTCGTTAGTTCGGTGTTTTCCGTGTTCAGAATAAATCTTTGCGCCTTAGCGCCTTTGCGTTTAGTTATTCATAATGTGTAGCTTTCGCTTTTTAACTGACAATAATTCTTCGCAAAGCTCAGGCGCTACGCGGAATCCTTTCTAAAAATATTTCAGGGCGCAAGCCCCATTTCTTATTGGTAGAAGATTGGTAAGATTGGGAACTTGCTTTAGCTTGATGAGCCTTAGCGAATAATTTTTGTCAGTTCAGCATCGGAGATGCGTTAGAGCGTGTCGTTACCGCCTCCGCCATTTCCACCGCCACCAGAAGGTGTGTCGTTGCTTCCGCTTCCTGCGCTCTCCCCATCAGGCACAAGGAATGCGTCGATGCTTGAGCCATAACTGCTCTTCGCGAGGTTATACGCGAGGTCGCCCTGATGCTCTGCAAGGAGCGTATCATTTACGGCTATGAGGCTCTGAGAAGACACGAGAGTCTTGCCGTTGCTCTTGCGAGAGTGAACCCAACCGAAAGCACCCACGAAGTTGGCGTTGGAGTGCGCGAGACAGCCGTCTGAGGTAGAGAATCCCTCGCGTGCCACGATGTCCCAGAGCTTTGTCTCTGTATCAGAAGCGTCAAGAACCACCTTCCACGCAGAGAACTGACAGTAAGGGATGCTTGTCTCTGCATTCACCTTCTGCTCCACCTTGAAGAAGCTGATCTGGTCGCCATACTCGTAGTCGGGATTGTTATCCACAACCGCCTTCGCGAACTGCGCCACGGTGGTAGCGTTGGTGATGGAAATGACACCGAGATGGATGTCGGTAACGGCTCCGTTGCCTGTGCCAGAGATCACGATTGCAGGGAGCGAGCCTTGCGTAAGCTGATAAGGAGCTGCTACACATGCGCCTCCTGCCACCTGTTGCTTTGTGAGATAGACAGGGGTACGCTGCATATTCACCTTCACGAACATGTTGTAGTCGGAAAGTCCCAGAGGCTTGTTCTCGAAGCCATACCTTAGCAGAGGTCGGATGCCCGAATACATCGCCAGTACGTTGCGCCAACGTGTCCTTACTCGCATCTGTGCAGAAGAACGTGGATTAGTTATCTTGGTCATCTTTTCGCTGACCACAGTCTGCCCGTTAAGGGTCTTGAATGTAAGATCTCCGGCTGAGCCTGACATCTTACGAAGAAGTCCGTTTAGAATTGCCATAAAATTGTTAATAATGAAGTTTCAACTTTCGCATAGCTCAAGTTGCAGGTTTTTAGGTTTATCGGTTTGAAGGTTCTTAGGTCGTAATGCGATAAACGATTCAGACCTTTTAACCATGCAACCTCATAACCCTAAACCTTAATCAAGTTAAAATCGATGGAACTATGTTCCGATGGTGTTAGTCCTTTAGCACTCCCCTTCTCCTCCCATCTGGAATAAGAGTTGAATAAGAACAACATAAGAACTACATAAGAGTTACATAAGACTCACCAACGTGGTACCGAGCGGTGGTTTCGTCGCCGTAAACCTCGCGTCCGAGGCTCTCATTTTTACACTACAAAGATACAAAAAAATTGCGAAATATGCAAGTTTTCGGAGTGTTTTTTTGAAAGAAAATGAGAGGGATTTTAGGCATAATTTTGATAGATACGGAAAACGCGCCTCCGATGCTGAACTGACAAAAATTACCAATCTTACCAATCTTAGTCCAATAAGGAATGGGGCTTGCGCCCTGATTTTTTAGAAAGCAAATTAGAAGTAAATTAAAACAGTAAATTAATGTGAGCACAACGAAAAAAGGGAAACGGATTTATCTGATTTATCTGAAATAAATCGCGAAAATATTACAGCACCAGCTATCAGATAAATCAGATAAATCCGTTTCCCTGATCATGATCAGCGAGGGCTGAAAGCCCGCCACCTAATAGGGCAGTCCGGATTCGCTTGCGAAGAAGGGCTGTTATATGTGGTATTTGGGGGGATGAGGTCTGTAGGACCGACACCTATAGTCTTCAGGTGTCGCACTTACAGCGCTCCATTCCCCCACATTCGTCTGCATTGACAGCCCTTCTTCGCAAGCAAATCCGGACTGCCCTATTAGGTGTCGCTCTTTCAGAGCTCATTCTTAGTGTAGGGTGTTGGCTTTCATCGCATTTTTCTAACCTTTTTATAAATAATTAATTCTTTCATACTATATTCTGTTTAATATTATTTTTTTCTGGTAATCTTAAGAAAAAAGCATCAAAAGCCAACACCCTACACTAAACTAATTCACATTATTTAACGTGAGTTCGATGAATTGGCTATGTGGCAAACAGCAAGCTGTTTTTTTACTGACAATAATTTTTCGCAAGGCTCAACAAGCTAAAGCAAGTTCCCAATCTTCACAATCTTAGTCCAATAATTTTCATTTTTATTGGTTGAAGATTGGTAAGATTGGTAATTTTTGTCAGTTCAGCATCGGAGATGCGTTTATTTCGAATTCACATTATTTAGAACGGCTCTACCGATTCATCTACATCAGCGGGCATATTCTTGCGTTCATTAATTTCCTGACCATCAAATATATGAACAAAATACCCATTAGAACCTTTTCGCCTTCGCCTCTCAAACCCTAACTTCCGCATCGCATAGCCCACCTGCTGCGGTTCGATGGTCTGCTTGGTGTGAGGAAGAAGCACCTCTATTATGGAGGCATTGTTCATCCACACCCCAGGGTGGGTGGCATCGGGCACACAGAAGTAATTGCCGATAAGCTCGGCGGTGAGGTCGGGCACCTCATACGCCTTGTTCTGCTCGTTGAGCACCGCTATCTCACCCTGATCATACCAATACTGAAAACCATGATCAAGAAGATAGAGAGCCTGTCCATAGATAGCCTCATAGTCAAGCCGTTGGATAGCATCATTATCCACACTCCTGACGGTGACAGGAAGCCAACGGCGATTGCCTGAAGGGTCGTCGAGAAAGGCGGAATTATTGCCGGTAGCCGTGAAGGAACAGATACGCGGATAGTGCACCACGAAATGCCCATAGGCAGGACGCTGATCCACGGCAGGAGTGGTGACAATGCCCTTCAGACTACGGAGCGCAGCACCACCATATCCCGTCACCTCATCGAGGTTGATGATAAGATACTGGCACATCATAAGCATCTCATCCTTAGAGAAATGCGGCCCGTTGGTCTTGTTGTAGAAATAATCGCGCAGACATGGTGGAAGCAGATACTGCACCCATGTGGTCTTGTAGATGCCCTGACGATCGCTTACGAGGGTGAGAATGGTGTGGTCTGCCTTGCCGTGAAGAACCGATGCAAGCAGCGACACGAGCTTCTTCTTCACCCTCATAACCCACATATCAACATCGCCCTCCACGCTGACGGTAGAGGCAAGATCGGCAATGTGGTCGCGGTCGCCCTCCGTCCACGGCTTGCAGGTGGAGAGAAACGCCATTAGGGGGTGGAACTTCGCCGAATACTCAGATTGCAACACCTTATATACATCAGAGGGATATACCACAAGGTTCATTTCCCTATCCATTCTGCAAGCTATGGTGTTGACGATATCATCGGTGATGCGGACGAAAATGCCATCTGTAGAGCCATCCTTCATGCATACCTCCGTAAAGCCGTTCATCTGATTGAAACGGCTTTCGAGCTGAGTGCCGAGGAATGCCATTACCTGCTCCACAGAAGCCCTGTGACGCTTTGCCGTAGGCTCTCCGTCAGTTTTAGCCATAGCAGGCCTACCTCTGCGCTTAACGGCACGAGCATCGCCATATTCCACCTTTATATCCACTCCAGCCTGTTTGCAATGCCAATAGAAAGTGCCTATGTTCACCTCTTGACGATTGCCCGAAAGCACATTGTCGTAATGCTTATCGAGAGTGGCAGAATCATAGCTTGGATAGAACTGGAAGGCGCGGTGTGCATAGTCGCGCCCTCGCTCACCGAAATCGGTAGCTATGCCGTGGAGACAGGCAATATAGTCATCATACTGAGGGGCAACAATTGCCCTTGCGTCTGCAATTCGAGAGAGGATAATCTCCATGTATTCCTCTGGACTCCTTGCATTAGTCCATTGATAGATGTTATTGTTCATAAAGTTTCTTTATTAACGTGAGTTCGACGAATTAATTCAGTTGTATATTGTTGACTATCATGTGGTTGAAAGAGCTCTGAACGTCGAAGAGGTCGGCGGCCGAAGGGAAAGCCAAGGAGCGATACCTAATAGGGCAGTCCGTTAGGGCTGTTATATTTGTCGATATAGGGGGAATGAGGTCTGAAGGACCGACACCTAAAGTCTTCAGGTGTCGCACTTACAGCGCTCCTTTAATCACGCATCTATAGAATAACAGCCCTTACGGACTGCCCTATTAGGTGTCGGGCTTTCAGCCCTCGCAGTCTTGAATTCGTTGAACTCACGTTTATTAATAAATGCGTTATCGTCCCACGGAATGAGACATGGATGAGTGATGTCGGAGCAAGCCTTGTCAGCCATCACTCCATAGTTGAAGAGGAGGTAGTTGCTTGCCGAGAGATAGAAATCCTTGTACGATATTTCGTCAGGATCATAGCGCAGGAAGATCTTTAGTCCGTGACCGCGAGGTGAACGGAACATAAGGTCAACCGTTAGTTCGGGGTCGTCAATCAAGTTCTGGAACAGACTCTCACGCAGGGCGAAAGAGATGTGATCCACATCGATGCAACACTCGCCATTGGGGCATACCTGATTCTTGCCACGAGAGCGCGAAGTGAGTGTGCCACCGGGAATAATAAGGTCGAAGCCGTGCGCCTTGAAATGCTTTTCCTTCGTTTCGTCATTGAGGCTACGGAGATACTCCGTAGCCTTCTTTGCGCTCTCGCTGGAACGTATGCATTCATACAGTGTAGTCAGCGACCACACGGCAGAGGGTTTCGTCTTCTTGAAGATAGACCCGCCTCCGAGCTGTGCGAAATACGACACCTTGATGTCGTCAGCCTTTACGATGCAGTTTTCCATACGCCCTACTCCTTGCTAAATCTGTCAGAAACACGCTTCCCGTATCTGCTGCGGAAGAAGCTATTGATATCACTCTTGAGATAGAAAGCGCGTCCTCCGAAGATGAGATACGCTATCTTCCCCTGGCTCCTCAATCGCTGAAGACAAGAAGCCGAAACATGGAAACGAATCATCAAATCGTGGGAATCCACGTAATGATCTAACTGAATGTCAGACGTAGCACCAATTTTATTATTTTTCATTTTATTATTTTTGAAAATTTATCGTCTTGCACTAACGGATCGTATAGACAATATTCTTCGCGTCCGTTTCCAAGCCCATGCCGAGTTAATGCTTGGATTGAAATTTCGAAGGCAAAATTACGCAAACATTAATGGATATGGAAACATTTAGAGAAATACATTTTTCATATTTCCTTGAACCTACGCCCCAGCGTAGTATTACGATAAAATCCTACGCTGGAACGTAGGATTTCATCATATAATAACAGAAATTATAATCATGATTTGGAAAACGTAGGATTTTACTTCATAAAACGTAGGGTGTTCACATTCCCCATGATTTGATATAGCCTTTGATTTTCTCACCTCTTTCATACATTTCGACGAACGCTCCCTCTTTCGCCTTTCTCCCCCATTCTGACACATCAGATTTCCAGACTCCACTCTTGTCATTTACAGCCGCCTTAAAACTTCCCTCTTTCAAGGTTAGTAACTCTCGTCTTTCCTGTGATGACAATCTAACAGTAACATTCTCATTCCAAGCATAACAGAAATCGCCGTATGTACCTGTAAACTTATAGGGGAAGCCTGACCATTCCTTTATCAATATATATATAGGCACTACATGAGTTTGAGCATTGATTAGATAGTGCTCCCCATCTTTGATCTCACATAGCAATAAAATGTTATCCCATAACTTCTCCAATACGCCTTTGTCTGACTTCTCAAATTTTCTGGTGTCAATATAGTAATTGAACGAAGGAGCAGGATTTGTCATCGACATCTTCAATTCTCTGTTCTCTTGACTTAATCTTAAAATTTCCTTGCGTAAATCTCCATGTTCTATCACTAACTTCTTAGAGCCCTCTGTCAGATCAGAATTTTCCTTCTTTAGTCTTTCATTCTCTTCAAATATTTCAGAGTATCGTTCTCTAGCTCTTTCCTCAACATAATGTTCAAGACTTTGGTCCAAGGCTTTCTTTCCCTGAACTGAATCAGGAGCTAAAGAATTACTACCTTTTTCGTCCTGACCTTTGTCAATATGTAGCGGTGCCTCTGGTACCATCTTTATTATTAGTTGCAAAGATACTCATTAATTTTCACACACGCAAGTAAAAGCATATTTTTTTCGTTGAAAATACACGAATCTATACAACTTTTATCCGCAAGGGACAACACAAGAGAGTACATAAATTTAGAAAATATACAAACAAAGGCGTATTATTGGTAAAAAAAAGAAAGAAAAATGATTTTTTATTGCATTTTTCAAGAAAAAATTATTAAGTTTGCATCAGATTTGAAAAGATTTTGATAATACCTAATAAAGAAATGATATGGCATTAACATTATTAAGCGCAAAGAATTTCGCCTTTACGCTAAAGGTAACTATACAGAGAAGTGGTAAATTAGGATTTTCAGCCCCTACGGCAGAAGCGCTTGGCATAGATACAAATACCTATGCTAAGTTCTATATGGATGATGAAAACCCTATGTCACCCGTAGTTGTTTTTAGTAAGAATAAGGATGATGATTCGTTTAAGGCGAACAAGTCAGGTGATTACTATTCCCTTTCCACAACAATACTATTCGACAGTTTAGGTTTCGATTTCAAGAAGCAGAACATCATCTGTGACCTGAAGCGTGAGGAAGATGCAGACGCAATCGTAGGCGGTGAAGCATACCGTTTAGTCAGTCGTGCGCCAAAGAGCAGAAGAAAGACTACTGCATCAACAGCCACTACACCAGAGCCACAGAAAGAGTCTGACAAGGAGGAGCAGCTATGATAATATAACGTGAGTTCGACGAATTCAAGACTGCGAGGGCTGAAAGCCCGACACCTAATA
>CAMKEM010000073.1 GCA_946411565.1 uncultured Prevotellaceae bacterium | reverse complement strand
CACGTTCAGTAAATCATGTTGCTTCTCGTGCTAAGAGAAAGAGAATTTTGAAGCTCACCAAGGGTTACTTTGGTGCTCGTAAGAATGTTTGGACAGTAGCCAAGAACACTTGGGAGAAGGGTCTTACATACGCTTACCGCGACCGTAAGAACAAGAAGCGCACATTCCGCGCTCTCTGGATCCAGCGTATCAATGCTGCTGCTCGTCAGGAAGGTCTGAGCTACTCAGTTCTTATGGGTCTTCTCCACAAGGCTGGTATCGAGATCAACCGCAAGGTGCTTGCTGACCTCGCTGTCAACAACCCACAGGCTTTCACAGCTATCGTAAACAAGGTAAAGTAATCTGAAAAAACTAATTTTCACTACCATACCTTAACCGCAAACGTCACAATTAGTGACTTTTGCGGTTTTTTTATGTTAAAATTACAAGTTTTAATAAAAAAAACTTGCTATTCTCATCAAAAAAATATAAATTTGCAGTCGATTGTACAACAATTAATTTTTTAACAACAAAACAAATAGCCTATCGAGACAACATTTACTTAAAACTTTAAACGATAAGAAAATGAAGAATCTCAATACGATGACCAACGAAGAATTGGCCATCAGCTATATGGAAGGCAATAATCGTGCCTTCGATATGTTGCTCCAGCGCACACAGGACGCGCTGTTCACATACATATTATTTGTTGTGCATGATAATGACACAGCCAACGATATTTTCCAAGAGACTTTTGTGAAGGCTATCATGTACCTTCAGAAAGGTCGATATACCCCTACGGGTAAGTTTAGTGCTTGGATGATGCGTATAGCCCATAATGCCATTATGGACTGGTACAGACGCCAGAAACAGTTCAACCTTATTGATGTGAACGAGGATAATGACCTCTCTAACATTTCAAGCGACGAACTTCTTGATGCAAGTAAGGAGGCTGATTTCGTAAACAAACAGGTGCTTTGTGACGTAAAGAAACTCATGGAGTTCCTTCCTGCTACCCAGCGCGAGGTAGTCTTTATGCGCTATTATCAGGAAATGTCATTCAAGGAAATTGCTGAGACAACAGGCGTAAGCATCAACACATCTCTCGGTCGTATGCGCTATGCGCTCATCAATATGCGTAAGCTCGCACGCCAGAACTCTATCGAATTGGAAATGGTATAAGATTCATATAAGTTATACCTATATAGAAAAAAACGCGAAGATACAAAGAGTCAATCTTTATATCTTCGCGTTTATGTATTTATTGCTTTTCCTTACAAAGCCTTCAAGGAACTGATAGTTGCTATTGGATCCTCAGATTTAAATACATAACTACCAGCCACAAGAACATCAACACCAGCCTCAACAAGCTGCGGACCAGTCTCGCCATTCACGCCACCATCAACCTCGATAAGGGCATACGAGCCAGTCCTGTTGATAAGTTCACGCAGACGCTTCACCTTATCTATAGTGTTCTCGATAAACTTCTGACCACCAAAACCTGGGTTCACGCTCATAAGCAGAACCATATCAACATCCTTGATTATATCCTCAAGAACACAGACAGGAGTAGCAGGATTAAGGGTAACGCCAGCCTTCATACCTGCGTTATGAATCTCCTGAATAGTGCGATGCAAATGCGTACAAGCCTCATAGTGCACATTCATCATCATAGCACCAAGCTTAGCTGTCTGCTCGATATAGTTCTCAGGAGAGTTAATCATATAGTGAACGTCCAGTTTCTTAGTACATACCTTAGCCACAGCCTCAAGAACAGGGAAGCCGAAAGAGATATTAGGCACGAAGGAACCATCCATCACATCCAAGTGAAGCCATTGAGCCTCACTATCATTAATCATCTCAATCTCGCTGTCAAGATGCAGGAAATCCGCAGCAAGCAGAGATGGGGAAACAATAGTCATATCTTAAACTATATTTATCTTACCTTTTTTAGAAAGTTAATCACTAATGCAATCAGTTGAGGCAGAACATCTGATATTGTCCTCCAACCTTCATTGCACGACACGAATAAGCAATCTGCTTAATTATGTTGATTGTTTTCTCTGATGGAGAAGAAGTTTCCAGAGTAAAGAAATGCTTCATAGGCACAGGAGTAAAATTAAACTTTGATTTGTACACTATAATAACGCACCAGCATTTCTTTTATTATGCGCAAAACAAAAAAAGTCTAAAGCCGACTTTGAGACCTTAGACCTTTTAGGCTTTACTCAAGTTTCGCAAGCTACACTAGTAAGAAGTTCAAGCAGTACAAGACTATAGCATTAACGACAAATACTATCGTCTTTAACTTCTCAAGCGAATTTAGGAGCGAACTCCTTGTTTCATTGTACTCCTTAAACTTTAGAGCAGAGCAGCAAACTTCTCATCAAGCTTTGGCTTGCTGGCAGCTCCAACGAGTTTGTCAACAATCTCGCCTCCCTTGAAGAAGAGAATAGTTGGAACATTACGGATGCCAAGATCAGCAACGAGATCCTCAGCCACCTCAACATCACACTTACCAACTACTATCTTGCCATCATATTCCTCAGCCAACTTGCTAATGATAGGAGCTATCATCTTACATGGACCGCACCATGTTGCCCAGAAATCCACAACCAAAGGAAGCTCACCATTCTTGAGTTCCTCAAAGTTTTCATTTGTTATCTTTACTTCCATAGTCTTTACTTTTATTATTGTTAGATTATGTATTACGACTACAAAGATACGTTTTTTCCACGAAGAATCAAAATAAATCACCGCATTTTCTTTATTTCAGAAGAAATTCATTACTTTTGCAGTTGATTTTCCCACAGAGAAACATCAAAACCACAAAAGAGCCTATGGCAGAGCATAATGATCTTGGAAAATGGGGTGAAGAACAAGCAGCCCTCTACCTAAAGCGAAAAGGATGGTACATTCGTCATCGCGATTGGCACGACGTACATCGCGACCTTGACATTGTTGCCATAGACCAAGATAGCAGCATTCTCTTGGTGGTGGAAGTCAAAACTCGCAGTTCTGAGCAATGGGGCGATCCTGACGAAGCCATAGACTTTGAAAAGCAGAACAACATAATCAGAGCTGCCGCTGCATACATCAGGTGCTACCAATTGGACTATTGCCAGATTCGCTATGACACTATATCCGTAATAGGAACGCCCGACACCGAGGCTCAAATTATCCACAAGGAAAGCGCCTTCGATATCACATCACACTTCCAATATCAGGAACAGCGTAAATGGCAAAGAAGAAAAAGACCAGGAATGTGGTAGTTGTTTTAATGAATAATGAATAAAGAATAATGGGTTTCATACATCTCAAGGAAATTGATTCCACCAACATATATCTCCTGAATAATGCCGATAGATTCGAAAACGAGGAAATGACCATTGCCGTCAGCGACTACCAGACGGCAGGGCGTGGCATGGGAACAAACACTTGGGAAAGTGAGCCTAACAAGAACCTGCTCTTCTCCATACTCATCCACCCTACATGGATAGAGCCTCAGATGCAGTACATCGTTTCTATGGCCCATGCTCTTGCGCTCCACGATGTCCTCTCTGCCTATGCAGAAGACATCACAATCAAATGGCCTAACGACATATATTGGAAAGAACGCAAGATAAGCGGCACTCGTATCGACGGAAACATCAAGGCTGGCAAGATGAGCGATATGGTGATAGGTACAGGCATTAACATCAACCAGAGCGAGTTCCACGGCACAGCACCCAATCCAGTCTCTCTCACACAGATCACAGGAAAGACATACGACTGTCAAGCCATCCTAAATGATATAATCTCGCGTTTTGAGCATTACCTCGCCGTGGCTAAAGCAGAATGGACAACCAATAAAAATTGCAACTCCATACTGCAAGAATATCACGAAAAGCTCTTCAGAAAGGATGGCATACACCGCTATGAAGATGCCGACGGTCAGTTTGATGCAGAATTGGCAGAAGTTCTTCCCAATGGTATTATGCGCTTAAAGAGAACCGACGGCACGATAAGCGAATACGAGTTCAAGGAAGTGAAATTCTGCCTTGGCAATATAAATGAAAACAAATAACAAACAACAATAAAAACCAACAAAAAAATGAGATTCAAGAGAATACTCCTCAAGCTCTCAGGCGAGAGTCTTGCAGGCGATCAGAAGCAAGGTATCAACGTTGAGCGTCTCAACCAGTATGCAGAACAGATCAAGGAAATCGCATCTATGGGTGTGCAGATCGGCATCGTCATCGGTGGCGGTAACATTTTCCGTGGTCTTACTGGCGCTGGCAAGGGCTTCGACCGTGTAAAAGGCGACCAGATGGGTATGTGCGCTACTGTTATCAATTCACTCGCACTCTCAAGCGCATTAGGTGCTATCGGTCAGAAGAACCGCGTTCTCACAGCTATCCGCATGGAGCCTATCGGCGAGTTCTACTCAAAGTGGAAGGCTATCGAGGCTATGGAGAATGGCGAGGTGGTAATCATGAGCGCAGGTACAGGTTCTCCTTATTTCACCACAGACACAGGCTCTTCTCTCCGTGGTATTGAGATTGAGGCTGACGTTATGCTCAAGGGTACTCGTGTTGACGGCATCTACACAGCCGACCCCGAGAAGGATCCAACTGCTACAAAGTTCCACGACATCACATATCAGGACGTTATCGCAAAGGGTCTGAAGGTTATGGATATCACAGCAACAGCTATGTGTATGCAGAACAATCTCCCTATCTACGTCTTCAATATGGATATCCTCGGCAACCTCAAGAAGGTTATAGCAGGAGAGGAGATTGGAACGTTGGTGCATAATTAAAGGCCCTAACCAGTCCGCGGCCCCTCCCCCGCAGGGAGGGGGCTGCCCCCCTTACCCCCACAGGGGGAGTAGTTACACTTTTTCGGTTATGGGGAAGTACAAAAAAATAAGATGGAGCTACAATAAAAATGCAACTCCATCTTTTTTGTTTCCTTATGTATTGCCTCCATCGCCTTCCGCCCCTTCCCTATGGAGGGAAGTCCGATGTTAATAACATCGGAGTATGTGCAAAGCGGGGGGAGAGGCCGCAGACTTATTTTATTTTTATTTTCTCTTCTTCCTAAAAAACTCCTGCATCAATTCCCTGCACTCATCTTCAAGAACGCCGCTGACGACCTCCGCCTTTGGATGCAAGGCATTTGGCGCAATCTTGCGATAACCACGCTTCTCGTCAGGCGCACCATATACTATTCGGGGAATCTGTGCCCAACCGATAGCACCAGCACACATAGGACAAGGCTCTACCGTTACGTACAACGTGCAATCCGTCAAGTACTTGCCACCAAGAGCATTAGCACCTGCCGTTATAGCCTGCATCTCAGCATGAGCCGTAACATCACATAGCGTCTCTGTCAAATTATGCGTCCTCGCTATTATTCTGCCACGACACACCAATACAGCACCAATAGGAATCTCATCCTCCTTTGCTGCTTGCTCTGCCTCGGCAAGAGCCTTACGCATATATTCCTCGTCAGTCATATTTTTTAAGCCCCCATCCCCCCAAGGGGGAGAATGTTATATACATTTTTTCGTTATTGGGGGGGTAATTATCAATTAAAAAGACTCCGCTTGGGGGGCTGGGGGGCTTTTAATTATTTCACCAACACCACCAGATACTTACTCGTACTCCAGAAGCTTTGTGGATTATTAATTCTCAATACATACTGCTTGTTGGCATCCTGTATCAGTTGGTAACTGCTTGACGGATGAGCTGTCATAATCTTCACCGACTTTGAATAGAGCTTTATCTCCTTCTCTATCCTTATGTCTATCTTCGTAAAGTAGCTCTTGTTGAAGTTTGATTGCAGCACCCTACCCTTCTCGTAGATATTCTGGCTCTGCAACTCCTTCTTTGTGCCGAACACATACCAAGCCGTGTTTATCTGCTTATCCTGTGCCACAATAGTTGCCGACTTGCTTGCCGACTCCTCCCTCAACGTTACTATGCTCGTGTTAAGGTTCGAAACAGTCTGATCAAGCTCTGCAATATGGATATCCTTCTCCTGAAGCTCGGTCTGAAGCCTCTGCAACTGAGCATCGTTATCCTCAAGTTGCTGAACAAGAGCCTCAATAGTAGCCTTAAACTGATCACCACGAACACTACTCTCACGAATCTGTTGTCGAAGTTTATTGATAAGTTCACGATTATGCTCCATCATCTCGGTGATGTCACGGATATTCTCCCGAATCTGCTCAGTCTGATTAACCGCCTCACCACTCTTTATGATAGACATCCTACCCTCAGCCACGTTGATAAGTCGGAAACCCTCCTGAATCTCATTCATCGTGCCGAGGATATCGTTAATCTCCCTATCCTTAGAGTCAATAATCTGTTGAAGAGAGTCACGCACCGAGTCTTTCTCCATAACATGCACAGCCTTCTTCTCCTGACACGAAGCCAGAAGCAAAGCTAATGCCAATATCGAGAAAAACTTTCGCAAATCCACTTTCAACTTTAACCCTTTAACTTTAAGCAGCAAGCCGCTTTTAACTGATAATAATTACCAATCTTACCAATCTTCTTCCAATAAGAAACGTGGCTTGCGCCTTGAAATGTTTGTTTTAAAAAATTATAAGAAAATGAAAACGGCAAATTAATTTACTGATAAAATTTATTTCCAATTTACTTTCCTTAATTCGCGTAAGCGACCTTTCTTTTTGGCAAAAGATTGTGCAGATTGGAAATTATTGTCAGTTAAGCACCAAAGGTGCGTCTATTCTTTATTTCCATAGACATAACGTTACTTTCCACTATCGACCTTACCCTTTATTCCTTATCACGAAACTTCATCGCCTTCTTCTCCGCCTTCTTCCTCTCCTTGAGGATATCAGCATCTATGCCCTGAAGAACCACCACGATCTCGCCCTTAGGCTCTGTCTGTCGGAAATGCTCTGCCACCTCAGCAAGAGTGCCACGTACACTTTCCTCGTACATCTTCGAGATCTCACGACAAACGCTTACCTGACGATCCTCTCCAAACACCTCGCAGAACTGCTCCAGAGTCTTCACCAACCTACGAGGAGACTCATAGAAAATCATAGTGCGAACCTCTTCCTTCAGTTCCTCAAGACGTGTCTGACGACCTTTCTTCTGAGGCAGAAAGCCCTCGAAGCAGAACCTATCGCAAGGCAAGCCACTTGACACCAGAGCAGGGGTGAAAGCCGTAGCACCGGGCAATGTCAGTACCGTGATACCAGCAGCAGCAGCCTCCCTAACGAGGAAGAAGCCAGGATCGCTGATACCAGGAGTACCAGCATCGGTAATAAGGCAGATTGTCTGACCAGCCTTAAGCCTTTCCACCACACCAGCCGATGCACCATGCTCGTTAAACTTATGATGCGCCATGAGTTTCTTGCCTTCAATCTCGAAATGCTTCAGCAGAATGCCCGAAGTACGGGTATCCTCACAGAGAATCACGTCCGCTTCCTTAAGGAGACGGATAGCGCGAAACGTCATATCTTCCATATTTCCCACAGGCGTGGGCACTAAGTATAATATACCCATAACGTGCGCAAAGATAGTGTTTTTTCCTCAATCTGCAAAAAAACGGCCTAATTCTTTGCTTTTTTTAAAAGTATTAATTACTTTTGCAACCAATATGACACAAAACCTCACAGGGGAGTCGCACCAGCCCGGAAGAATCGAAGTGGTGTGCGGATCTATGTTCTCTGGCAAGACCGAGGAATTGATACGTAGGATGAAGCGTGCACGATTCGCTCGGCAACGCCTCATCATCTTCAAGCCCGCTATGGACACGCGCTATTCTCAGGAGGACGTGGTGAGCCACGATCACAACGCCATTCCCTCTACACCCGTAAAGACTGCCGCCGAGATTCTCGAAAAGGTTGGCGATGTGGATGTAGTTGGTATTGACGAGGCTCAGTTCTTCGACGAAGGCATCGTAAGCGTATGCGATACCCTTGCCTCTCGTGGTGTCCGCGTCATCATCGCAGGCCTCGACATGGACTACCAATGCAAGCCCTTCGGCTCTATGCCTCAGCTTCTTTCCATTGCCGATGATGTCCTCAAGGTACACGCCATCTGCATACGTTGCGGTCGTAACGCCTACGTCAGCCATCGCAAGGTAGATGTTGACGGTCAGGTGATGTTAGGCGAGAAGATGGAATACGAGCCTCTCTGTCGCGAATGCTACCGTAAGGAACAGGCACGCGTCAAGGGATATGTGTCAAAGTTGTTTGAGTAAAATGCTATCTCCCCTATGGCCCCTCACCCGCCCTTTCACATACTCCGATGTTATCAACATCGGACTTCCCTCTCCCGTAGGGCGAGGGAAAAGTTACCTTTGTTCGCGAAAAGAAAATGCGAAAGGCATGTTAATTATTAATTGTTAATTGATGCCTGTTAATTGTTAATTATTAATTGTTAATTTAATAACCTGTGTTTGACCAGAAAATAACCTTCGACAGATTTATCCGCTGGATTGTCATTGGCGGAATAATCATCCTATCGCTATGCGTACTCAACTACCTTAGCGCAGTACTCCTGCCATTCTTCATAGCATGGGTAATGGCATACCTCATGTACCCCGTCGTTATCTTCTTCGAGAAGCGACTACACGTCAAGGTGAGAGCCGTAAGCATCATCCTCGCCTTGCTGACGGTAATAGCCGTGCTTTCAGGAGTCATCTACCTCATCATCCCACCGATGATAGAACAGTTCTCCACCTTCACCCGACTTGCCACCACCTATCTGCATCAGGCAGCACATATCGACAGCATACCTGAAGCTGTATCACGATGGGTAAACGATCATTCGAGCGAGATAGAGAAATACCTCAAAAGCGACGATTTCTCCGATACTATCAAGACGGCTATGCCAAAGGTGTTCAGTTTCATAGGGCACACATGGAGCCTCTTAGTCAGCATCGCGGCATCATGTATCGTATTGCTGTATATGTTCTTCATCCTGCTCGACTATGAGTATCTCTCAAAGAACTGGATACGCATATTCCCTAAATCCACTCACCATTTCTGGCAAGAACTGGCACAGGATGCAGCCAACGCCCTCAACGCATACGTACGCGGACAATGTCTCGTTGCCCTCACCATGGGCATACTCTTCTGCATAGGTTTCACCATCATCGGGTTCCCTATGGCTATCGGTCTCGGCATCCTCATCGGTATCCTCGACCTCGTGCCTTATCTCCACACCTTCGCCCTCATACCAACAGCCTTCCTCGCAGGACTCAAGGCTCTCGACACAGGACAGAGTTTCTGGATGGTGTTCGGTCTTGCGCTCATCGTCTTTGGCGTTGTACAGGTCATCATTGATATGGTTGTCACACCTAAGATCATGGGTAAGCAGATGGGACTCAACCCAGCCATACTTCTTCTTTCCCTCTCCGTATGGGGCGCACTCCTCGGCTTTATCGGACTAATTGTAGCCCTACCGCTAACCACACTCATCATGGCTTACTGGCAACGATATGTCACGAAGGAAGAGGAGAAAGTGAAAAGTGAATAATGAATAATACTGGCTAACGCCCTTATGGCTGCCCTCGTTCTGGTGGCTACCAGTATTAAGTATTATTCTCTATTAACTATTCGTTATTCACTTCAAAGAGTTAATTTTAGTTAACAAAACAAACAAATCTTAACCAAAGATGCTCGATTTTGAATAAAAATGAGTACCTTTGCACCCGCATTCCGAAAAAGAGTGCTGAAAACGGAGATCCGCTAGCTCAGTCGGTAGAGCATCACACTTTTAATGTGGGGGTCTTGGGTTCGAACCCCAAGCGGATCACCTCAAAAACAAATCGCAGGTAACTGGTAATCAGTAGCCTGCGATTTTTCTTTTATATTAACCGAAATCAGAAGAACGGGCCAGAAGGTAACATCCTTGAGAACTCAGCTATTCGCTTCACATCCATTTTGGGGAAGTCGCACTCCTTTACCGAATTGAAATGTCTGTCATTAGAAACTATAAAGGTAGCATTTGCCACGATGGCACAATCAGCAAACTTGTTATCATCCTCATCTCCTTTTACCAAATGGAATTTAAAATGAGGATCTATAAGTTCCACATTGGGACTGTTGATTATCGTCTGTATGACATTAGATGCAATCAAGCTATTTGCCTTCATTGAAATAATCTCCTCGTACTCGTCCAAGATCTCATTTGAGACACATAGGGTGATTCACCCGTCTGCAAAGATCCCCAGACATTAAAGTATGGGCTTCGCCTTGACAGAGAGGCTATCAAGCAATTAGTATCAAGTACAACTCTCATCGCCATTACTGCTTGTAAGGTGTACGAAGATGTTCATCAAGTACAGCCTCATTCTTCTCCTGAGACCACTCTCCACTATCCCAGAGCGCATCCATATCATCACTTACTCTTTTTGCAAAATAGAGAGAAAGAGCCTTCTTGATTTCCTCAAAAGCGGCATCGGTCTTTGCATAGGAGAACATCTTTAGCAGATGTATCTGAGTAGGATTAAAAACTGCTGCTTCCATAAACTTAATATTTTTTGTGTGCAAATATAAGCATTTCTCCCGATAACTCCAAACTTTCTGCAAAGAAATACATGAAATCACCTACCTCTTATCCAAATACACCACCTTCGGAGTAGCGAGCGGAACGAACTTGTCGGAACGCTTGGCTGCAGACTTGCGCTTGGAAGATGCACTTGCCCTACCCTCTTCTATGTCGAAGGCAATGAAATCTGCAAGGTTGAACTTCCAACTATCACCGTTGGCTATCTTCATGCAACGCTTGTAGATCACTATACGCCCTGCAACGTTGAAACCACCTATATTGTCATTCATGATGCTGTTATCCGTAGGACGATACACACCCATAGCATAGGTGGCTGCTCCTTCATAGCATCCAAGATGCTCTGAGTCGTAACGACTGTCGGCTGCGAAATCCGCCCAGTATGATTTCTTTACATCAGAATTGAACGCCACGTTCCTATAGCAGCCATATCCCTGCTGTCTCGTTAGCTCCTGCTTCTTATCGTCGGGAATCCTTCCCAATTCCATATCATCATATTCATCTGCCAACTTGGCGAAACCATGACCTATAGCCTCATGACAGAGCACAGAAGCGAACTCCATCTGCTCCTCTTTTGAATCAATAAGCGGAACATAGGCTATGGAGCAGCCATTAGGAATATCCGACTTAGTAGGATCTATACGCATAGAGCAGGTACCTGCATATCGGGGATCGTTGATTACCACGACAATCAGCGCATCGTCAATACGATCCTCACCTATTGCCTTCTCTGCGTACTCCCTCGCCTTATCATCATCGCCATCAATCCTTGTAGAGTTGGTTGTGAAGCTTGAGCTGAATGCCGTACTAGAACTTGCTGTGAAGTAGTCATTGCGTGAAACTGCCGTTACCTCATACACGTCGAAGTAATCCTTCAATGCCTTCATAGGATGCAATGAGAAGAGTCCTTCGAGCACCTTATTGCTTGCCTCACGATACTTGCCGCTGGTTATGTCACGGTCAAGGAATCCGTCACCCATGATCACTATAGGCACACCCTTACCCTGCTTATGTTTCTGAAGCTGAGTCACCTTACCGTCATTCGTCACCATATCCTGCGAACTATATGCGTCGGCTGGCTCCTGAACCACAGTTATAGCCTCGGAAAACATCATATCACTTATACAGAACCACAGACTGCCAGTAAGCACGTGCGAGGTGGTGTTTGGCTTTATGACAAAATCAAATTCGAATTCCTTTTCCGAATCATCTGCACGTGTAGCTGCCACTGGCATACACTTCTTCCCAAGTGCCTGTGTCATGTTTTTGGCATTCGACGGAAGCGTGGATTTATCCCACATAACCTCAAACCCATCGTCATACACCGCATACAACGCGGTCGAGTTCTGGAGATAAGCCTTTGTCCTGAGCTTTACATGCAGCGTATCACCCTTAGGTTTTGCCTCATAGCTAAGAGTGTCCAGCCTGAATATAGGTTCATGAGCAATATCGACATCCACGCTCGTGGTGCCGTTCTCATTGGTAGAATTGATCGTAAATGAATAGTGCAGATCCTCATTCGTGCAGTTAAATCTGTTAGCTTGAACGAGAATACAGTTCGTACCAGCCTTTCCCGATGTTGCAGAGAGATTAAACCTCGCCCTATTCGCTACCGAAGTCGTCCATCTGTCGGAAGCTGTGAACTCCAGCGCCACCTTTGTGCCAAGACTATAAGGCAAGGTTATCGAAAAGCCGCTCTTCGACGTCAGCATAGGCAATGGTGCTTCGTCATCTTCCTTACATCCAACAAGAGTGAAGATCAGGATAGGTAGAATAATCAGCGATTTTAACAGTTTCATCATTTTTAATCATACATTGTTATTGGTTTCTGCCTACAAAGATATTACAAGAAAATGGGAAAACAGCAATTTATCCATATTTTAACTATTAAAATGAATGGATTTGCGAAAAAAGACGTAACTTTGCACGCTGAAAGTGAATAGTGAAAAGTGAATAGTGAAGAATTTAAGTTACATTGTTATAGCGTAAAGCTAATAAACAACTTTTTAACTGTAATACAAACTCATATTCTTCACTCTCAGTTTTTCACTCTTAACTCAGTTTTAATAACAACCGGAAATACCCCCCCTTGAGCAATCCGGCTCCCTCCCTATGGGGGAGGGCGGGGGGAGAGGCCAATCAATTATGAAAAAAGTAACTTATTCCATTGCCGTGGCTCTCTGCTGCGGACTCTTAACAAGCTGTGGCCTTGGTACTACAGGCACCGCTACCACTAACAACTCTCAGCAAACAGTAGGCGCAGGTGACATCCTCGGCGCAATCCTTACCAATTCAACTGGCGGCTCTACCGCATCAAGCACTGGTAATGTGCTCGGCGACATCATCTCTGTGTTTGCAGGTGACATACTGACCAACAAGAACTTCCTCGTAGGTACATGGAACTACCAAAAACCTTGCGTACAGTTCGAGAGCGAGAACCTTCTTGCCAAGGCTGGCGGATCTATCGTGTCAAGCAAGGTAGAGGCTACCCTCGAAACCTACTATCAGAAGGTGGGCATCAAGCCAGGTTCATGTAAGTTCGTGTTCAACAAGGACAACAGCCTCCAGTACACCATCGGTAGCAAGACCTACTCTGGCTCATATACTTTCGACTCAAACAAGAAGACGCTGACCATCACTACCGCTCTGGGCAATCAGGTTACGGCATACGTCAGCATCGCAGGCACTACTATGGGTCTCACATTCGATGCAAGCAAGCTACTCACGCTTATCAATTCCGCTTCAGCAGCATCAGCAAGCCTCAGCTCTATCTCATCAATAGCAAGCAATTACAGCGGCATGAAGCTCGGATTTGAGTTCTCAAAGTAAAGACTGATTAACAAAACAAATAACGTTTATAATTGAAAGAAGCCCATCATATTTTGATGGGCTTCTTTATCTATTGATGGAATAGAGAGATTTTTACTAAGATTCTGCGTGTAATTTGTTATTTTGTTAGGTTGATTTTACAAAATATAAAGAAAATAGGGTCTTCTCATAATTTTTTTACATATTTTCTTTCGTATTAAGAAAGAAAATGCCTATATTTGCAACGTCATAACCATTATAAGTGGTTAGACACTACATAATGAAAAAGCGTCATTGATGCTTTGTCTATTGGTCTGTTGAAACGTAGGAAATTTCGATATGATGGTCAAAGACAATGCAAGAAGTGATTCTTACGAGTATGCTATAAGTGTATCTCGGAGTGTGCTTGCGAAGATATTAATCTTCTCTGCACACTTTCCGTTTACCTTTATCATATGACGTGGGTATTACTCTGTATCGTCTACCATCATAGGTATCCTACACCTCAACGACGGACGAGCAGAAGTGGATACCTGCGTTTTACTTTATGTGGTCAATACTTAATAAGAAACCATCACTTGCCTTATTGGGTATTTATAGGCAATAAAAACATCTAATGATTATAATCATCACCAAAAAGGATTCAACTCACAAATATAGTTATCCCGTTGGGGGTAAATAAACCAATTTGTACATAGGTTATCGTGAACTTCTTATGTACACAGCAAAACCAACATTATTTCTATATAAATATTCGTAGACAAAACAGAGAAACATATTTTAGAGCCGAAGGGTAATGGCATATAATGACCTAATTCGATTATGACTATATCTATTAGTAAAAAGCAAATTTTTATTGGTGTAGGATTGTTGTTTATACTAGTGTTATCTTCGTTGTTCTTCTTGAACAACCAGAATAAAGTTAAGGTAGAGAATTACAAAGCGTCTGCCAAAGAAATGAAAATAAATTCTATGGCCGCATCATATATTTGCCTTGTGATATTGAAAGATTACCATGACACATGGAGTAGTGCAATTTCACATTATGGCAACGAGGAAGCCATGATAAAAGAAAGATATAACTACTACAAAAATAAAGGAGTTTTAGATAAAGTAGAGAAATTTATGGCCATATCAAAGAGAGATATGGAAAAAATGTATAATGCTCCATCTGATTTTGAAAAAACACAGCATGTGTTAGACGGACTATATAATGACATGAATACTTGCTATGGTTTGGTGAAAAATCCCTCTGGTAGTCTTAATTCATTTTGCAGCAAGATTGTAGAACTGCTAAATAATGTAGAAAATAAGAATAAAGAAACAAACATCCAAATTCCCATATCAAGTTCAGACATACGTACTAAAATAAATGAACTCACGCCTCTCATAGGTGAAATTGGTTATTCTGACAGGTTTGATGATTAAAAAGTCCAAAAGTTATGAACAAAAAAAATCAATCACACTAATTGTCATCGTTTTGTTTATTACAGTTTTGGCTTCAAAAGCTGTCTATGACATTATTGACCATGAAATTTTTATCAGAGAATTAAATCTTCATCTTGCAGAAGATGCAAATCGAACAAAATTATCCTTGAGTAGTTATCTGTATGATTGTGGACGTAAAGGATATGGGGCATATCAAGATGATCGTTATGATTACGAGGAGCACCTACACATATATGAAAAAAGAAAAGAAAAAATCGAATCATTAAAAACAATAAGGAACCTTTCTTCTGCATCCATTTGCATCATAGGGATTGGTATTTCATTTATTATATATAAAAGAAATGCACGGCATAATAAAATTTGCTAATATTTTTTTGGGAAAAAATATTAACCTAAATAATTCATAGAGGCACAAAAAAAGAAGCGTTTTTCTTTGTCA